>NZ_JAUWQB010000030.1 GCF_030611305.1 Desulfobacula sp. | reverse complement strand
TATTATCAAGCATCTTGATATTCTTTGTTCCTACCACCAGATCCGGGTCAAGGTGATTATGAAAAACAGGACCATCACCCAGGACACAACAATTCAAAAAGGGATCAGTTCGCTGATGGGCCTGGTGATTGCCACCAGCGGCTGCCCGCGCACAAGATTTTTTAAATCCATGGCACGGTTCCACCTTCCACTGGCTGATGAAGAAGAAACCATCAGTCGTGCGGCATCCATGTATCTGCTCAAGCAATATTTCCTGAAAAATGAAGGGAAACCTACAGATTTTGATTTAAAGGAACTCATAAAAATATATGACGATATGCACATAGTCAATATGGCAATCGCCGAACGGTTGAAGGCTGCGAGCAAAACAGATTCCGCCGTTAATGCGATTATTCTACTGGACGTGTTTACATATGTGCTGCCCCTTTCCATAGAAGGCTATCTTCAAAAGTTCAAGTACCTGTTTGATCTTGACTGCTGAACACCAACAGTCTTATTAGCTAAAATTCAGGGATTTACCCTATGTAATTACAGCCGCCAACAATCCGGTGAAAATAAATAAAAATTCAATAAAAAATTCCCGATGCGCACCTGGTATAAGGCTGTCTTTTTGAAAAAACTTTATTAACAAAAACATAATAAAGGGAATGAAAGCAAAAAAGAACGCTTTTTTTACCAATATATCGGTAAAAAATGTCAAAAGGATAATACCCATATCAGCAATTAAAATATATTGTATGATTTCAAAACTTCGTTTTTCCCCTAAAAGGATAGGAAGGGTTTCTTTTCCGGTGATTCTGTCACCCTGAATGGCAAGAATATCAAAAAAGGCTGTCCTCGCAAATACCAAGCCTGTAGCAAATAAGAATACCATTGCAACAGACAGCAACTCACTTTGATTTGCCACTGCCGGCAAAAGACAGGTCACTGTTCCCCAGGCAATGGTAATCAGAATGGTTTTTGAGCCGGGGATATCCTTTAATCGTGCGAATTGTCCTTTTTTTGACATAAAAGGGATGATTTTTAAATTGTATGACAATCCCAAAAGGCTCATGACAGACAGAATAAAAAAAGACAATACCCCGGTGGTGATAAAGCTGAGATAAAGACCTGATGCGCCTGATAAAACAGCAAAAAACAACAGATACGCTCGATTTTTCTTATAAAAAAGTGCCCTTTGGGGATGATTATATTTATCCGGCTTAATGGTGAATAAATTATTCAGTATCTGCATTGAAAGTACATACAACATGGCTATCATGGCATGTTGCAAATTTTGAGTAATCCCTTGAAGCACAGAACACGCATAAGTCAAAAAACCCGCGCCTGCTGCGGTCATTATATTGGTTTTCAATAAGAAATCCCGGATTAAAAATAAAAGTGCCTGGGCAGGATGCTGGCGTTGAAGGTTGCTTTCTATTTGATCGTATGCATCATTAATGATCCAGTTTGGTGTGGAAGCCCCGGCTGTTATCGCGACAGACCTGGCTGATGACAATTTCCCATAATCAATTTGAGAAATATCCTCAATATGGACTGTGAGTTTCCCTGTCCGGGACGCGATCTGTGCCAGCCGTTTTGTGTTTCCGCTTTGTTTCCCGCCGACAACAATAACCGCATCATTTTCCCTGGCAAGCATTCGGATTTCGGTCTGCCGCTTCTCAGTGGAGCCGCAAATGGTATCAAATATCTGATAATGAGGCGCATTGATTTTACACCATGCCTTTATTTCATTATAAAAAACAGTGTCCTGGGTGGTTTGAGCTACCACAACAGCATTTTCAAACTCAGGCAGTGCACAAAGCTGATCCATGGATGTGATGGTATGCCCGTTTCCCTTTGCATAGCCTAAAAGGCCCACGACTTCCGGGTGTTTTTGATCCCCGATAATAATAGTTGAATACCCTTTTTGGGCATACTTATTAATAATCGCCTGGACCCTTACCACCCTGGGGCATGTCGCATCTATCACAGTAAAGCCGGCATCCTTAAGGGCTTTTTCATCTTCCGGCGGAACGCCATGAGCCCGGATTAAGACAATACCACTCCCTGTTTCCGGGATTTCATCAATCCTGAAAATTTTTTTTTCTTCAAGCATTTTCAGGACCTGGGGATTATGAATCAAAGGACCGTAGGTATAAATCAACTCAGAAGACAAATTGGATGCATCCAACACCATATCCACAGCACGCCGGACTCCCATACAAAATCCAGCGGTTTTCGCGACAACTATTTTCATGAAAGATTAGTCAAAAGATCGACCAGGCGTTGAAACTCTGTTTTTGATTTAAAATTGATTTCTATTTTACCTTTATCCCCGTTCTTTTTAATTTTGACGGTGGATTGAATATGATTGGAAAGAAAGGAACAGGTTTCATCAAGAAATTGTTTTTCCACAGCAGATATTTTTTTCTGAAATTTTTTGGGTTCTTTTTTGGCGTTGTTGACAAGTTTTTCCGTCTGCCTTACAGATAATCCTTTTTCAAGGACTATTTCAAAAAGATAGATTTGATTTTCCTGGGAACCGGCCCCTAAAAGGGTTCTTGCATGTCCCATGGATATTTTTTCCGCAATCAGGCTGTCTTTAATCACCTGGGGAAGGCTTCTGAGACGAATCAGATTTGCGATGGTAGAACGGTTCTTCCCAATTTTTTTCGCCACTTTTTCCTGAGTATAACTAAACTCATGAATCAATCGGTAATAAGCCTCTGCCTCTTCAAGAACATTTAGATCTTCCCTTTGAATATTCTCGATAATGGAAACTTCTAAAACCTGTTCATCGGTTAAGTCTTTTACAAACACCGGTACATGGGTCAAACTGGCTTCTCTGGCAGCACGAAGTCTTCTCTCTCCTGCTATCAATTCATAGGAATCATCACGGTGCCTTACCAATAAAGGCTGCAAAACACCCTGTTGTGCAATAGATTCCTTTAATCTGTCAAGTTCTTCCCGGCTGAATACAGTTCTGGGCTGATATCTGTTAGGTGCAATATCCCCAATGGGACACATGAGAAAATCGGGACTGCTCTCAGAAAATTCAAAATCAGGAATCAGTGCTGAAAGTCCCCGTCCCAGTCCGGTGTTTTTCTTTTTCTTTTTTGTCATCTTTTTACGTGTGACCTCCGGGTTAGAAGTTCCCTTGCAAAAGCAATATAGCTTTTTGATCCTTGTGAATGTTTATCATATAATGTTACCGGCAATCCAAAGCTTGGTGCCTCTCCAAGCTTTACATTACGCGGTATCTTTGTTTTAAAAACCATATCATTGAAATATTTTTTCGCATCTGCAACGACATGTTTAGCAAGGTTTGTTCTTTTATCATACATGGTAAAAAGAATACCTTTGATCTTCAACCCGGGATTAAAAGATGCCTTGACTCGTTTTATGGTATCCAGCAGCTGCCCCAGGCCTTCAAGGGCATAAAATTCGCTTTGAAGGGGTATCAAAACGGCATCCGAAGCTGTAAGTGCATTCAATGTCAACAAACTTAACGCCGGCGGACAATCAATGATAATATAATCATACCTTTCTTTTATCGGCTCCAGAAGATATTTAAGCTTCTTTTCCCTGTTCTTGTCAGGCACCATCTCTATTTCAAATCCGATGAGATCAATATTGGCCGGAATCATCATCAGTTTGGGTAACATTGTGGGACAAATAATGTCATCAATACCTGCCTCACCAATAAGCCCGTGATACAGAGAATATTCAAGAGAGGGCTTATCAATTCCCATACCTGTTGTTGCGTTTGCCTGGGAATCACAATCAATAAGCAGTACTTTTTTTCCGAGTTTGGCAAGAGCAGATGAAAGATTTACTGAGGTCGTTGTTTTACCAACGCCCCCTTTCTGGTTTGCTACACTGATAATCTGAGTCATAATCAAATTTTCATATCACAATTACCCCCCTTAGGCAATCAGTTAAAAGACTCAAATATCTTTTTTCATATTTAAAAAATATGGCTCATAAAAAAAAGCCTTGTACAGCAAATTACTTGCCGTACAAGGCCGGTTTGATCTTAACATTTAAAATATATAAATTACATGGCAGATTCCGGATGAAACACATCCACTTCTTTTAAATCTTCACCAAGATATTCCCTTTCATTGGGGCCCAATATACCCAGGGAAAGGTTTAAGAGTGTCCAGAGATGAACGGTTTCCCATGCATGGTCATTGACATCGGCCATATCATGCACCTGGGCATGACAATTATGGCATGGCGTGATGCAATAGGCAGCTTTTGTTGCAAGGATCTGGTTGGCCTTGGTCTGCCCATACGCCCGTCTTTGTTCCTGGAAACCGGACTGGAGGAATCCACCTCCGCCGCCACAGCAAAAATTGTTGGATTTATTGGGTGTCATGTCAATAAAATTTTCTTCACCAACAACTTTCTTGACAACGTATCTCATATCTTCTGCAACCGGATCACCAAGTGTTTTCCTCACCAGCTGACAAGGATCCTGAAGTGTGAACTTGATTTTTCTATCTTTATTCCAGTCTGAAGATGGTTTAAGTTTACCTTCTCTGATCCACTCTGCATAGAGTTGAATAATACTTTTAATTTCAAAGTTGTAAGGGATATTAAATTTTTTCAGTCCTGCCAGGACTGCAAAAAGTTCGTGCCCTCACTCGGTGTTGAGCCAGACTTTACAGCCCAGATCCTCCACTGCTTTGACCTTTGTCCGAATAATTTTTTCCCAGGATTCATTTTCAGCCAGAAACATGCAATAATTTTCAGCAGCCCAGCCTTTTGTACCATAGGTCCAGTCTGCGCCTGCAAGGTTCAGAATTTTCCACAACGGGACCATTTCATCGGGTTCTGTTACCGGTTCTCTTGAGTTCTGATTTAAAAAGTAATAAGCGCCTTCCCTGTTTACATCTGCTTTCATCTGGGCAAACTCAGGCTGCGATTCCTGGTACTCTTCAAGAACATCTTCCACAACAAATTGAAAATCTTCTTCATTGGCACCCATGGCTGAGCAGGTGTCGTTTTTTAGTGCCATGTCACAGGAGCCTCTGATACCTTTGGGTCTTTCTTCTCTTGGCCATTGTGCTCTTGCATTGAATACAAGCTGAGGAATATTAATTTCCATGGGACAGACATAAATACATCGCATACACATGGTACACATCCATACCCAATTTGAGCTCAGTATTTCTTCATCCATTCCAAGTGCTGCCATTCTCAGGAACTTTCTTGGATCCATTCCTTCAAGACCGGTTGCAGGGCAACCTGATGCACATGCACCGCATGTCAGGCATGCATTCAAATTCCCGCCATCAGGCAGAAGCTTCATTACCTTATCTTTAAAAACGCTCTTTCTTGCGTTTCCGATTTTAATAGCAATATCTCCCATGCTATCATTCCCCCTATCTATTTAAAATTAAAGTACTTTCATTCTAGTATTGTATATCTCCATTTTTTTTAAACAATGTTCTTTGTCTCTTATTCCACGATTCATGTCAACCATATTTTAAAACCACAATTCAAAATTTGACATTTTGGAACTATAAGCTACTATTCAAAGGCCATGAATAAACTAAAAAAGATACAGGCGAGGCTTTTACACAAACCTTCCAATATAACCTTTAATCCTGATCTGCCCATTACCCATAAAAAAGATGAAATCATTGGGGCCATCAAAAAAAACTCGGTTGTGATTATATCAGGGGAAACCGGGTCCGGGAAAACCACCCAGATTCCAAAATTCTGCCTTGCGGCAGGACAGGGAATTAAAGGACTGATCGGCTGTACTCAGCCAAGACGCATCGCAGCCATCAATGTTGCCAGAAGAATTGCCGAGGAACTCAATGAGAGCATTGGTCAATCGGTTGGATATAAAATCAGATTTGATGATAAAACCTCTGATCATGCGTATATCAAAATGATGACCGACGGCATCCTGCTTGCTGAAACCCAGACCGACAGATTCTTAAATAAATATGATACCATTATTATAGATGAGGCCCACGAAAGAAGTCTGAATATTGACTTTACCTTAGGTCTTCTAAAAAACCTGGTTAAAAAAAGAAAAGATCTCAAACTGATTATCACATCTGCCACCATTGATACGCAGAAATTTTCCAAAGCTTTTGACAATGCGCCTATCATTGAAGTCACAGGACGAATGTACCCGGTTGAGACTATCTATATGCCCTTTTTAAATAAAGAGGATGAAAATGGGACCATTGAAGACCAGGGGTATGTTGAAGCAGCAGCCGATGCTGTAGACTTTCTTCTTTCCCAATCCGGATCAGGTGATATTCTGGTATTTATGCCCACGGAACAGGATATCGGAGAAACCATGGAACTGATCCGGGGCAAACATCATCCAGGGATTATAGTTCTGCCTCTTTTTGCCAGACTTTCAGCTAAAGAGCAGTCAAAAATTTTTTCACGGCAGGCGGGGAAAAAAATTATTGTCGCAACCAATGTGGCCGAGACCTCCTTGACCATACCCGGGATTAAATATGTAGTGGATACAGGGCTTGCAAGGATTCCCAGCTATTCACCCCGGACAAGAACCACAGCACTTCCGGTCAGCCCCATTTCCCAGTCCTCCGCCAACCAGAGACTAGGCCGGTGCGGCAGGGTTGAAAACGGAGTTTGCATCAGGCTGTTTGATGAAGATGATTTTGGGGCAAGGCCCTTTTTTACCTCCCCTGAAATCTTAAGAAGCAATCTTGCTGAAGTCATATTAAGGATGATCTCCTTGAACCTGGGGGATGTCACAACCTTTCCGTTCATTGATGCACCCGCGCCTAAAAGTATTAAGGACGGATTTGACACCCTGATTGAACTTTCTGCTATTAAAGAAAAAAAGCCCGGCAACAGACAGACAAAGAAAAAAGTATACACCCTCACAAAGATCGGCCGGATCATGGCAAAACTGCCTATTGATCCCAAATTATCCAGGATTCTGATAGAAGCCGACAGGAACGGATGCTTAAAAGAGGCTGCCATTATTACGACGGCCCTTGCCATTTCAGATCCACGGCAAAGACCGGCTGACAAAACCCAGGCAGCCGATCAAAAGCATGCGCTGTTCAAGGATCCGAGTTCTGACTTTGTTACCATTCTAAATATCTGGAATGCAGTTAAGGCAGCTGAAAAAAAATTAGGCTCGCGTTCCAAACTCAAAAAATACTGCCGGGACCATTTCCTATCTTTCAAGCGCCTGAGGGAATGGAACGACATCCACAGGCAGGTTACCAGGATCTTAAAAGAACATCATATTAAGGGGGAAAAAAAGATCCTCTCTCAAACCGGAACCAAAGGGATGAAGGCCAAAGAGTTTGACATTGGCGGGCCCTTGTATATTGCGTTGCATAAAGCCATTTTATCAGGCTATCTTGCCAATATTGCCCATAAAAAGGAAAAAAATATCTTCAATGCAGCCAAAGGACAGCAGGCAATGATATTTCCCGGGTCCGGTCTTTTTGGCGCTGCCGGAAACTGGATTGTGGCAGCAGAATTTGTTAAAACGAGCCAGCTTTTTGCCAGATCTGTGGCCAATATTGATCCTGAATGGCTGGAACAAATCGGAGAAGACCTTTGCACCTCTATATACTCAGAACCGCACTGGGAAAAAAAGTGGGGAGAAGTCATTGCAAAAGAACAAGTTTCCCTGTTCGGACTGATTATTGTCAACAACCGCAGTATTGCCTATGGCAAGGTAAATCCCGAGGAATCCGGAGAAATATTTATCCGCCATGCTTTGGTCCAGGGAGAAATTCATCAGAAATTTGAATTTATGACCCATAACCGGCAGCTGATTGATGAGCTTGAAGCCCTTGAGCATAAAACCCGGAAAAAGGATATTCTGGCATCTGAACAGGATATATATCTTTTTTACCAGTCAAGGCTTCCAAAACCTTTTCATAATATCAGAACATTTTCCAAATTTATTAAAGACCGGGAAAACCAGGATTTCTTGAAAATGACCCTGGAAGACCTTCAAAAATCTTCCATTGATGATCATGCATTATCTTTGTTTCCCGATACTCTGACAATGGAGCAGGGCAAATTCAAGCTTGAATATGAATTCAATCCGGGATCTAAAAAAGATGGGGTCACCATAAAAGTCCCGGCCTCCTCAACCCTGCTTGTCTCAAAAAACAACGTGGACAGACTGGTGCCAGGCCTGTTTGAAGAAAAAGTTGCTGCCCTGATAAAAGCCCTTCCAAAAAAATACCGGATAAAACTGGCACCGGTATCCGAAAAAGCCGCCATTCTTGCCAGGGAAATGCCAAAAAAAGACAAACCCTTGTTCTCACTGCTCTCTTCTTTTATTCAAAACCGGTTTGATCTTATCATTCCCGCCACCGAATGGTCAGATAAAGAGCTGCCGGACCACTTGAAAATGAGAATCTCCATCAGGGATGAAAAAGGAAAGGAGATGAAAGCCTTAAGGGACTATTCCGTTTTGAAGGAATTTTCAGCAGTATCCTTTCCTCAAAAAGATAAATTTCGCCTGGCCCAAAAAAAATATGAAAGAACCAATATAAAAAAATGGGATTTTGAAAACCTTGAAGCGTTTATTCTCATAACCCGGAAAAAAGAATTTACGCAAAAAGGATACCCCGGACTGAAAATCGAAACTGATCCGAAAAACAAAGCCAAGGTCTTATCCTTAAGACTGTTCAAGTCAGAGCAGGCTGCTGAAAATTCCCATACCCAAGGGATAAAAAAACTTTTCCAAATCTGTTATCCGGATGATTTCAAGGCCTTGAAAAAAGATATCAATGCTCATCCCGGGATAAAGCAGATCGCACCTTTTTTTAACGGTCAGACAAAATTTCAGCATTCTTTATTCAACCTGATCACCACCACCTCGTTTGCCAAAAATATCAGAACAAAAAAAGAATTTGAACTTCATGCCCAAAAAAAATTGAAACATCTGTACAATACCGGGCAGGAATTTATTAAGATCATTCTCGGGCTTGGAAAAGAATATCAATCCTGTTTTGAACTCATCCAAAAATTATCCTTCCAGCACCAGAAAAAGAAAAAAAGTTTTAATATTATTACCGCCCTTTTCAAAGACCTGAAAAATCTTGTACCCCAAAATTTTACCGATCTTTATACGGTTGAAAGAATCAGGGATCTTCACCGATATGTCGCCTGCATCAGCATCAGGGCCCAAAGAGCGGTTGACAATCCTTTAAAGGAAGAGAAGAAAGCGTTGCAGCTGGCAGGATATACCAACCACCTAAATAATCTTTTGTCCTCCCTTTCTGACAACTCTTCGCCTGAAAAATCCCAGCATATTGAAGCGTTTTTCTGGCTCCTGGAAGAGTACAAAATATCTTTGTTTGCACAGGAGTTGAAGACAACCATAAAGGTTTCTGCCAAAAAGCTGGATCAATTTTTAATAAAGATTTCTACAATGATCTGATGCCCTTCATTAAGAGATAACTCCACTTCACTCCATTTTTAACTATATCTCAAATCTACCTAATTTATAGGCTATATAATTAATTTATTAAAAAAAATTATTTTTTTCTTGACTTAGCTACTATTTTTCGTAAAAGTGTGGATCATGGTGGTGGAAAGTGGATGAGTTAATAATTTTTAACTGAGGCTTAAATAAGTGTTTCGATCAAGCTCCTTTCATACAATTGATTCCAAAGGCCGGGTAATTATCCCGTCAAGGTTCAGGAATATCCTGAAGGCGGATAAAATTTACGGGGTTATGGTCTCAAACAAGGACGATTGTTTATACGCTTATGCTTTTAGTGAATGGGAAAAAGTTGAAACCAGGATTTTATCAACAAAAAGCAGTGTTATGGGAGATTTCAGAAGATTTTTCCTCGGCAACTCCTGTGAATGCATGTGTGACAAGCAGGATCGTATCCTGATCCCTAAAAGTTTAAGAGAATATGCAAACCTTGAAAAAGATATTGTTCTTGTGGGCAACCTGGATCGTTTTGAGATCTGGGCGCGTGGTCACTGGGACAAGGTCAACAAAAGAATGGAGCAGAAACTCAAAAAAGAGGAAGTAAGAGAAGAAATAGCCTCCCTAGGGTTGTAGGAATGGGATTTGAGCATACGTCTGTAATGCCTCAAGAGGTGCATGAGCACCAGAACCTTAAACCCGGAAACATTAGTGTGGATTGTACTCTGGGTGGGGCAGGTCATGCGCTTGCGACAATCAAGGCAATTCTCCCGGATGGGATGCTGATCGGGATTGATCAGGATTCGGATGCCATTAATCATGCTAAAAAGATTTTACATCCGTTTAAAGAAAATGCGTTATTGTTTCACAGCAATTTTTCTGATCTTCCAAAGATTCTGAACTCTAACGGAATAACGGGTGTAAATTCAATACTCCTTGACTTAGGCTTTTCACTGAACCAACTAAAAAACGGCAACCGCGGATTTAGTTTTAACAAGAATGAACCATTGGATATGCGAATGGATATTCGAAACGATCTGACAGCCTTTGAGATTATCAATTCATTCCCTGAGAGTGAGTTGGTAAATATTTTTTTTAAGTTTGGTGAAGAAAAATTTTCCAGACGAATTGCAAAAAGGATAGTGGAAACAAGAAGGGTTACACCCATTCATACCAGTTCTGAACTTGCACAAACTATTACAAAAGCCATCCCTGCAAAATTTGTATATAGTCAGCGCATTCATCCTGCAACAAGAATTTTCCAGGCACTAAGAATTGCGGTAAACAGGGAACTGGAACAGCTTGAAAAATTTATGAAAACCGCACCCTCCCTTCTTTTAAAGGAAGGACGGCTTTGTGTTATCTCTTTCCATTCCCTTGAAGATCGAATTGTAAAACAGGCATTACGAAAATTCGAAAACGGCTGTACATGCCCGAAGGATCTTCCGTTCTGTTTGTGCGGGTTTGTCCCGCAGATGAAATCGGTTTTCAGGAAACCTTTGGTGCCCACAAAAGAAGAAATAGCTCTCAATCCCATGGCAAGAAGTAGCAAATTAAGGGTGGCTCAAAAGGTTTAATATATGGCGATTAAAAACAACATACCCAAAAAAATACCATCACGAAAATCAAGTTTTCGCTGGCTTGTCATTATTTCTATCATCTTTTGTGAGCTTTTGGTTTACACCTGGGTCAGGACAGAATCCACCCAGACTATATTACGGGTATCCAAGGGACAAGCAGCGTTTGTAGAAAACACATCTTACCACAAGGCCTTATCTGTTGAAAGAGACCGGCTGAAATCAGGCGACCGTATAACTCGAATTGCAAAAACCAGGTTAAACCTTTTAACGGACACAGCGAATCAAACTATTTATCTGCCGATTTCTCTGTCGGGGGAAGAAGGTTAATGTCAAAGAATTTTAACAAAAGACTGAAACAAAGAATTATTGTGATTCAGGTTCTGATTGTTGTCTCGATTTTTCTTATGGGAGCCAAATCCTTTGACATCCAAATTTTCAAAGCCCGGGAGCTGACACAAAAAGCTGAAAGCGATTATTCCAGACGTCTCACCATCAAAGGGGAAAGAGGGCAGATTCTGGACAGAAGCATGAATAAACTTGCAACCAGCATTGATGCCATATCCATCACTGCTTGTCCTTCAAAAATAAAAGACCCGGCCATCACCGCTGAAAAACTTTCAAAAATACTGAATATTAACCGAAAAAAACTTCAAGACACTCTTTCATCTCAGCGCATGTTCGCCTGGGTGACCAGAAGAGTTTCACCGGATCAGGCCAATCAAATCAGACAATTGAATCTAAAGGGTATTTATTTTGAAAATGATTCTAAAAGATTTTATCCCAATAGAGGCCTTGCGGCACAAGTCATCGGGTTTACAGGGGCTGAAGATTCCGGGCTTGAAGGCCTTGAGTTTAAGTATAATTCTGTTCTGGAAGGCAGTTCCTTGAAAATCAGGGTTAAACGGGATGGGAATGGAGGGACTCTTGATCTTGACAAAAAAAAGAGGGCTGAACTAAAAGGAAATTCAATTGTCCTGACGATTGATAAAAAGATTCAATTTCTTAGTGAACAAACCCTTGAAAGAACCGTAACGGCCCATCGGGCAAAATCAGGGATTGCTCTGGTGATGAGACCCCAAACCGGAGAGCTTCTTGCCATTGCACATTTCCCGCAATTCAATCCAAACAATTTCAAAGGATATGACAACGAAGCTTTCAGAAACCGTGCCATTACAGATGCATTTGAGCCGGGATCTACCATGAAGGTCTTTACAGCAGCAGCCGCGCTTGAAACCGGGTTTACCCCTAAATCTATCTTTTTTTGTGAAAACGGCACCTATAAAATCGGAACATTTACTATTCATGATACCCACCCCTATGACTGGCTTTCCATTAACCAGATTATCAAATTTTCAAGCAATATAGGCGCTTCAAAAATTGCTGGAACACTTGGGAATAAAGTCTTGTACAATTATCTTACCGATTTTGGGTTTGGGGACAAAACCCAGGTCGGATCTCCCGGAGAAACATCCGGCAATCTGATACCCTACCGGAAATGGTCTAGAATTGATACCAGCGCCATCTCCTTTGGCCAGGGCATTTCTGTTTCTGCCATGCAGCTTATCACTGGTATCAGTGCGATTGCCAATAACGGCAACCTGATGAAACCCATGCTGATAAAAAAAATTATATCCAATAAAGGAAAAGACTTAAGAGTGTATCACCCTGAAACAATACGGCGGGTCATCTCCCAAAAAAGTGCCCGACAGGTTAAAAAAATGATGAGCCTTGTCGTAGAAGAAGAAGGCACCGGTACAAAAGCCGCTATGGATGGATATACGGTTTGCGGCAAAACAGGAACCGCACAAAAAGCCTTAAAAAACAAAAGGGGCTATTCAAAAAATAACTACATTTCGGTTTTTGCCGGATTTGCACCGGAGGATAATCCTGAACTTGCAATTCTTGTGGTGGTGGATGAGCCGAGAAAACAATATTATGGCGGAGATGTGGCGGCTCCCGCCTTTAAAACCATTATGGCTGAATCCTTTAATTATTTAAATATACCCCCTGAAAAAAACAAAGTAATGATTGCTCTATTGCCAACCGGAGAAAAAAATTGAAGCTGTCTGATCTGATCAAAGATTGTTCAACGACAGGGATGACCCATGATCCGGATATTTCCTCTATTGCTTCAAACTCCAGGGATATCAAGCCCGGAGGGCTGTTTATTGCTGTTAAAGGACTTATGGCTGACGGCCACGATTATATTGAACAGGCCTTCCAAAACGGGGCAATGGCCGTTATTGCCGAAACCAATCCAAAAAATTTGAACCATGTTCTTCTGGTTGAAAACACAAGGCTTTCCATGGCCTCCATTGCAGCCAATTTTTATGGCAATCCTTCAAAAAAACTGACCCTTGTCGGCATCACCGGGACCAATGGCAAGACCACAACCACATGGCTGCTGGAAAGGATTTTCAAGGCCTGTGGATTTTCAACCGGTGTCATTGGAACCATCAACATCCGATATAATAATCAGATTTTTGACAACCCTGTGACAACACCTGATTCCATCGATCTTCAAAGAACCCTTTATGATATGAACAAAGCCGGTGTTACCCATGTCATCATGGAAGTCTCTTCCCATGGACTTGACCTTAACAGGGTGGATTTTTGCCGGTTTGATGCGGGCGTGTTCACGAACCTGACCCAGGATCACATGGACTATCACAAAACCATAGATGAATACTTTAATTGTAAAAAAAGATTTTTCACTCGGTTTCTCGGACCAAACGGAAAAAACAATGCCCCTGCCATCCTGAATATTGATGACTCGAAAGGAGAAGACCTTTTCACATCTCTTGACTATAAAACACTTGCCGTCAGCACAAAAAAGAAAACGGATGTTTTTGTAAAAGATGTCACAGATAATATTAACGGATTGTCGGGAACCATTTGTCTGCCCAGTGGCTCATTCGACCTGATATCATCACTTACGGGTAAATTCAATTTGGAGAACATCTTGTGCGCTGTGGGAGCTGCCCATGCTTTGAATATTGGCCCGGAGCAAATTAAAGAAGGCATTGAGGCCTGCCACACAATTCCGGGCCGCCTTGAAAAAATCGATACGCCTATTAACAGGTTTTTGTTCGTCGATTACGCCCATACGCCTGATGCGCTTGAAACCATTTTAGTCACTTTAAAACTAAGAGCCCCTAAAAGGATCATTATAGTTTTCGGGTGCGGTGGCGACAGGGATCGCTCAAAACGGCCGTTAATGGGACAGATTGCCTGCAAACACAGCGACATTGCCATTGTGACCTCTGATAACCCGAGAACTGAACATCCTGATTCCATCATAAATGATATCCTTGAAGGAATAGATGAGTTTGATAAACTTTCTGAAAATGATCTTTTGTTAACCCCTTTTAAAAAAGGCTATCTGGTTGAGGTTGATCGGAAGAAAGCCCTTAAAAAGGCTGTTTTTATTTCAAAACCAGGGGACATTATTATCGCTGCCGGAAAGGGACACGAAACTTACCAGATCACCAATGCAGGCACCATTCATTTTGATGACAAAGAAGAACTTAAGAAAGCAGCGATTGAATTTTCAGACCAGTTCAAACCCATTGGGTGGGAAATAGACGATCTTACAAAGGCGTTAGGCTGTGATCCTGTTTTTTCAACGACTGAAAAGGATCATAGTTTTACCGGGATCTCTACAGACTCAAGAACAACCACTAAAACCCAAATCTTTCTTGCCCTCAAAGGAGAAAACTTTGACGGTCACACCTTTATTAAAGACCTTATTGATAAAGGAATAAAAGGATTTGTTACTCAAAAAGGATTTGTTGATACGCTTGATGAGAACACGAAAAGAGAAATTGACCAGAAAAGTCTGATTATTTTTGAAACCGGAAACACGTTAACCGCTTTAGGGCAGCTTGCCCGATATCAGAGACTCCGATCAAATGTCAAACTGCTTGCCATTACAGGTTCCAGCGGAAAGACAACCACACGAAAAATTACGGAAGAAATTTTTAAAACCCAATTTCATACCCATGCTACCCAAGGTAATTTTAATAATGAAATCGGACTGCCGTTAACCCTTCTAAATCTTTCGGCCGCCCATGAATGGGCCATCGTGGAAATGGGTATGAACCATCCGGGTGAAATATCAAGACTCAGCCAGATAGCACTTCCCGATATTACCATGGTGACCAATACGGCAGGTGTTCACCTTGAAGGACTTGGCAGTATAGATAATGTGGCAAAAGCAAAGGCTGAAATTTTTGACGGCGTCCGGGAAAACGGAACTGCGATTCTCTTTGCTGATGATCCCAGACGTAATATCCTTGAAACAAAAGCCAAAAAGAAAAAAACTATTAAAACACTCCTTTTTTTTGGTTCAAGTAATGGTTCAGACATTCAATCTGCCAAAATTAAAAATTCTGCAACTTCCATTGAATTTACAGCAAAGGTTAAAAACATGGAGACTGTTTTTTCCATCAATTCCCCTGCCCTTTTTATGATTGACAATTGCCTTGCTGCAATCCTTGCCGCCACAAGAGCGGGAATCTGTACTGATGGTATCAAAAAAGGGATCAACGCCTTTTCCCCTGTATCCGGAAGAATGAATATTTACAGGCTTTCGGATTCTATCAGTATTATCGACGACACATACAATGCAAATCCTGCTTCCGTCACCCAGGCCTTGAATACGCTGCACGCTGTCAGCGGCGTCAAAAACAGCATTGCCGTTCTCGGGGATATGCTGGAACTGGGAAAAGAATCGGACTCCCTTCATCGGCAGATCGGACAAAAAGTTGCTCTTTTGGGAATCTGTAAATTATACGTGTTCGGCAGTCAGGTTAAATACACCATAGAAGGTGCGATTGAAAATGGTTTTCCAGCAGACAATATATTTCACGGTACAAAAAAGGAAATTGCTCAAAAGGTATTGGAAAGCAAAAATTCTGACACCTGGATTCTTGTAAAAGGTTCAAGAGGTATGGCCATGGAAACCGTCATACACGAGCTTCAACAAATATTAACGAAGGCATAAAATGCTGTACGAATTTTTATACCCATATCATGTTGATTTCACATTCTTGAATATATTTCGATATATTACATTCAGATCGATTTACGGAGGGCTCACCGCCCTTTTAATCTGTTTTCTTTTCGGACCCTTTGTCATCAAAAAACTTACTCAGATGCAAATCGGACAAATCATCCAGACTGATGGGCCGCAGTCTCACCTGGGCAAACAAGGTACTCCAACCATGGGCGGCCTCCTGATCCTTTTTTCTGTTTTCGTGACCACAGTGATCTGGGGGAACCTGTCCAATCATTATGTCAACATTCTTCTTCTGACCCTGATGCTTTTCGGTTTTATCGGATTTGTTGATGATTATCTCATGCAGATAAAAAAAAGGAATATGGGGTTTTCTGCCAAAGGCAAATTTCTCATCCAGGTATTGTTTGCCCTGATTATCGGCTGGTTGATCTATGAATGTCCTGACTTTAATTCAACGCTGACAATTCCTTTTTTTAAAGATATTTCCCCGGATTTAGGAATCTGGTACATCCCATTTGCCTGTCTTGTCATTGTGGGCACATCCAATGCAGTAAACCTGACTGACGGACTTGACGGACTTGCCATCGGCCCCTATATCGTTGCCAGTGTCACCTACATGTTCTTTGCATATGTTACAGGCCATGTCCAGATCGCTGAATATCTTCATCTCAGACATATTGCCTCTGCCGGTGAAATAGCCGTCATCTGCGGAATCCTGGCAGGTGCCGGATTAGGGTTCCTATGGTTTAATGCGCATCCGGCCCAGATTTTTATGGGAGATTCAGGATCTATTCCTTTGGGCGCCATTTTAGGAACCATTGCTGTCATTACAAAACAGGAAATTCTCTTAGTTATTGTTGGCGGGCTGTTTGTCATTGAAGCCTTATCCGTCATCATTCAAGTATCATATTTTAAACTGACAAAAGGAAAAAGAGTCTTTCGGATGGCCCCCTTACACCATCATTTTGAGCTTAAAGGGTGGCATGAATCAAAGGTGATTGTTCGGTTCTGGATCATATCCATTACCCTGGCGTTATTATCATTGAGTACCCTGAAAATAAGGTAAATGAATGTGAAAGAAAAAAATCCTTCATATTTTCTGATCATTGGCCTGGGAGCATCAGGGATTTCCATGGCAAAGTTCCTGCGCTCCAAAGGGGAAACTGTGATTGCCACGGATATTGATAACTCAAGGATTGATATTGCAAAAGAACTCAATGCGCTTGGGATAAAAACCGAAATCGGTTTTCACAACCAGCAAACCTTTAACCGGGCCGGCGTTATGATTCCAAGTCCCGGAATCCCATTAAGCAATGAGTTTATCAAGACGGCACTCAACCTGGGGGTTGGCATCACCGGTGAACTGGATATTTTCACCCGGTACAATGATCTGCCGATCATTGCCATTACGGGCACCAATGGCAAGACTACCACAACCACTTTAATCGGTGACATGTTAAAGGCCTGCAGAATGAATCCTTTTGTCGGGGGAAATATCGGAACACCTCTGGTTGATCACTTAATGACCAAAGAAAAAACCGATGTCATTGTGGCTGAAGTATCCAGTTTCCAACTGGATATTTCAAAAAAGTTCAAACCTGATGTGGCCGTACTCTTAAACATCTCAGAGGACCATCTGGACCGATACGAAAACTACAAGGCATATGAAAATTCCAAATGGAGCATTTTTAAAAACCAGAACTCTTTTGACAAAGCTGTGCTGAATCAATCCATTAAAGGGTTTGACGAAAAATTTTCAAAACTGCCATCAACAATTTTTACGTTTTCAGCATCATCAGACACCCCGATGAAGTGCAGTGCTAAAATCAGCTCTAAAGACATTGAAATTACTGTGCAGGATTTTAATCATAGGATAAAGACAGCTCAATTCAAGGAGCTTACCGGCACTCACAACAAAGAGAATGTTGCGGCTGCCGTTCTTGCCTGCCTTGCCCTTGGTGCAGATATAAATGATGTTCTAAAGGGATTGAAAACCTTTAAGAATCTTCCCCACAGAATGGAGTTCATCAAAACCATTGACAGTATTTCTTTCTATAATGATTCAAAGGCAACCAATACGGACGCGGTTATTCGAGCCATTGAGTACTTTAAAAATAATATTATCCTGATTTTAGGAGGGAGGGGAAAAGGCACTGATTTTTCCCTGCTTGTCAATGATGTAACAAAGAGTGTCAAAACCATTATTGCCATTGGAGAATCCAGAACACACATCAAAGACACCTTTGAGAACATCTGCCCGACAAAAGAGGCACAAACCATGAAAGATGCCGTTCAAACGGCTTTTGATCTAGCTGACAAGGATGACATTGTTCTTCTCTCCCCTGCCTGTGCAAGCTTTGACATGTATGACAGCTATGCCCACAGGGGTAATGATTTTACAACCCATGTAAACGCACTTGGAAAAAAATAAAATGGCTGAACCCACAAAAACCATACATCCCTTTTTCAGTGAAAAGAGTATTCTTTTCCCTGTTATTCTTCTTTCGGGGATCGGCATTATCATGGTTTATTCAGCAAGTTCGTCCATCAGCATGGAAAACCACAACACGGCATTTTACTATATGAAAAAACAGGCCCTGTTTTTGGGTATCAGCCTGTGTGTCATGTTTGTCGCAGCCTCTTTCCCCTATAAACTTTACAGAAACTTTTCCTATATCATTCTTTTTGCTGCCATTGCACTGCTTGTGGCTGTGCTCTTTCCAGCATTAAATATTAAGGCCGGCGGTGCCCACCGGTGGCTGAATCTTGGCGGATTTACCTTTCAACCGTCTGAATTTGCAAAACTGGCACTCATCATTTTCCTTGGATATTCCCTGTCCAAAAAACAGGATATGATAAAAGTTTTTTCCATTGGTTTTTTCCCCCATGCATTCATTTTTGCTCTGTTTGCCTGTTTGATCATTATCCAGCCTGATTTCGGAACGATTGTTGTGTTAGGGATGATCACATGGGGGATGATGTTTGTTGCAGGGGTTAAGATCACCCATCTTCTTTCTCCGACTCCCTTGCTGATCCCGGTAATTTATTTTTCGGTTTATAAGGTTGAGTACCGGCTGGAAAGAATTCTTTCGTTTTTAAATCCCTGGGATGACCCCTATAACACCGGGTACCAGATCACCCATTCCTTAAAAGCCTTTGGTTCAGGCGGTATTTTCGGAAAAGGCATTGGCCTTGGGATGCAGAAAATGCACTACCTTCCGGAACCCCACACAGATTTTATTTTTTCAATCATTGGAGAAGAACTGGGACTGATTGGTGTGCTTACGGTTCTATCCCTCTATTTGATTTTATTATTAAAAGGCATCCGGATTGCCAAAACCTCAAAGACTCTTTTTGGCGCCATCACTGCTGCAGGGCTTACCATTTATATTGGGATTCAGGTCATCATCAACACAGGGGTTGCTTTAGGGGTTCTACCAACAAAAGGGCTTACCCTGCCGTTTATCAGTTATGGAGGAACATCCCTTGTGATCAATATGGCGGCCATGGGAATTTTAATGAATATCGGGGCATCCAAGGATTATGAATAAGCAATTTAACATTATCATAGCCGGAGGAAAGACAGGCGGACACCTGTTCCCGGGTATTGCCATTGCCCAGGCCCTTAACCGGATCCTTGACCAGAACCTTGATCGGCCAAGCCAGAATACAGAAATTCTTTTTGTTGGTACCAATGCCCCCTTTGAAACAAAAACTCTTGAAAAATACGGGTATGCCCATAAAAGTATTTTCTCAAAACCGATTAAAGGCGGCAATATTATCACTAAGGTTTTTTCGATCAGTATTATCCTGGTTTCCCTGATACAGTCCATGATCATCATGAAAAGTTTTAAACCTGATTTTGTCCTTGGTGTGGGAGGATTCTCATCCTTTGCCGTTGTGCTGGCTGCCTGGGTTTTAAGAATTCCAACCGCCATCCAGGAACAGAACGCCATCCCCGGGTTAACCAACCGGCTGTTATCAAGATTTGCCAAGACCATTTTCACCTCATTTAAAGAAACAAAAGGACTTGCCCACAACCCTAAAGTAAAATATGTCGGCAACCCTGTCCGGAAAACAGACAGCGTCGAATCTGAGGCTAATCTTAATTTGAACTATTTTTATCCAAACAAATTTACCATTCTTGTCACAGGTGGAAGCCAGGGTGCCCGCAGTATCAACACTGCATTTATGGATGCTCTTGAATTAATGGGTAATACCGGCAGATTCAATATTATCCATCAGACCGGCATCAATGATGAATCCGCCATCCGGGAAAAATACTCAGGCCTGAAAATTAAAGCAACGGCTAAAGCCTTTTTCCATAACATGCCGCAGCTTCAGGATATGGCGGATCTTGTCATCACAAGAGCGGGTGCGGGAACTATTTCAGAACTCTGTATCAAGAGCCGGCCAGCCATTCTGGTTCCCTTTCCCCATGCAGCCGACGACCACCAGACCTTTAATGCAAAGGCCCTTGAAGATCAGGGGGCTGCTGTGATGATAAAAGACAATGAACTGACAGGACAGATACTAAAACAAACCATGGAAGATCTGATCGGGAATAAAGAAAGGCTTAACCACATGGCAGAAATGCTAAACCACCTTGCCATGCCCAATGCCGATGAAAAAATAGCAACCCGCATTTTAAAAACAAAGGATATTAAGGCTTAAATCCATGTATCAAAAAAACTACCATATCCATTTTGTTGGAATCGGCGGCATCGGCATGAGCGGCATTGCAGAGCTTCTTTTAAATCTTGGATATAAAGTGTCCGGATCTGACTTAAAGCTCTCCCATATTACCAAAAGGCTGGAAAAAAAAGGCGGCATCATCTTCCAGGGCCACAGCAAGGAACAAATAGTTGGGGCCAGCGTGGTGGTCACCTCTTCGGCTATCGCCCGTGAAAATCCGGAAGTGGTTCATGCAAGACAACTGTCTATTCCCATTATCCCGAGGGCTGAAATGCTGGCTGAACTGATGCGGATCAAATATTCCATTGCGGTATCCGGAGCCCACGGTAAAACATCAACCACCGCCATGATTTCGCAAATCCTCAATACGGCCGGACTTGACCCTACCGTGGTCATTGGAGGGCTTCTCACAGGGCTCGATACCAATGCATTACATGGCAAAGGGGAATATATTGTTGCCGAAGCCGACGAAAGCGACGGTTCTTTTCTGAAGTATGCGCCTGCCATTGCAGCCGTCACAAATATTGATCTGGAACACCTGGATTTTTACAAGGACATTGAAGATATAAAAGATAAATTTGTCCAGTTTATCAACTCGGTTCCTTTTTACGGCCTTGCCATTCTCTGTCTTGATAACGAGCACGTACAGGACATCCTTCCCAGGATAAAGGTTCGCTATACCACATTTGGCATGACAGCCCAATCTGATCTTCAAGCCAGGGATATCTCATTTATGGGAAGCAAAAGTTTTTTTAAAGTTTTTCACCATGAGAAACTCTTAGATGAAATCAACCTCAATATTGCAGGAAAACATAATGTCTCCAATGCACTTGCTTCGATTGCCACAGGAATTGAGCTGAACATACCTTTTAAAACAATTAAGAAAGCACTGGAACAAATTAAAGGCGTAAAAAGGCGGGTTGAAATCAAAGGAGAAAAAAAGGGGATCACCATAATGGATGATTACGGCCATCATCCGACAGAAATCATGGCAACACTGACAGCTATAAGGGAAAGTTATAAGGAGAAGCGGCTGGTTGTTGTATTCCAGCCCCACAGGTACACCAGGACCCAAGGATTGTTTCATGAATTCACCCGGTCTTTTTATCAATCCGATATCCTGATTATACTCCCGATTTATGCTGCAAGTGAAAAAGAAATTAAAGGAGTTAGTGCCCAATGTCTCTGCGAAGGCATCAGAAAACATGGACATAAAGATGTCTCCTATTCGCCTGATTTTACCCAGGCCTTATCCATGATTACCCATAAAGTTAAAAAAGGTGATATCGTCCTGACACTGGGCGCCGGAGACATTTATATCCTTGGAGAAAAATTGATTGAAATATTGTAAAGGCACAGCATGTTAAAAACAGACAACACAGCACATTCAACACTGGCTCAAAATTTTAACCTTCTGGTTGATGAGCCGTTGAAAAAATACACCTCGTTTAAAATCGGAGGCCCTGCTGATCTTCTTGCACTGCCAAAAGATAAACAAGAATTGAAAAAGCTGTTGAAAAAAGCTTCGGAACTGAATATTCCGGTTACTCTTTTTGGGGGCGGCACAAATCTTTTAATTACCGACAAAGGCATACGGGGTCTTGTGGTTATCACCAGACAATTAAAATCTGAAATCCGTATAACCCAAACAGATTTTCATGAAAAAACCATTTATGTTGAAGCTGGAGAACGTTTATCAAAAGTCTGTCAGGTTGCCATCACGCACTCGCTGTCAGGACTTGAATTTGCCGCCGGAATCCCCGGAACCATCGGGGGTGCCATTATGATGAATGCCGGAACTGAGTCAGGGGAGATGTCAGGCATTGTTAAATCCATTGAAGTGTTGAACAAAAAAACCTTGGAGACTGAAACCATTGAAAAAAAAGATCTTGATTTTTCTTACCGCCAACTCAATCTGGCCGGTATTATTACAGCAGCAACATTAACATTAAGAAAAGGAACCTTAGAAAAAATAGAAAAAGCTTTTAAACAAAACCTTAGCCAAAAAAATGCAACGCAGCCTGTTTCCTTTGCAAGTGCCGGATGTTTTTTCAAAAATCCAATCTTAGGAACGTCTGCCGGGGAGCTGATTGAAAAATCCGGACTTAAAGGAATGAGAGTCAATGACGCACTAGTGTCTGAAAAACATGCAAATTTTATTGTAAACACCAACAATGCAACCTGTGACGATATCCTTTTATTAAAACAGCATATCCAGAAAACCGTATTTAATAAATACCATATTAAACTCGAAACAGAAGTGAGGTTGGAAGGTGAGTAAAAAAATCAAACCAAACAAGTATAAACCTGTGACCAAAGAGGGTGAGATCCTGAAGTCCGATTCAGGAATCGTCATTGATTTTTGCATCAAATGCATCATGACTGTGGCCTTTATCAGTATCTTAAGCCTTGCCTCTATCTTTATTTACGATTTTATTACTCAATCAGACTTTTTTAATATTAAAAAAGTAGAAATTTCAGGCACAAAACGGATCTTTAAAGACGATATTCTTAAACTTGCAAACTTAACCGGTGACGAGAATATTTATGGGCTCAATTTATTTACCATTGAAAAACTCATTGCTTCTCATCCCTGGATTCAGTCAGCTTATGTAAAAAGGAATCTGTCATCTGTGCTTTCCATATCCATTATTGAGCAAAAGCCCTTAGCAATTGTTAAAATCAAAAATCTGGCAGATATTCTAATTAATACCCAGGGCCAGCCGTTTAAAGAATACGATCCTCTTAAGGATCATTTAAAAAACCTGCCAATTATCACCGGTCTTGATCTTACAAATACCAATAACCAGTATGCGTTCAACGGTACTTTGTTTAACTCAATCATGAATTTTTTACAAACAGGTGAATCAGGTAATGTACGGCAAATAAATGGAGATGACCGTACGGGTATCACCATTGAAGCCAACGATATCTATAACCGGTTATCTTCTTACGAACAAGGAACCGTTCAAATCAGACTGGGATTTAATAATTTTAAAGCAAAACTGAAAAAAGCAAAAAAAATAAGCGACTATATTGATAAAAACTTTCCAACAAAAACAATCTGCGCCATGGATCTTTTTAATATTAAAAAAGTATTTATCAAAACAAAAATGAACGATGCTCTGCACAACAATTTAGAAAAGGGGGTCTGATTTGCAGGGAAATGAAAAAATAATCGTAGGCCTGGATATCGGCACAACAAAAATTGCTGCTGTAGTCGGAGAGATACTTGAAGATGAGATAAGCATTATAGGCGTCGGCTCCCATCCATCCACCGGGCTTCGTAAAGGATCTGTCGTCAATATCGAATCAACTGTGGATTCAATCAAAAAAGCGGTTGAAGAGGCAGAACTCATGGCTGGATGCGACATCTCTTCTGTTTACGTGGGAATCGCAGGGAATCACATCAAAGGGTTCGATTCCCACGGGCTTATCGCTATCAAGGGCCGTGAAATTACAAAACAAGATGTTGACCGTGTCATCGATGCAGCAAAATCTGTGGCGATCCCGACCGATAGAGAGGTCCTTCATGTCATCCCCCAGGAGTTTATTGTTGATGATATGGAATCCATTCAAAATCCTGTGGGCATGACAGCGATCAGGCTTGAAGCTAAAATTCACATTGTTACCGGCGCTGTCTCTTCAGCCAGAAATATTGTGAAATGCTGCAACAAGGCAGGTTTCGAGGTTTGTGACATCGCCATTGAATCCCTTGCCTCCGGCGAAGCCGTTCTCACAGACGAAGAAAAGGAACTGGGATGTGTAATCGCCGATATGGGTGGTGGTACAACCGACCTGGCCCTTTTTAAAGATAATAATTTAAAATTTATCTATGAACTTACTCTGGGAGGGCATAATTTGACTAATGATATTTCCATCGGTCTTCGAACCCCTCTTCCAGAAGCTGAAAAAATAAAAATTGAACACGGCACCTGTGTACCTGAAAATGTAAGGAACGGTGAAACCATCGAAGTTCCGGCTGTAGGAGGAAGATCGCCCAAAAAACTTTCCAAGGGGATTCTGGCTGAAATCCTTGAACCCAGGGTAGAAGAAATTTTCTCTCTTTTAAAAAAAGAACTGTTCTCCAGCGGTCTTGAGAATTCATTTCCGGCAGGATTTGTCCTTACGGGTGGAAGCGCGGTTCTCAACGGGATCACTGAAATTGCAGAATCTGTTTTCAATGTACCGGTGAGAATCGGCGAACCCAATAAAATTGGCGGCCTGAAAGATATTGTTAAAAACCCGGCCTATGCGGCTGGTGTCGGACTTGTCCTTTTCGGTTCCAGTGCAAGATGCAAAATGGGTTTTAAAAACATGGAAACTCAAGGGTTTGACGGAGTATTAAACAAAATGAAACAGTGGTTTAAAGATATAATATAATTTTTAGGGAGGTGGATATGACTTTTTCTTATGTAGAAAACGAAAATTCAGCAAAAATTAAGGTTATTGGTGTTGGCGGTGCCGGCGGCAATGCAGTAAACAACATGATTGATGCAAAACTCAAAGGGGTAAAATTCATTGCTGTGAACACCGATATCCAGGCCCTTGAAGCCTCAAGGGCTGAAGTAAAAATTCAGATTGGAAAGGATCTGACAGAAGGACTTGGCGCAGGAGCTAATCCCAATACAGGCCGGGATGCAGCTTTAGAGAATATAGATGAGCTGAGGGAAGCTTTAGAGGATAGCCACATGGTTTTTATCACTGCCGGCTTCGGTGGCGGGACAGGAACAGGGGCTGCCCCGGTTATTGCCGGAATCTGTAAAGACCTAGGGATATTAACAGTAGCCGTTGCGTCTAAACCTTTTTCTTTTGAAGGCAAAAAAAGAGAAAAACAGGCTCTTGAAGGCCTTGAAAAACTTCATGGGATTACAGATACCGTCATTACGATTCCAAATGACCGACTCAGAGGGATTGCACCCAAAGGTGCCAGAATGGTGGATATGTTTATTAAGGCAGATGAAATCCTTCATCATTCTGTAAAGGGTATTACAGACTTGATTATGATGCCAGGCCATGTCAATCTTGACTTTGCAGATGTCAGAACCACCATGCAGAAAGCAGGCAAAGCATTGATGGGTATTGGTATTGCCTCCGGAGAAAACCGTGCTCTTGAAGCTGCTGAAAAAGCGATTTCCCATCCGCTTCTTGAGGATATCTCCATTTCAGGTGCAAAAGGTGTATTGATGAACATCACATCAAGTTCTGATCTTACCCTGGACGAAATGACAGAAGCATCAGATCGAATTTACAAGGAAGTTGGAGATGATGCGGATATCATCTGGGGTCAGACATTTGATGATGAAATGGGAGATGAAATGAGAATTACAGTAATTGCTACCGGTATTGGAACTGAAGATCCCAAAGTATCCGGTAACATCCACCATTTTGATCCTCTGGTTCAGCCTATTGCATATCAACAACCAGCCGACCCAATTGTAAGAGGACAGTTAAGAACCCCAACCCAAGATGAGCTTGCAAACTGGAATGAATTTGACAACCCTGTCACCGTTAAACATAAAAAAGCTGTCGGCGGTGATGATATTATGGATGATTACGGTACAATACCATATGATAACGATGATTTGGAGGTGCCGACATTTCTTAGAAGAAAAGCCGACTGATAGATGAAAAAAAGGCCCAAAAATGAGCTCGTTGAACAGGGGGCTATTGTTAAAAAAAACAAAGGCCTGATAAAAACAGCTCTTGTTTATCCCAACACTTATAAGGCAGGCATGTCGTCCTTAGGATTTCAAACCGTTTACAGGATTGCAAATCAGATAGACAATGTGGCATGTGAAAGGGTCTTCTGGTTGGACCCGAAACAAAAAAATCGACGCCTTAAAAGCCTTGAAACCGGGTTAAGCCTTGATCAATTTGATATCATTCTGTTTTCAATATCATTTGAAAACGATTTTACACATCTTGTCCAACTCCTTGGAGAAGCAGGCATCCCCTTGCGATCACCCGATCGAAACCATATCCACCCCCTGGTGGTCGCAGGGGGAGTCGCCTGTTTTTTAAACCCCGAGCCCATCGCCCCCTTCATGGACTGTTTCCTTTTGGGGGAAGCAGAATGCCTGCTGGAAAAATTTTTTAGTGCTGTTTCAAAAAAAACCGACAGAAAATCCTTTTTACAAACTCTCGAAAAAAAAATACCCGGCGCATATGTTCCTTCCCTTCACACTGACAAAAATCCATTTCAAATCAAGGTGCAATACCTTAAAAATCTTGACATGGTTACAACCAGCACCTGTATTCTCACCTCCGGAACAGCGTTTAGGGATACCTTCCTTATCGAAACCCTCAAAGGCTGCCCCCATGGCTGCAGGTTCTGCAGCGCAGGCTTTATTTACAGGCCGCCCAGAATTTACCCTGCCAAAAATATCCATGCCGCCATGGATAAAGCTTTCGGCAAAACAGATAAAATAGGTCTTGTCAGTTCAGCGATTGCAGATCATCCTGAAATTACAAACATTTGCAACTATGGTCTGAAACATAATTTCAAACTGTCATTTTCATCAATCCGGGCTGACAAACTGACGGATGAACTTATTTGCGCACTTTCAAGCTCAAAGGTCAAAACTGCAACCATTGCCCCGGAAGCAGGTTCGACACGGATGCGCAATATTATTAATAAAAAAATTGAAGATCAGGACATCCTTTTTGCCACCCAGAGACTGGTCAATGCCGGTATCATCAATTTAAGGCTATATTTTATGATCGGGCTTCCCTTTGAACAGGACAGCGATGTTCACGCCATCGTAGACTTAACAAAAAAAATAAAAACGGTTTTTCTTGAAGCCTCAAAAAAGAAAAAAAAGATCGGAACCATTACCTTAAGTGTTAACCCGTTTATTCCGAAACCCAGCACCCCGTTTCAATGGACAGCCATGGAGGATGAAACCACATTAAAACAAAGGGTGAATATTATTAAACAAGGCTTAAAAAAAATCGCCAATGTAAAGGTGAACTTTGAATCATTGAGAAAGGCAAAAATTCATGCTCTTCTTTCTCGTGGTGATCAGAAAACTGCAGACATCATAGAATCTGCATTAAAGGTTGGATGGGTCTCTGCCATAAGAAAGAATAAAGCATATTGTAATTCAGTTATCTATCAGGAAAAACCCATCGATACTCCCCTGCCCTGGGATTTTCTTGATACTCGAGTGAAAAAAGAATTCCTTGCAAAAGAATTTATACAGGCCAAACAAGAAAAAAAAACTGCGGCCTGTCCTATGATAGACTGTAAAACTTGCAAAACCTGTATTTAAAAAAAGAGCCCTTCTTATTTTTATTTCCTTAAAATATCCATTTTATTAACGAATCCACAATGGTAATTAAAAATGCGGCAATGACTGTGGTAAAAATACCCTTAATCTCAAAATCTTCTATAATTTTATCTGTCAGCCAGAGAAGAAATGCGTTAATCACAAACTTAAATAACCCAAAAGTAATAATAATAAACGGAAGGGTTAAGAGGACCAGCAACCAACCGGTTAAAAAATTAATAATACTGTAGACAAGCGCTACTATAATTGCCGTAAAAAAATTCTTAATCCGAATTCCCGGAAGCAAATTAGCAACTAGAAAAACAGCAACACTTAAAATAAGAATGTTAACAATAAACATTGGATTTCCTTTGATAATAAAGTTATACAGCCATTCTTCCCACTATAAATTTAGATCGTTTATTTTAAGCAAATAAAGACAATTTAGTCAATCGTTTCATACAGCAAGCAGGCAGTATTCCATTTGAAACACAAATCCCCATTTCAAATAATATACAGGCAAGATCCTATAATTAGATATGGAATGTACCGATAAATTAAAAATTTGAAACCTTCCAACACCACTCTTTATTGATAAAGAGATCCCCCTATGAATAAAATTCTTGATGCGCAGGTGATGTTATTTCGTTGTTCTGGAAATACTCTATTCTCTTTTATATAAAAATCACTTTGCAAACCGCTTAGATATATGTATCATTAATCAACGGGCTCAATAATTTTCTAACCACATTTAAAATTGTAGCAAGCTTATTTTTAAAACCATTTTAACCTTTGAAAGGAGATTGTCATGGAAAAAAGCGTTTACAAAATGATTGAGGTGGTAGGATTCTCAGAGACTTCTTGGGAAGATGCTGCTAAGGTAGCCGTTGCAGCTGTTGACAAATCTGTACGCGATATGCGTGTAGCTGAGGTTGTCAAGATGGATATGCGTTTGGAGGATAATAGAATCGTGGGTTATCGGACCAAATTAAAAGTATCCTTTAAGCTTGAATAATTATTACATCAAAGTCAGATAAAACAGGAATATTTATCATAAAATTGATTTCGCCCCTGAAATGTTCGTGATTGTGAGGCAGTCTTTGTCCTAACAAGCAACACGACACTTTGGGGGGGGTAATTGTGTCAAATGATTAATCTTTAATCTCGTAAAATATTTCATTTGAACCAAAATTCTGTTCGCTGCCCATATAACACTCAGACATGGTCCTTATATCCCCCTCAATCTGCTCTTTATTCCCATGTTTTTTTAACCTTTGGTAACGCTGTTTTCTATTTTTAATGGGATATTTTCATCAGCGTGGCAGGTGTTATAAAAACAGATGGATGGATTTGTGGATTGTGATTTTTATATAAGTAGAGGGTTCATGGGTCACCTTTGTTTGTGTTAATATCCTAAATAGAATTGATTTTTTTATTATATAAATTTAAAAACACTTTATTTCCAACAAGAATTTTTATTATTATCAAAACCGAATTACACTAACAGACAAAATTAAATTCTAAAGAAAGGAAAAAAAATGAAGAATCCAATTGATAACTTCTGGAAACTTAAACTTGAAGATGTAAAAGAGTCGCTTGAATCAAATAATTTTGAAGTTTTTATTGCTGATAATGCAACGGAAGCTTCAAAAATAGTTTTAGAAAATATCATACCTGCAATAGATATCAAAAGGATATCATGGGGAGGTTCCATGACTTTTGTAGAAACGGGTCTTTATGATAACCTTAAAGATCAAAAGAATTTTGAGGTTCTTGATACCTATGACAAATCACTATCTGATGATGAAAAAACACAATTGAGACGAGAAGCGCTTTTAACAGATTTTTTTATAACCGGGACTAATGCTATAACTGAAGATGGATACCTGGTTAACCTTGATATGATAGGTAACAGGGTTGGTGCACTTACGTTCGGCCCTAAAAATGTTCTGGTTCTCACCGGAAGAAACAAGATTGTTCCTGATATAGAATCTGCAATGGAACGGATTAAAGATTTTGTTGCCCCTGCTAATGTTATGCGTCTTGATATGAAAACTCCCTGCATTAAAACCGGAGTCTGTTCCGAATGTAAAAGCAGCGCCAGAATCTGTAATACATGGACAATCACACAAAAATCTTTTCCAAAAAAGAGAATTAAAATTGTGTTAATAAATAAAGACCTTGGATTATAAAAAATATTTATTTAACTGAATTGCGAATAAGATTATGGATATGTGGTTGGCGCCTGATCATAGATATTTTAAAATTTTCCTTGTTTATATTGCCAATTAATTCTATAAAATATTGCGGTTTTTGTATAGAGATTAAAACAAATAAAAACATAAGATGATCATAAAAGTTTTAGATCATCAAAGCATAGAAACAAAAATAAAAAAACTTAGGAGGTTTTATGTCAATTTTAGTATTTGGTCACAAAAATCCAGATACAGATTCAGTTTGTGCGGCGATTGCACTTGCAAATCTTAAGAAAAAACTGGGTGAAGATATTGTTCCTGCAATGCAGGGAAAATTAAACCCTGAATCTAGTTTCGTACTTGGAAAATTTGGTGTTGCAGGACCCGAAGTTATTACTTCTTATGCAGGAAAAGATGTATATCTCGTGGATCATTCCGATCTTACCCAGAGCCCTGACGATCTTGGTGATGCCAACATTCTTGGTATTGTCGATCACCATAAACTTGGAGATGTAACTACGGGACAGCCTCTTGAATGCTGGATATGGCCTGTTGGCTGTACCTGCACGGTTATTGCGTCCATGTATAATTATTTTGACATTGAAATACCAAAAGATATTGCAGGTATTATGCTTTGCGCAATTCTTTCCGATACAGTCATTTTCAAATCAGCTACCTGTACGGATACTGACAAAAAAATATGTGCCCAGCTTTCTGAAATCTGTGGTGAAAGCGATCTGGAAACTTTAGGCATTGAAATGTTTAAGGTTAAATCTGCTGTAGAAGGTACCCCGATTCGCGACCTTGTTCTCCGTGATTACAAAGATTTTAATATGGGTGGAAAAGGTATTGGTGTCGGACAGCTTGAACTGGTTGATCTTTCAATTGTTGACGGTATCAAAGCAGATCTTGAAAAAGATATTCAAACCCTTAAAGAAGAAAAAGGCCATCAGAGTGTATTCCTTATGCTGACGGATATCATGAAAGAAGGCACGGAACTTTTGATTGCTTCAGACGATGACTCTATCGTTGAAAAAGCGTTTGGCGTTGTTCCTGCTGAAGGGAAAGCCTGGCTGCCCGGCATTATGAGCCGTAAAAAACAGATCATTCCTGATCTTGAAAAAATTCTTGGTTAAGCAATAAAAAACAAGGGCCTGGGATGAAAATTTATCCCGGGCCCTTTATTTTTTACGTTTAATCTTAACTTTATCTTATCCGGCTGCCTTGGATTTTTCATAACAGACAAGACCGCATCTTAAGCACCTGTTCGCTTCAGCCTGTGCTTCCTCTATTGAAAAGCCCGTTGAAAATTTATCTGTAGACCCTTTTTCGATTTTGCTCAATTCCATAATGTTTTTTGGAACAATATCAACATTGTTCAACAATGCAACATCCTGAAGCACGGATTGTTCCGTTATAAATTTGGAAGACTCCTGGAACTCAATTCCATACATCAGGTTATGAATTGCAGCAGCAGCTTTTCTACCGCCATTGATAGCTGCCACAGCAGAAGAATACTCACTGATGACATCTTGATTTGAAAGCAACCCCAGTTCTCTGTTTGCATCCGGTTTTTTCTGCAGTTCAACACCTTCCCAAACTAACGGCCCGTTATTTGCTGTATCCTCCTCTTCCTCTTCCTCTTCCTGTTCCTGTTCCTCATTTCTTACAGGCATAAACACAAGCTCCGGAAATCTTCCTGAACCTATGATCAGCATATCTGTATCAATAACATGTTTCACGCCTGTATCAAGTTCTACACATTCAATTGCTTTTAACTGTCCGTCTTCACCGGTTACTTTGGTGACCCCGGCATTATAAATAATGGTTGCGCCGGCATTGGACAACTTATCAATGGCTTCCGAGTCAAAAGAAGAATCATCCGGGTATTTTCTTGAAATAACGGTTATTTTCTTTGATCCGTTTTCTTTTAAAATATCAACGGCATCCGGTACGCTGATGCCACCGCCTGCAATCACGACGTTTTTTCCTGATGGTACACTGATATTCTTATCTGATTTACTTCTTAAAAGATCGATCAAAAGATATGCCCCGGGGAAAACCGTTGCCGCCCGATCAATATCTCCCCTTGCAAGCCTGGAATCCCAACCGCCGGTAGCGGTAAAAACGGCATCAAAATTATCTTTTAAAAGCCCTTCAATGGTAAAATCCATACCAGCCTTGGCATTTGTGTGGATACTTACACCCATTTCTTTCACACCCTCAATATCCCAGTCAAGCACATCCATGGACAATCTTTCCCTGTCAATGGCCTTACGAAGAATACCGCCCAAAGAATCAGTCGCTTCAAAAATCGTTGGGTCATGCCCGAGTCTTGCGGTGAAAAATGCGGATGACAATCCTTCAACACCACCGCCAATGACCGCAACTTTTTTCCCTGTTGCCGGTGCTTTATAAGGCATTACCCGCTTGTTCTGATTCATTTCATAATCACAGACAAACCGTTTTAAATGATTTATGGCAACCGATTCGTCTTGCATAAGTCTTCTGCATTTAAACTCACATGGAGCCGGGCAAATCCTTGAAATAACAGTTGGGAAAGGATTTCTTTCCTTTATTACTTTGACAGATCCCTCATAATCCCCTTCTTTGATCAGCCGGATATATTCTTTAATATCTATACCCGTAGGACAGGCCCTCTGACATGGGGTAATACACTCTTCCTTTGTATATTCTCTCATAATCCTCCGGGTCACGGATGTGAGCCGGATAATATTTTTGGGGCAGACCCTTTCACAGGCTCCGCACCCCGTACATTTTTTCTGATCAACCTTAGGTAAACCATCACTGCCTATGGACAAAGCACCAAACATACACGCTTTTACACAGGTCCCAAGTCCCAGGCACCCGATCCTGCAGACCTTCATTCCTCCGAACAACAACGCGGCTGCCCTGCAATCGGTCACACCAAGATATTTATATTCCATATCTGCATCATCTTTGCCATAGTAGCATCCGGGTCCTGCAAATTCAGGTTCCTTATCCGAAACAGATACACCCATAATCCCTGCAATAGCCATGGCCACATCATCCCCGGCAGCCACACAGGAATTCACATCTTGAACTCCCTTTACAATGGCTTCTGCATTGGCATTACACCCTGGAAACCCGCACCCGCCGCAATTGGCTCCCGGCAGAACATCGTCAATGGCGACAACCTTTGGATCTTCGTATACATAAAAAGTTTTTGAAGCAATCACTAATACAGTACCGATTGCAACACCAAGTCCGCCCATCATTAAAATAGATTGAAACATGAATATATCCTTACGGTTTGTATTTCTTGTTTACTCATTTTAATATTAAATAATCCACTACTGTATAAACACTTGAAAAATGAAAAGTCAATAATATCAATAAAATTTATTTTATTTGCTACATTGACATTAATTGGCCGACAGTGTACAAAATTATTCGTTGTCAGGGCAAATTGGTGAAATAACTATAAAATCATATCCGGGAAAATAATCATGGAACGTAATATTATAGCAATAAACGAAAATGAGTTGACCTTTGAACCTGGTGAGACAATTCTTGAAGTTGCGCAACGAAATAAAATTGATATTCCCACTCTGTGCCATTTAAAAAACACGATTCCAACCACGACATGCAAGATATGCCTGGTTGAAATAAAGGGTGAATCCGATCTGGTTGAATCTTGTGCAACAAAAGCCAAACAAGATATGATCATTTTTACGGAATCTTCAAAGGTTATAAAAGCACGTCAGAAGAATATCAGCAAACTTCTGGCTTCAGGTAATCATAATTGTGCTATAAGAGATTTTGATACAAATGACTGGACATCATTTCAACTTTCTGTCCTAAAAAGTGACGGCAAAGAGGATCTTTGCCCGGTTTGGGGTGATTGTGAACTCCAGGACCTTGCTTACCGGTATCAGGTCATAACACGCGGTATGCCGTTAAATGAATGCAAATATGAAACTGAACGTGCCAATCCTTTTATTATCAGAGATTTTTCACGGTGTATCCTTTGCGGAAGATGTGTAAAAGCCTGCCGGGAAATCCAGGTAAACAATGCCATTGAGTTCGGTTACAGCGGAAAAGATCTTAAAATCATAGCAAAAAACGATGCTGTTTTAAAAGATTCTGACTGTGTCTTTTGCGGTGAATGCATCCAGGTCTGCCCTGTCGGTGCTCTCGTGCCGGATAAAGCTTTCAGAGACGGCAGGTTTACAGATACAAAAAAAGTTAGAACCACTTGTGCCTTCTGCGGAGTCGGATGCCAGGTTGATCTTTTTGTCCAGAACAATAAAATTGTTAAGATTGATGGAGCTGACGTTGACCTTCCGCCAAACAATGCAAGTCTTTGTGTCAAAGGCAGATTTGGATACGAATTTGTTGCTTCTCCCAAACGGTTAACCAAACCTTTAATTAAAAAGGACGGCAAACAGGTTGAAGCATCATGGGATGAGGCACTGGATCTTGTGGCCCGGAAACTTGGCTCCATTAAAGAAGAATTCGGTCCGGACAGTCAGGGTTTTCTGACCTCTGCCAGGATCACCAATGAAGAAAACTATATTGCCCAGAAATTTACCCGTGCCGTTTTGAAAACAAATAATATAGACCATTGCGCCCGCCTGTGACATAGCTCAACCGTAGCCGGTCTGGCTGCAGCATTTGGAAGCGGTGCAATGACCAACACAATCGCAGATATTGAAACTTCTGACTTGATACTGGTAACAGGCTCCAATACAACTGAAAATCATCCTGTTCTCTCAAGTTTTGTTAAACGGGCCGTCTTAAAGGGCAAGAAACTTTATGTAATCGACCCTCGACGGGTTGGTCTTACCGACCATGCCAATAAATGGCTCAGACAGTTTCCCGGTACGGACATTGCCTGGATCAACGGCCTGATGCACGTCATCATAAAAGAAAATCTTCATAACAAAAAATTTGTTGAAGACCGAACAGAGAATTTTGAAGCCCTCAAAGAAATAGTTGAAAAATATACACCCGACTATGTGGAAAATATCACAGGAATCAAGGCAGACGACATTATTGAAGTTGCAAGGCAGTTTGCAAAAGCTTCTGTAGCATCTATTTTATACTGCATGGGAATTACTCAGCATACCTGTGGTACGAACAATGTAAAATCCCTTGCCAATCTTTCCATGCTTTGCGGGCACTTAGGAAAACCAGGTGGTGGCGTGAACCCATTGCGTGGTCAGAACAATGTTCAGGGCGCCTGTGATATGGGTGGGCTTCCAAATGTTTTTACCGCATATCAACTGGTCAGCAATGATGAGGCCAGAAAAAATTATGAAAAGGTATGGAACACAACAGGCATGTCAGCAACCCCGGGATTGCCCGTGACGGAAATGATTCAAAAAGCCTTTGAAGGAGAGCTTAAATCACTCTTTATTATTGGCGAGAACCCCCTGGTTTCCGACCCGGACCTTAACCATGTACGAAAAGCTCTTGCCAACCTGGACTTTTTTGTTGTTCAGGATATTTTCCAGACAGAAACCACAGCAATAGCTGATGTAGTTCTGCCGGCAGCCTGTTTTGCTGAAAAAGACGGTACATTCAGTAATACGGAACGGCGGGTTCAACGGGTCAGGAAAGCAGTGGACGCACCCGGCCAAGCAAAGCAGGACTGGGAAATCCTTTGTGAAATTGCCCGAAAAATGGGATATGAGATGTCCTATGAAAACAGCCAGGACATCTTCAAGGAAATCGCATCTGTCACGCCTTCCTATAAAGGGATTACCTGGGACAGAATCGATAAAATCGGCATCCACTGGCCCTGTCCCGATGAAGCCCATGAAGGAACTCCCATTCTTCATACCACTCAATTTACCAGAGGCAAAGGCATGTTCCATGCAATTGACCATACCCCGCCGGCTGAAGAGCCGGATGAACAATATCCCTATATCCTGACAACAGGAAGGGTATTATACCACTATCACACCGGAACCATGACCATGAAAACAGATGGGCTTAACATGCTCTCACCTGAATGTTTTGTGGAAATATCTTCGACCGATGCAAAAAAAATCGGCCTTGATACGGGATCTATGGTGGATGTGTCGTCCCGCAGGGGTAAAATCAGTGCAAAACTGAAAGTATCCTCAAAAGCAGTGGATGGAACCGTTTTTATTCCATTCCATTTTGCCAAAGCTGCAGCCAATGAGCTGACAAATGCAAAACTGGACCCAATAGCAAAAATACCTGAGTTTAAAGTCTGTGCCATAAAGATTGAACCTGGCACAGTTTAAAACTCCATTACAATATTGAATAGGTGAAGGGTATCACACCCTTTGCCTACTTAATATTTTTCTTTACAGAAACCTGACTCCTGCATAATTCATCTTAAGTATACATTGATACTTTTTAGCATCAATAATTAGAAAGATATCGGATTATGAAAATACAAATTATAAAAGAAATGATACTGGGTCCCAGACAGCTGACATTTGGATTTGATAATAACACCCAGAAAGAACAAAATTTTGTAATCTCCTGTATCGTCGAGCAATTTGAAAACCACGGACAGGTAGTCTTGGATAAATTTGTTGCCCATGTAAAGGAAGTGCATGATTTGGCAGAAATTGATACGCTTCAATATATTTTCTGGTCTGCGCAAGAATTGAAAATACATTTTAGAATTGATGGTAAAAATATTACTCCTTTTGAAACCAAACAAATTTTACTCCAATCTCCAAAAAAAAATGTGAAAATAATTACAAACAAAAATGTGAAGAATTCAATATTTAAGGATGCCACAAGTTTTTATCAAAAAATATCCAAGAAAAATGATGACAATGATCAATATGACTTTGCCCGTTCATTGTTATCGGATTTAAAAAAATGGGAAACCAGCCTTTGTTCATTCAAACCCATTGCTCAAAAACCATTTTATCCGGGCTGCAAAAAGGTTAATAAGCATTTGCAATCATTAAAAATATTATTGGCCAAACAAGACTCTTATTCACTGATTTACTCTTGTTATGATAATAAAGAAAAAATTGCTGAAATAGCTGATGATGTAAAAATCATTTCAAAATTTTATACAAAGCAGGTTGAATTCTGGGAGTTGTTGATTAAATCGATTGAAGAATTTCGTGCTAACTTATCTGAGATAAAGAAAAGGTCAGAAATATTTTCCGGGTTTAACAGGTTGATCCAGATTTTAGAATCATCATCTCCTTATGATTTGATCACGGAAGCAGAAAAATTATTGAAAATGGTTAGTAACCACAATGATCTAATTGTGCAGGAAAAAACTAAAGCCTGCCGTATAAAGGCAATATCAAAAATAGATGCAATAATTGAAAAACTGGTTAACCTGTTCGATATTTACATTCCTGACCAGGATCAGCGCAATAGGTTCTTATATGCATTGAGAAGTGCAAAAAAAAAGATCCCGCAGACTGCAAATATTAAACAAATTGACATAATTTTATATAATACTGAAGATATGTACGATGATTTTATTGAAGAACTTAAAGAGAGCTAAATAAAATCGGTTCAAGCAAAGCCTGGGTCTGCAAAAAATCTTCGGGCAACTCAGCTTCAAAAAATATTCTTTGGCCTGAATAAGGATGTCTGAAAGCAAGCTGCCAGGAGTGAAGCATTTGCCTGGGAGCCAGACTCTTTTTTTTGCGGTATCTTCTGGGCTGATATATCCGGTCTCCAATCAACGGGTGGTCAATGGCATAAAAATGCACCCTGATTTGATGGGTTCTCCCGGTTTTTAAAAGTGCCTCAATCAGACAGGCTGCTTTAAAGTGCTTTTTGACTTTCCAGCATGTTCTGGCGGGTTTCCCATCTTCATGGCTTATAGCCATTATTTTTCTTTTCACCGGATGCCGGCCAATGGGAAGATTGATTTCTCCCTGATCGTCAGGAAAATTTCCGGAAACCAGGGCGAGATACTTTTTCTCCACACGCCGCTGTTTGAATTCTTTTTGCAGAAAATGTAAAGCCTTTTGAGTTTTAGCAACAACCATTAAACCGCTGGTATCTTTATCCAGTCTGTGAACAATACCAGATCTAAATCGATCTTCTCCAACCCCTTTTATTTTTGGTTCATGAAACAATAATGCGTTCACAAGAGTTCCGGTCATATTTCCCGGTGCGGGGTGGACCACCATCCCCGACTTTTTATTGATAACAATAATATGATTATCTTCAAATTCAATATCCAGATAAATTTTTTCAGGTAAAACTGTAGCATAAATGTCTGCATCAGGGATAATCCCGGTAATGATATCACCTGATTTTACCCGAAATCCTGGTTTCTTTTTTTTATGATTAACAAGGATATCGCTGTTGTTTATCAGAATAGCGGCCCTGCTTCTGGAACAGGCTTTATAAAAACCGGAAATGACCGTATCAAGGCGGGTATCTTTTTGATCATCATCTATGTTAATATTTACTTTCATGAACCAAAAAACCGGCGAACTATTTATTTTGCCCGCCGGTTTTCAAATTTGTTTAATAATAAAGGGTATTAGTCGAAAAGACTCTCAATCTCCTGCATCATTGCTTTTTCGTCAATATCTTTAGCGGTAGACAGCTCTTGAACCAATAAATTCTGAGCTGTATCAAGAAGCTTGCGCTCACCAAAGGAAAGATCTTTTTCAAGCTTTAACTGGAAAAGATCTCTGAAAACTTCAGCAACATCATAAATGGAACCGGTTTTAATTTTATCCATATATTCCCTATATCTTCGATTCCAGGTCTGATTATCAGCACCTTGTGCTTTTTCCTGCATAACCTTGTAGACTTCAGGAACCTCTGTTTCAGGGATAACATCTCTTAAGCCCACTGATTCCACGTTGGAAGTCGGAATCATGATCACCATACCATTTTCCACGATCTTCATCATGTAAAAGTTCATGAAGTCACCATTTATCTCCTTTCTTTCAATTGACTCGATGTAGCCAACACCGTGCGCAGGATAAACAGCCAGATCGCCTTTGGAAAATTCTTTTTTGGTTGATGTTACTTTTTTTACCTTGGTTTTTTCGCCCATTTGATACCCCACCTTTTTTTAAAAACAATTAGCCCAATCTAAGTAGAGAACCATATTTTAACAATATTGTCAATGAAATAAAAGCAATTCTCGGTCACGTACTATTTTCAAATTTAGCGCACCTGTTTTTTTTATCGGAGCATACCGCCTTCAAGGTTAACAGGCTTCATGATCTGGATATTAATAAAAAATATGGGGG
>NZ_JAUWQB010000029.1 GCF_030611305.1 Desulfobacula sp. | reverse complement strand
GGGTTAATATCTGTCAAAGATCAGTGGGTGAAAATTCATTACCCGGCCTCGGCCCGGTAATCTTGGTGAAACGCCCTGTGCGGACCCGCATGCAGGGTGTTGTGGGGGCTGGGGGATTAAAACCCCCGGCTACCCGATTGGGCGTTCCTTTGGTTCAATTTTACAATAAATGATGAGCAGAGCCTCAACTGCTCGTCAGGATTATGCTCATCCAAATCGTTTGCTATCTTTCGGTAATTCTCTGGTAGCTGTTCCTTTGTTTCAGTAACTATGTTGAAGTAGATCCAAAGGATGATTCCCTCTGCTCCAAAATCATCCTTAACAAGGTCTGAGTAGGAGGCAAGAGCACGCGCCATGAGGTTCAAGTTATCGATTTCTTGAAGTGATATATGTGCCTTTGCATCATACTCCGCGTGCTTAAGAAAATTTGAGGCCTTGTTCCTTTTGTGCCACCATTCCCTTGCTGTCTCTTTTGAAACAGACCCCCTGATATCCTCGAATTCCATCGACGCAGTAATCGGAAGTTGCTCTGCCATTTCCTGAATCCATTTCATTGCCCCTGGGTCTTCTGTTAACCACTTCGGTAGTGTGCCGCGCCGGTAATCACGGACAACATAGAAAATTGTTGTCAGGTAGTAGTCTGCGACCTCATCGCGGCCGCGCTTCTTTTTTAAATCGGAGATTATTCGATATGCAGCTGAAGCAACGGTATGAATCGCAAGCTCGTCCTCGCCTGCAAAGAACATGCGAATTGCTGCGCGAAGCTGACGTTGTGCTGCGACCAGTTTTGTTACATGGAGTTGTGCGCCCATTTTTTCCTTTTTAAAGCCCAACGCTGAGTTAAACGGCAAGCCGCTTTTTGCTTGTCCGAGCTGTGCGTATTTTGCACAGCGATTTAAACAATTTGTTATGTTTGTTTTTTGATCTTCCCTGGCTTATTGAATTCAAGTTCATTTTCTCCAACTCTCATTTTATTCTGCGCCACCACCGTATTGGCCTAAATCTCTATCAATATCTACCATGGGATTAACACTATCCATTACTTGGGCAGCGGGGTCAACATCGTACATAATTTTGTCTGCCGGATTACTTAAATCGTATTTATAACGTGTGCCAGTATTGCTTTCATAAGGATATTCTCTATTTCTTTCTGTCTCCCTTTGTCTTTCTTCTCGATCATAATATGATTCTTCATTCCCATTATTATATGAGTCATCGTTGTTGTCGTTCCACGCCAATACTGGCGAAGTTATCAACAACGCAACACCAATCAATAATAATTTTTTCATTTTTTCTCCTTTTTTGCGCCGACAGTCTCATTGGTACACTGCCGAATGCTAAACTCAGCCGTCGGGGCTGTTTCCGGTCGGCTGTAGTGATCTGTTGTGCTATATGTCTTTGTTTTCTGGAGTAAATGCACTTTCTTTGCCACATTTGTTACAGGTGAAAAGTTTTTGTTTTACTCCTAAATCTCCAAACGTAGGGTCTGGCCTGCTACCTGTTCTTTTGAGAGATGGGCTAGCACAATGGTCGCATACATATTGTTCTGTCTGTTGCATCTTGAGCTTAAGTGCGTTGTTCTCCGATTCAAGCATTTTGATCTTTTGCTCAAAAACAGAATTTTGCTCTTTAAGTATTTCGTTCTTGTTTTCAAGCAAAGAATACTTGTCGTTGGCAAGGGATATTCTTTCTTTAAGAATAGTGGCTGATCCGTGTTCGTTAATTAGTTTTTCAAAACCGTCTAAAAGACCCATGGGTAGCTCCTATTTTTAAGCACAACGTATCATATTAAGCAGAAAAAAATCTGTATATTAACCCTATATATTCTCTTTATACTATGATATTAAAGTGTTTAATACAGTTTTTAAGGTATAATATAATGGCATATAAGAGAGAACATGTAAAGGAAAGATTCCGTCCAAAACCAGGCAAGCTTTTAGATCAAGTCCGAGAAGTAATGCGTTATCATCATTACGCAATCCGGACAGAACAAACGTATACAAAATGGATATTGGATTATATCCGCTTTAATGGAACCCGGCACCCGCAGGAAATGGGAAAACCAGAGATCGAACGATTTTTAAGCCACCTGGCGGTTAACAGAAATGTGGCGGCTTCAACACAGAATCAGGCGCTTAATGCAATTCTTTTTCTTTATAAATTTGTTTTAGACATGCCGCTGAATGATTATATTGATGCCATCCGTTCGAAAAAGCAGAAAAGACTGCCGACAGTGCTGAACCTGTCAGAGGTCAGCCAATTGTTTCAACATATTAGCGGGACACATGAGTTAATGGCAAAGCTCTTGTACGGCGCCGGTCTGCGGTTGATGGAATGTATCCGGCTTCGAGTAAAGGATATAGATTTTGAAAATCATCATATTATTGTACGGGACGGAAAGAGTGAAAAAGACAGGGCAACGGTTTTGCCAAAGACCCTGCAGGAGGATTTGCGGTTTCATCTAAAAGGGGTTCAAAAGCTTTTTGAACAGGAGTTGGCTGAGGGACGCGCAGATGTATATCTGCCGCAGGCACTGGCCAAGAAATATCCAGGAGCTGGAAAGTCGTTGATATGGCAATGGGTTTTTCCTGCCAAAAATCGGTCGAAAGATCCGAGAACCCAAAAAGTGCGCCGCCACCACGCCCATGAAACCGGGTTGCAGAAAGCAGTGGCAAATGCTGCTAAAAAGGCGGGTATTCATAAGCGGGTGAGTCCGCATACCCTCCGCCATTCATTTGCAACGCATATGCTGGAAGCCGGCAAGGATATCCGGCGTGTGCAGGAACTCTTAGGGCATGCAGACGTGCGGACAACAATGATTTATACGCATGTGATGAGTGTGAATTTTGAAACACTGGGAAGTCCACTGGATAATCTGGATAGCATTTAAATGGAAAAAAAAAAGAGATATTCGGACTATAATACCTATTTAAGACAATTGTATGGCCGGAGGGTACAAAAAATTTCAGTTGATGCAGGACTGTCATGTCCCAACAGGGATGGTTTGCTTTCAAAGAAAGGGTGCATTTACTGCAATTCAAAGGGGTCGGGTTCCGGTATGTCTGCCAAAGGGCTTTCCATAAAGGAGCAGATCGAGAATGGTAAAATCGGAATGATCAAAAAATATAAGGCTAAAAAATTTCTGGCCTATTTTCAATCCTATTCAAATACCTACACCAGCTGCGAAAATATGAAACAGATGTATGATGAAGCACTTTCCTGCGAGGGCATGGTGGGAATGGCCATTGGAACACGGCCCGACTGTATTGATGCCCAAAAGCTTGATCTCATAGAGTCCTATACAAAAAATTACCTGGTCTGGCTTGAGTATGGCCTTCAATCTGTTCATGATGCAACGCTGGCGATAATTAACAGGGGGCATACGTTTAAAGATTTTTTAAAAGCGGTTCGCTTAACCCGGGGCAGGGGGATAAATATCTGTGCCCATGTTATTCTCGGGCTTCCGGGTGAAGACAAAAACATGATGATTGAAACTGCAAAAATATTGGCTGACAGCTTAATTAACGGGGTGAAAATTCATCTTCTTTATGTCATCAAGGGGACGATTCTCGATAAAATGTGGAAAAACGGTGATTATATCCCCATGGAACAGGAAGAATATGTGGACATGGTTTGTGATTTTCTGGAATTTCTGCCAAAAGAGATGATTATCCAGAGAATTACAGGAGATCCGCATTCTGATGAATTAAGGGCTCCCATGTGGGCAGGCCGATACAGGGAAACCTTTAATATGATCCAGCATACCCTTGAAAACAGAGATTCTTTTCAGGGTAAACGATACAGAGAATAAGCAGTTATTTTACAACAAAAGCATCAAATTTTTCAGACATGTGGCTGACAAGTTTCTGCTCTTTTTTTTGGATGATCAGGCATTCTGTTCGCTCGAGGCTGTTCACAAGCTTGATTGCCTTTTGTACATCCATTACCATCAGGGCTGTGGCAAGACCATCGGCAAAAGTACAGTCTTTTGAAATGACAGATGCACTGATGATCTGGTTGTCAACCGGAAACCCTGTTTTGGGATCAATGATATGGGAGAAGGTTTTCCCGTTTATTTCAAAAAAATTCCTGTAATTCCCACTGGTGGCAAGGGCCTGGTTGTTTAAGCGGACAACTTTATATAAGTCCTGGTTTGCAAATAGTTTATCAGGTCTGCTGATTCCTACCGACCAGTATTCCCCTTTTTTGTTTTTGCCTGAAGCATAAAGCTCTCCGCCTATTTCCACAAGAATATCATGGATGCCGGATGAGGTAAAAAGTGTTGCAATGGCGTCCACCCCATATCCTTTTGCAATGGAACCAAGATCAAGGGTGATATTCGCTTTTTTACGAATACTGTGTGGTCCTTTGATGTCTATGTGGTTAAACCCGGTTTTTGATAATGCCATGGTTATTTTGTCTGCCTCAGGAATTTGGTTTGCTCTTTTTTTTGTTCCAAATCCCCAGAGGTCAACCAGGGGTTTCACCGTTCCATCCCAGGAACCATCCGTCATTCGGTATAATTTTCTGGCCGTTAACATGATCGCAAAAAAATCAGAAGAGATGTTCACAGATTTTCCAATTTCTTCACGGTTAAAAAGGGAAAGCTCACTTTTAGAATCGTACATGGAAAGTTTTTTGTTCACTTCCCTTAGGCGGGTATCCACCTTGATCTTCCACAATGACAGGGGCTGTTTCCTGCTTGAGATGAATTTTATGGTGTAAAAAGTACCCATAGTCTTGCCTGAAATTGTGTATAGTCTGCCGGGATTAGAAGCAATTCCTGTTGAATGAAAAATAAGAAAAAAGAAAAAAAGGTAAAAAATGATGATTTTTAAAAGTTTCATTTATTCAATCCTTGCATTGTTTTTCATTTATTATAAATATTTTGTCTATAATGCAAGATCCTTTGTTGAGGGATCAGATCATATCTGTTAATAGATGGAAAATGGAAAAAAGAATTGTTAAGATAAAAAAGGTACCTGTTGAACTTTATAAAATTTTAAAATTTGAAAATCTTGCTTCAAGCGGCGGGGAAGCGAAATTTATGATTGTGGATGGTTTTGTAAAAGTGAATGGGAGCATTGAAACACGAAAACGAAAAAAAATATATCCCGGGGATACAATCGAAACAGGCGGTCTTGTCCTTGAAATACAAAGTTACTTGACACACAATGATCTTGCAACCTGAAAGCAGATAACAGAGGCTGCGTTGGCAACATTAATGGAATTTTTTCTGCCAAACATTGGAATATGAGTAAAGTCGTCACATGTTTCCATGACATGTGATGAGATCCCATATTCTTCATTTCCGAATACAATAATGGTTTTCTTCTTCCATGCAATGTCATAAAAAGGACGGGCACCTTCAATGGTCTCAACCCCAATGATCTGGAATCCTTTTTTCTTTTTTGTAAGCAGGGTTTGGGCAAGATCAGTTGATTTTTCCTGTTCAACCCATTTATGAGCGCCCATGGCAGTTTTTTGGACACCCGGATGTTCTTTCCCTAAAGTGTTCCCGAGAATAACGGATTTAAACCCGGCCGCTTCACAGGTCCTGAAAATAGAACCTACATTGAAAAGGCTTCTTAAACCATCCAGGGCCACGTGACAATGAAAATCAGTTTGATTATAAGAAAGGGGCAAATCATTTATTTGAACTTTTTCAAATAAATCATGGTCACGGACTATGCTGCCTGTGGCAGCCCGGTGATAGTGAATTCTGTCGGAAATCGTTTCAATCCACACTCTTGTAGTGTTGGAATTTGGTTTAACAAAAGGATTCATTCCTGTCCAGTTAAGGATTTCGTTATACTGGTGTGTAAAGAGATCTAAAGAGGCCCGGTTGATACGATTGGTGATTAACTTCTGATAAAAGCCGGATAACCAGTTGATAATATGCTTGTTTTGGTTTTCGAGGCAAAGTGATAGCAGCTTTTTTTTTGTAAATCCAAACGTATCCATTTTATGGAGATCAGCCCGGTTATAGTTTTAAAAAATTGAATCGTTTTATTTTGAGGGTGGGGTAAATACCCGCTGGGCAAGTTCATTATCCAGCATGAGAAGGCCATGCCCTTCACTGCCAATCAGTTTTAATTTGTTTACAATGGTATCCATGGATGCTTCTTCTTCCACCTGTTCATCCACAAACCAGTTCAGATGGTTTTTGGCAGCATGATCATTTTCCTTAATGGCAAGATCCATCAGGTCATTGATGAGTTTTGAAACCAGTTTTTCATGTTCGTAGGCCAGTTCAAAGACTTCCAAAGCGGATTCAAATTTTGTTTTCGGTGCTTCAATCGCTTTTAAAAAGACCCTTCCCCCTCTTTCATTTATAAAATTATACATTTTCATGGCATGAAATCTTTCTTCTTCCACCTGGATAAGAAAAAAGTTTTCAAACCCGCTTAAGCCTGTTGAATTAAAATATGATGCCATGGAAAGATAATAATATTCTGAAAATAATTCTCGGTTTATCTGGTAATTAATTGCATCTTGTAGTTTTTGTGAAATCATATGATTTCCTCCTTTGTTTTTTTAAAAAGTTTTAATCATAATATTTTTTCTTTTTTTTCTTTTTATGTTTCTTTTTTTTATATTCCTTTAATTTATAAGGCACTTCATTGCCGACAGCAACACGCCATCCTTGTTCAAGCCTTGCCGATACCATCCATCTCCCATCGGTTGACATCCTGATATACAGGTTATTGCCAAAGTAGGTTTCCGGTACATTTACAACAACGTAAGCCCCTATTCCCGAGCGATATTCAAGGTTATGGCCGTGACGGTGTTTATGACGGTATCCATGGGCCGGAGCATGGGGGGGAGGTCCCGGTTTATGGTATTTTGTTTGATGAACTGGTGCTCCCGGTATCTGAATGCCAACCCCTACTGTGTTGCAACCTGCCAGAAAAAAAAGTCCAAAAGAAATTACGAGGGTAATTTTAAAACATTTCATTTTTGTATCCCTTTTCTTTAAGTCGTTTAATGATAAAAAATAAGATTTATGTATCATAGCCTTTTTTTAGAACAGCTTCAACAAGACAAATTGAATTATTTTTAAAGTTTGCATACATGTTTTTGCCGAAAGATTTTGCATTACTGCCAAAAATGATACCGAGACCCAGAGCGTTGGGTTGGGGAGGTCTTTTTTTGGAGATAGCATTAAATTTTTCCCACCCCGTGCATGCACTAGAGGTTTGATCTGAAAAGGATTCTATTTCAAACCCGTGTTCTTTAAAAATGTGGGACATGGCATTCCAGGATTCAAGAAATGATATGGAGGACTTGTCTGCCCAGGGAACGGGAAGAAGAAGGGGATCGTTTTCACCCTTTGCTATTTCATGTAACATCAGCGTTCCACCAGGTTTTAATACCCTGAAAAATTCTTTGACTGCTGCGGGCTTGTCTTCAATATTCATTAAAATATGCTGGCATAAGACGGCATCAAATGAATTGTTTTCAAAGGGCAGGTCAAGAACGGAACCCTGTTGAAAAGAAACAAGGGTTTCAAGGCGGGTACATTGGGTTAAAAAGGTTGCCGCTTCGATAAACTTGTCTGCCAGATCAACGCCGATAACCCTGCAGTTAAATTGTTTGGCAAGCAGTCTTGTAGACCCCCCTATACCGCATCCGGCATCAAGGACCTTTGCATCAGGGGAGATGTTTACTTTTTTGAACAGCTCAATGCTGGACCGTGCTCCACCGGTATGGATCTGATCAATGGGGGAAAGATCTTTTAATTCAAGATTTGAAAGGTCTTTGTCTGCTTTGATTAATGCGGCTTTAATATTTTGAGTCAGATTGTCTGAATTATAGTGATTTTTTATTTCTAATTCCATAATAAATACTTTGGTATTTTAGAAGAGAGTTTTTATTAGTACCCCCTTAGGATGAGTTTACGACAAATCCAAAGGGGGCTTTTGTTTGGGAAAATTATGATTTAAGTTCTTTAAGACTGCCAAAAAAATTAAGGGATTCAGGATTCTTTAATGCATCCTTGTTTTTTACTTCTTTTCCTTCGATCATTTTTTTAACGGCCAGCTCAACCTTTTTCATGTTTAATGTGTAGGGAACATCCGGGCATTCAATGATTTTAGCCGGAACATGTCTTGGGGAGGCATTGGCTCTTATCTCTGACTTTATTGTGTTTTTTAGCACATCGTCAAGCTCAAATCCTTTGGCCATTTTGACAAAGAGAATGACCCTGACATCATTGTTCCAGGATTGCCCCACAATAACAGAGTCTTCAAGTTCTTCCATGGCATCAAGCCGGCGGTAGATTTCAGCCGTACCGATCCTCACACCGCCAGGGTTGAGTGTGGCATCTGATCTGCCGAACATGATCACGCCGCCTCGTTCGGTTACCATGATAAAATCCCCATGGGTCCAGATCCCCGGATACTCGTCAAAATAGGCGGAATGATACTTGGAACCGTCTTCGTCCCCCCAGAAAAAGATAGGCATGGACGGGAAGGGAGCGGCACAGACAAGTTCAGCCTGTTGTCCCACTACGGGTTTGCCGCTTTCATCATAGGCATAGACCTTCATGCCAAGGCCGCGGCACTGGAGTTCTCCGGTATACACAGGGCCGATTGGATTGCCCAGAGCAAAACAGCCGTTGAGATCTGATCCACCGGATATGGAAGCAAGCTGGAGGTCCTCTTTCACTTCATTGTATATATATTCAAAGTTTTCATCTGATAAGGGTGAGCCGGTTGAAAGAACCGATTTTAAGGCTGACAGGTCATATTGTTTTCCGGGTTTAACCCCTGCGGTTTTCAAAGCTTCAATATATCCTGCGCTGGTGCCGAAAACCGTTATTTTTTCATCCTCTGCCATTTTCCACAAAGCATCAGGGCCGGGGTGGAAGGGATTGCCGTCAAAAAGAACAAGGGTTGCCCCCACACTCAAGGACGCGGTCAGCCAGTTCCACATCATCCAGCCGCAGGTGGTAAAATAGAAAATGGTGTCTTCTTCTTTCAGATCCGTATGGAGTACCAGTTCTTTTTTCTGGTGTAAAAGGACTCCGCCCACACTCTGTGCCATACATTTGGGAAGTCCGGTTGTCCCGGAAGAATACATGATATAAAGCGGATCATCAAAATCCATCTGCTCGAATTCAATTTGGGTGGCATCAGGATCTTTAAAATCCTTGAATAGCACTGCATTTGGCAGGGAACTAATGTCGGGTTCCTCAGATACATAGGGGATCACAACAATTTTTTCTATGGAAGGAATCTCTTTGACAATGCCGGCGATTTTTTCAATGCTGTCCAGGGGTTTGCCTTTAAAAAAATATCCGTCAGCCGTAAACAATACTTTGGGCCGGGTTTGACCGAATCTGTCCAGAACCCCTTTGATCCCAAAATCCGGTGAGCAGGAAGACCAGATGGCACCAAGACTTGTGGCGGCCAGCATTGCGATGATGCTTTCGGGCATATTGGGGACAAATCCAACTACCCGGTCGCCTTTTTCTATGCCAAGTGCTTTTAAAGCGGCGGCTGTTTTTGTCACTTCATCATAAAGTTGTTTATAGGTCAGGGTTTTTCTAACGGAATCCTCCCCCCTGAAAATTATAGCCAGATTGTCATTTTTAAATTGTAAAAGGTTTTCGGCAAAATTAAGTTTGGAATTGACAAAGAATTTTGCCCCCGGCATTTTGGTCGGATCATCAATGGCCTTTTCATAGGACCGGGAGGCCTTGATATCAAGAAAATCCCAGGCGGTTGCCCAGAAATCCTCAAGATTATCCACGGACCACTCCCACAGAGATGCATATTCTTTAAAATCTTTGCTAAATTTTTCATTCACAAGATTCATGAAACGATACATGTTGGTACTTTTTATTCTCTTCTCAGACGGCTGCCACAAAAGTTTTGGCATTTTTTATCTCCTTATTCATACAGGACAGCAAGTATGGTCGCTTTTTCGGTTTTTGCAGTAATAAAATGGGAAGTTGTGGACAGGTAGTAGGCGCTGTCGCCAGGTTCAAGATCATAAGTGTCTTTTCCAATGGTCAGGTTGACAACACCATTAAGAACAAAAACAAATTCTTCCCCGTCATGGACGGATATTTCTTTGTCTTTGCTTTTTTCCAATTGTACGATCAGGGCTTCCATGTGACGGCCCTGGACTTCAGGGGCAAGGCTCATGTAAGAATAAACATTCTGCTTGCCGGTTTTTGAAGAGGAACGGGAAATCTGTTTCCTTTCATCTTTCCTTGTAATGGCATACAGCTTGGTTCCCATGTCTGATACCAGGCGGCCCACAGCAGAATCCAGAGCCTTTGAAAGTTTCATCACGGTTCCGAGCTGGGGTTTTATCCTGCCGCTTTCAATGTCCTGAAGCCGGGAAACGTCAAATCCAGTCAGATCGGAAAGATTCTCAATGGAAATACCCCTTTCTTCTCTCACCAGTTTGATGCGTTTTCCCACTTCATCCACATCACCTTTCTCACCATTTTTTATATTTCCGGTGAGATCTTCAAAATAATCTAGATTGATATGAGGGATTTTGTCTTGTTCGTCCATAATGTCTCCTTGTCATCATTATTCGGGAAAACTTTGATCCGGCGATTCACCCAGTTTTTTCTTAATTTTTGCAAGTCCGGGTCTGGCATACTGCATATGGCCTTCCTTAAGGGTTCTGCCGTTGATCATAGCCTCACTTCTTAATCTTGTGCCAACAGTTTTTTCCATCTGTTTTCCAAGCCACAGGATTCTGTCAACATCATATCCATGTTCTATACCCATTTCATCAATTTGTACAAGTGTATCTTCAAGACAGACCAGGCCCACATATCTTGCATCATCATAATAATAATCCCCTGTGCCTTTGATGGGCCTGTCGCCCAGGAAGTTGGCCGGCTGTCCGCCAAGACCGCCAAGGGTTGCTTCAAAATGGCAGATGCCCGCCTGGAGAGCTGCAAGAACCGAGGCTGCAGCCACTCTTTTTGTTTCATGAAAATGGGCGATGTGAAGACTTGTATCCGGGATTTCATCAAGGATCATGGAAAAATACCGGTAAACGTCTGCAGCAGATGCAGACCCGTCATGATCAGCATGCTCAATGTCACTGGCCCCGATGGAAAGCCAGTATTTGGTGAATTCCACAGCATCCTTTAGTTCAGTGGCACCGCCAATGGGGCTACCCCAGATGGTACTGACCGTACCGCACATTTTAATGCCGGCGTCCGCACATTTTTTTATACATCTTTCAGCTTCTGCAAAGTAATTTGGAAGGGTGGTTCCTGAATTGGCAAAATGATGTTCTTCTTCCGTGGAGACCATCATCAATACCCTGTCCGGGCCTACGCCTCTTTTTTTAAGTTCAATGGCCCGGTCAACGGAAGCCTCCCGGATGGTAATGGCGGTCAAGACCACATCATCCATGTTAATGCCTTTTTTGGCCGCCCGGTTGATAAAATTATCACCTCTCAGATGGGCTAAAAGTTCTTCAGCATCACTGAACTGGGGCATACTTCTCGGATTTCCCAGATTAGTGACTTCAATGTTGCGGCATCCTGCAAAAATCAATTCTTCCAGATAGGTGATTTTTGCAGGAGTTGAGATAAATTTTTCAAGATGCTGGAATCCGTCACGGATTGTAATATCCCCAAGGGTTACCTTTTTGGGCATCCTTGGAAAGATTTTCCAATAATCATATTCTGTCATTGATTTTCTCCTTAAATTATATTTTTAAAATCTGAAATTTCCAAATGTTGCTTCCCCAATGGGGTTGACAAGACTGACCTCAAAGGCCATGGCGAGCCATTCACGGATTTCGGAAAATTTGATGACCCGGTCGTTTAAAAGCCGTGAAGCACAGAAAAATGGATGGGCTTCACCATCATATTTATCAATCATTTTCTGCTGGAATTCATTTATTTCTTCAGGCGTCATGGGGTTGCCCATGGCTTTTCGTTTTGCCTGCTCAATGCTTAAAAGAACACCACCTGCACTTCTCCCGCTCATAACCCCGGTCCTGGCTCTCATTGTTGAAAACAGAAAGTTGGGTTTGTAAGCTCTTCCGCACATACCGTAATTGGCCGCCCCGTTATCCGGTCCGATAACCAGCTGAATCCTTGGTACCTGGGCACAGGAGACAGCGCGGACCATGTCGGCTCCGTATTTTCCAATACCCGCATGTTCAGAATCAGAACCAATCATATATCCGGGTGAACTCTGGATAAAGAGGAGTGGGATTTTTTCATAGGAACACCTGACTACCCATTCAGTCACTTTTTTGGCAGCTTCATGAAAGATTATTCCTGCTGCATTGGAACAGACAACTCCGATGGGCAGTCCCTTGATCCTGATTTTTCCGGTCAGGATATTAGTACCCCGGCCCGGCGCAAAATTTTTCTTATGTTCAATAAATTCGGATTCATCTGCAATGGCTGCAATGATTTTTTTGCCGTTAATCCCTTTATGAGGGGATATGGGCATGACATCATATATGGATTCAGGAGCAAGTTCGGGCTCACGGCTTTCATAGGTGTGAACATGGGTTTTCTGGGGTTTTGTCAGGGAAAGAAGCTGCCTTAACCTGGCAATGGCCTGATCCTGGTCCTGGCAAATATGGTCTGCTCCGCCGGAAATTTCAGTATGAACCTTTGCACCTCCTAAGTTTTCTGCAGAGATCTCTTCTCCTGTGGCCATTTTTACGAGGGGAGGGCCGCCAAGAAATGAAAAAGACTGCTTGTCAATCATGATGGATTCACAGGCCATGAAAACAATATACGCACCGCCTGCCGTATTTCCGCCCGTACTTAAGGTCACCTGGCGAAGCCCCATGGCTGACATCCTGGCCATATTATAAAAGATGGATCCAAAATGCTGATCATCGGGGAACACATCTGCCTGCATGGGTAGGAAAACCCCTCCTGAATCAGCAATATAGACGCAGTTGAGGCCGCATTTTTCCGCAATGGCCTGGGCTCTCATGTGTTTTTTTAATGTGATGGGAAAATAAGTGCCTGCTTTTACCCGGCTGTCACTGCCCATGATCATGGTCCAGTTGCCATGAATTTTTCCAATGCCCGTAACGATGCCTGCACAATGGACATCTTCAACACCGGGATAATTCATGCCGAACCCTGCCAGCACAGAGAGTTCAAAAAATTGGGTGCCGGGATCAATCAGGTCTGCTATTAAATCTCTTACAGGACGTTTGCCTCTTTTGGCAAGTGTATCTATAGCTTTTTGGCCGCCGGATCCGATCGCTTCCTGTTGGCGTTCTTCAAGTTTTTTTTCTTCAGCCTTCCAAAAATTTTTATTTTCAGTCATGGGTTCTTTTTATCTCCCTTTGTAACGAGGTTTTCTCTTTTCTTTAAAAGCGGTCAGGCCTTCGATTCTATCCTCAGTGGGTATGGTTACCCTGTATGCATTGGATTCAATGGCAAGCCCTGTGGCAAGGTCGGTTTCAATGCCTTTATCGATGGCGTATTTAGCCATCTCAACGGCAATGGGGCCGGTTTCGGCAATCATGTCTGCCATTTCCATGCAGTCTTCCAAAAGGGTTTCAGGCGTTGTGACCTTGTTAACAAGACCGATATCAAGGGCTTCTTTTGCGTTAACACGCTTGCCCGTAAAGATCAGTTCCTTGGCTTTTGCTACTCCAATGATTCTCGGCAGTCGCTGGGTACCGCCGCCTCCGGGGATGATGGCAAGCCTTGCTTCTGTCAGTCCCATGCTTGCATTTTCAGAGGCAATGCGAATATCGGATGCCAGAGCCACTTCAGTGCCGCCGCCCAGTGCAATTCCATTCACGGCCGAAATTACCGGTATGGGAAGATTCTGGATAGATGTCAAAAGGTTTCTGATGGTGATAATAAATTTTTTTACCTCATCCGGGGTCAGAGAAACTCTCTCTTTTAAATCAGCGCCTGCACAGAATGATTTCTCACCCGCGCCGGTAATAATGACTGTTCGGATATCGTTTCTGTATTGAAGATCATCAATTTTGTCTCTGATGGCATATAAAAGATCAAAATTCAGGCAGTTCATCACTTTTGGTCTGTTCATGGTCAGGATGACAGCCTGTCTTTTTTCTTCAACTAACAGAAGATCGTTTGTGCTCATAATGTTCTCCTATAAATTAAACCATGGAATATCAGCAGCCAATATGGCGTGAAATTACAATGCGTTGAACTTCTGAAGTTCCTTCACCGATTTCTAAGAGTTTCTGATCCCTGTAAAATCTTTCCACATTATATTCTTTCATCAAACCATATCCCCCATGAATCTGGACAGCATGGTCCACCACCCTGGACATGACTTCAGAACAATAGAGCTTGCCCATGGCGGCTTCCTTTTCAAAGGCCCGTTTATTGCTTTTGAGCCAGCAGGCTTTGTAAAGAAGGTTTCTTGCACACTCTATTTCCATGGCACTATCGGCCAGTTTAAAGGCAATGGCCTGGAATTTTGAAATGGGCTGTCCGAACTGTTCTCTTTCTTTGGCATATTTTAAGGCAAGGTCATAGGCTCCCTGGGCGCCGCCAAGGCCCATGGCACCGATGGAAAGTCTCCCTCCATCAAGGGTTGACAGCATCTGATGGAATCCGTCACCTTTGTTTCCAAGAATATTTTCTTTGGGAACCCTGACATCATCAAAATAGAGTTCTGCCGTGTTGGAGGATCGCCACATCATTTTTTTATGCATGGGGACGGCTTTAAATCCTGGCGTTCCTGCTTCAACAAGGATGCAGGAATATTCGGGTTTGCCATTGTCCCGGGTGCCGGTGATAGCCTGGACTGTTACGCCCATAGTCATATCACAGGCGGCATTGGTGATGAATATTTTTGAGCCGTTAATCACCCACTCATTTCCGTCCAGTACAGCGGTTGTTTTACTGCCGCCGGCATCAGATCCGGCAGTGGGTTCGGTAAGACCAAATCCCCACAGGCCTTCCCCAGCACAAAGACTGGGCAGATATTTTAATTTTTGCTCTTCAGTACCAAAATAGTAGATCGGGCCGATACCGAGGGAATTGCCTGCTGCAATAGTGGCTGCCTGGGAACCGTCAATCCTTGCAATTTCTTCAACTGCAATAATATATGAAATGTAGTCCATTGCCTGGCCTTCATACTTTTCTGAAACAAACATGCCGAAAAGACCGATTTCTCCCATTTTTTTGGTCAACTTTTCAGAAAATTCTTCTTTTTCATCAAGCTCTCCCGCAATGGGACCGATCTCTTTTTGGGCAAACTTTCTAACTTCCTTACGGATCATTTCCTGCTCTTTGGTAAGGTCAAAATCCACCCTGCGCCTCCTTATATTATGAGTTATTTTTATTTTTGCTTATGGTTTTTTAGCCATAACATCGCTCGATAATTCAAGAAACTGATCGAGCGCTCAGTCTATATTTAAAATACTATATTTAAAGAGATTAATTTGTCAAATGTTTTTTAAATGTTTTTGTTTTTACCCTTGAAGAATAAAAGATAAAAATTCAAAGAAACTCTTTAGATAATTTCTTGACAAGAATTGGAATAAATGCAACAAAAAGCTATGACTGAGCGCTCGTTCAAGTACCGCCAATGACAATATTATTAAAATTATTAAAGGGAAAGGAGTGGTCGTTTGAGAAAAATTAAAAAATCCAAGACTCCAATATCTGACACAGAAGTCCCGACACAGATAAAAAATCCTGAGCTGGTTCGTGAAAGAAGGCGCCAGATCATCGATTCCACAGTCACGCTTTTCATTGAACACGGATATCACAAGACTACGACACGGATGATTGCAAAGGCTGCCAATTTTTCCATTGGTTCTTTATATGAATATGTCAGCTCTAAAGAGGATCTCCTTTATCTGGTGTGTAAAACCATTCATGAGGAGGTCTGGGATGCTGTTGAAAATGCGTTATCAGATACGGATAAAGAAAAAGAGAGACTGGCCCAGGTTATTCGTCATTATTTTTATGTTTGTGATAAGATGGGAGACCATATTCTCATGATGTACCAGGTGACTCAATTCCTGCCGGAAAAATGGAAGGTAAGAGTTCTGGTAAATGAATTGAATATAACAGATATTTTTATCAATGCGCTTTCTTCTCTCTCCGGGAAAAATAATTTTCCAAAGCTTGATGAAAAAATATTAAATCTTGTGGGGCACAATATATCTGTTCTGGGCCAGATGTGGGCCTTTCGCCGCTGGCATTTACAAAGAAATTTTACCATCGAGGAATACATAAAAATTCAAACCAATTTTATCCTTGGACTAATATTTTAACAAAAATAAAAGTTTTCATTTATTTTTTTTCATTTTTATGGCAGTTAAATCATAGCGCATAAACTTTGTTTAGTTTTATCAAACTCCCGAATGTTTTTAAAAGGAGAAAAAATGAGTATGGAAACCCAGAGTTACAAACCCAAACATTCAGTCAAAATCGTTACCGCCACTTCACTGTTTGACGGTCATGATGCTTCTATAAATATAATGAGAAGAATTTTGCAGGATTCCGGTGCAGAAGTGATTCATATCGGCCATAACCGGTCTGCAAAGGAAGTCGTGGATGCCGCAATAGAAGAAGACGCACAGGGTATTGCCGTATCCAGTTACCAGGGCGGACATGTTGAATATTTTAAGTATATGGTGGATCTTTTGAAAGAAAGAGGTGCTTCGCATATTAAGATTTTTGGCGGCGGCGGCGGTGTTATTATTCCTTTGGAAATGGATGAGCTGCACGCCTATGGCGTGACCAGGATCTATTCTCCTGAAGACGGGGCAAAAATGGGACTTCAGGGTATGATCAATGATATGATACGTTCCATGGATGCCCCTTCGGTTGATTATGACAATCTTGATTATGACAATCTGAATATTGATAATAACTATGTGACAGCAAATTTTATTTCTGCGGTTCAGGAGGCTAAAGTCAACAATCGGGATGCATTTGAAAAAATTATTTCAAAGATTTCCAAAGTTGCAGACCAAAGGGATGTTTCCGTCATTGGATTAACCGGAACCGGCGGCGCAGGCAAGTCGTCTTTGACAGACGAATTGATTATCAGGATTCTGCATGATCTTAAAGATGTCAATATTGCCATTATTTCCTGCGATCCGTCCAGACGGAAAACAGGCGGTGCCCTTCTGGGTGACAGGATCAGGATGAATTCCATAGAAACAGGCCGTGTCTATATGCGGTCTCTTGCAACCAGAAGATCCCAGACAGAGCTTCCCGAGGCTTTGCCGGATGCAATTAATGTGGTTAAGGCGGCTGGTTATGATATTATTCTGGTTGAAACCGCCGGTATTGGTCAGGGGGATTCAAGAGTGGTCGATCTGGTGGATATGTCCATCTATGTCATGACAGCAGAATTTGGCGCACCCTCCCAGTTGGAAAAGATAGACATGCTGGATTATGCCGATATTGTTGTGGTGAACAAGTATGAGAAAAGGGGCAGTGAGGATGCATTAAGGGATGTGCGAAAACAGGTCCAGAGAAATCGTAAAGCCTGGAATACGGATCCAAAAGATCTGCCGGTGTATGGAACCATTGCATCCAAGTTTAATGATGATGGAATCACAGCATTTTATCATGAACTTCTGGATCTGATTGCAGAAAAGAAAAATATTAAATATAAATCCAATATTCCAAGGACGGACAGAAAAGAATCTTCTTCAAAAACCATTATTATTCCGGGAGAGAGAACACGATACCTTGCCGAGATTGCCGATACGGTAAGAGAATACCACAAAACAACCGAAGAACAGTCTGAAGCCGTACGCAAACGGTGGCATTTAATTGAGACCTCAAAAGAACTCAAAGAAAATGGGTTCGAAAAATTGCCGGATGCACTTGAAAAGTTTAAGCAAGTTGTGTCACAGGCCCAGTCCCGGGTTGATGAAGAAACAGATATTGTGATCAAGGAATTCAATACATGCAAAGAGATGTATGAGAAGGATGAACTGGTGTATCATGTTCGTGATAAAGAGTTTAGAGTACCTTTATACAGCGAATCCCTCTCTCATTCCAAAATCCCCAAAATTTCCCTGCCACAGTTCAAAGATCCGGGGGAACAGTATAAGTGGATGAGGAAAGAGAATTTTGCTGGCAACTTTCCTTATGCGGCCGGGGTGTTTCCTTTAAAACGGGCAGATGAAGATCCCACCAGGATGTTTGCAGGAGAAGGCGGGCCTGAGGATACCAACCGGCGGTTTAAACTGCTTTCCGGCAGTTATCCTGCCAAAAGATTGTCCACTGCATTTGATTCGGTTACCCTTTATGGTTTTGACCCGGATACCCGCCCTGATATATATGGTAAGATCGGAACATCAGGTGTGAGTATCTGTACTCTGGATGACGTTAAAGTGCTGTATGGCGGGTTTGATCTGTGTGCTCCCAATACTTCGGTCTCCATGACCATCAACGGTCCGGCTCCCATGATGCTGGCCATGTTTATCAATACAGCCATTACCCAGCAGGTGGACAAGTTCAAAGAGGAGAACGGCCGGGAACCTTCTGAAGACGAGGCAGCAAAGATTAGACAGTTTGCCTTGTCCAATGCGAGAGGAACGGTTCAGGCAGATATTTTAAAGGAAGACCAGGGACAAAACACCTGTATCTTCTCCATTGAGTTTGCGTTAAAAATGATGGGGGATATCCAGCAATATTTTATTGATAATCAGGTAAGAAATTTTTATTCGGTTTCTATTTCAGGATATCATATTGCAGAGGCCGGGGCCAACCCCATTACCCAGCTTGCATTGACCCTGGCAAACGGGTTTACCTATGTGGAATATTATCTTTCCCGGGGAATGCATATCAATAGTTTTGCACCCTCTCTTTCCTTTTTCTTTTCCAATGGGATGGACCCTGAATATACAGTGATCGGCCGGGTGGCCAGAAGGATATGGGCTGTGGCCATGAAGTATAAATATGGGGGAAATGATAAATCCCAGAAGTTGAAATACCATATCCAGACCTCGGGCAGATCCCTGCACAGCCAGGATATCCAGTTCAATGATATCCGTACCACCCTTCAGGGACTGTGCGCCATTTATGATAATTGTAACAGTCTTCATACCAATGCATTTGATGAAGCCATTACAACACCCTCAGCCGAGTCAGTTAGGCGTGCCCTTGCCATCCAGCTAATTGTCAACAGGGAGTGGGGACTGACCATGAATGAAAATCCATTGCAGGGAAGTTTTATCGTGGACGAGCTCACAGACCTTGTGGAGGAGGCCGTACTCATTGAATTTGAAAGAATCACGGAAAGAGGTGGTGTGCTGGGCGCCATGGAAACCGGATACCAGAGAGGCAAGATTCAGGAAGAGTCCATGTATTATGAACACCTGAAACATTCAGGCAAGCATCCCATTGTCGGTGTTAATACATTTGAAGACCCTGATGCGGATTACGCTGAGATGGCAAATCATCTGGAACTTACAAGAGCCACAGATGATCAAAAAGATGCCCAGTTGAAAAGGCTGAATACTTTTAAAGAGAAGAATCAGGATAAATCTGAAGAAGCTCTTGAAAAATTGAAACAGACCGCATTGAGTGGTGAAAATATGTTTGAAAGGTTAATGGAGACGGTCAAGGTTTGTAGTTTGGGGACTATCACCCAAGCGTTGTATGAGGTAGGTGGAAAATACAGAAGAAATATGTAAAAAGATGATTTAAGGAGATTTTTGAATATGAATAAGGCAGTAATAGTCAGTGCAACACGAACCCCCTTAGGGAGTTTTGGTGGAACATTAAGCAAAATCGGTGCAACAGACCTTGGAGCCCATGTCATAAGAGAGGCTATTACAAGGGCGGGTATTGATAAAAAAGAAATCAATGAGTGTATCATGGGCATGGTACTGCCCTGCGGGTATGGTCAGAACCCGGGAAAACTTGCTGCAGTTAAAGCCGGTCTCCCCTGGGACGTTGAGTCCATTACAGTGAATAAAGTCTGCGGGTCATCATTGAAAGCCGTCATGCTGGCAGCCCAGGCCATCCAGTGTGGGGATGCTGATGTGGTGGTTGCAGGAGGTATGGAAAATATGAGCATGGCACCCTATTATATGGACAAGGCCCGCTGGGGGCATCGTATGGGGCCTGGAAAAATTGAAGATCATATGGTCCATGACGGGCTCTGGGATGTGGTCAATGATTTTCATATGGGTATGTCCAATGAACTGAGTTCTGAAAAATGGGAAGTATCAAGACAAGTTCAGGATAACTTTGCGGCCCAATCTTATACAAGAGCCAATGCAGCTATTGCCCAGGGCCGGTTTAAAGATGAAATTACGCCGGTGGAAATCCCCCAGAGAAAAGGTGATCCTAAAATTTTTGATACGGATGAATGCCCTAAAGAGACAAGTCTTGAATCCCTCTCAAAGATGAGACCTGCATTTAAAAAAGATGGGGTGGGGACTGCCGGAAATGCATCCATTATCAGTGATGGTGCTTCAGCCCTAGTGGTCATGAGTGAAAAGAAAGCAAAGGAACTGGGGCTTAACATTATGGCCACCATCGGTTCCCAAGCCTCCTACGGCATTGATATGAAATACGTTTTAATGGCTCCCATTTATGCCATTCCCAAGGTATTGAAAAAAGAGGGTCTTACTATTTCAGATATTGATCTGTTTGAAATCAATGAAGCTTTTGCCGGAAGTTCAGCAGGCATTAACAAGGTATTGGAACTTGATCCTGAAAAAGTAAATGTGAATGGCGGCAGTGTTGCTCTGGGCCATCCCATTGGGGCGAGTGGTGCCAGGGTCTTAACCACCCTATTATATGAAATGGAAAAACGGGATGTAAATAGAGGCCTTGCCTCTCTTTGTCTGGGTGGCGGAGAAGCTGTTGCGCTTGTTATTAACAGGTGATATGAGACGGAACTATTAAAAGCGTACATTAAAAACGGGGTCACGCTTTACTTAATGTAATTATTGAGCTGAATAACGACAATAAGGAAAGCCTGACCCCACTCATAAGGAGGAACAATGGAAGTAAAGAGATTTGGTGTTATCGGGTCCGGTCAGATGGGTAACGGTATTGCACAGGTTGTGGCCGCAAGCGGCCTCGAAGTAGTAATGAGTGATATTAAAGAGGAATTTTGTAAAAATGGTATTGCAACCATTTCAAAAAATCTTGACAGGATGGTGAAAAAGGAAAAAATATCTGAGGATGATAAAGCTGCAATTCTTGGAAGAATCACTACTACCACTGATTTAAAAGATATGGGATCTGTGGATTTTGTTGTTGAAGCAGCCGTGGAAAGAGAAGATCTGAAATTTAAAATTTTTGAAGACCTGGATAAAATCTGCCCGCCACAAGTTATTTTGTCCACCAACACGTCTTCCATTCCCATTGGAAGAATTGCAGCCAGAACATCCCGACCGGATAAGGTTATCGGCATGCATTTTATGAATCCGGTTCCTGTGATGAAACTGGTTGAAGTCATTAAGGGTCTTGCCACCTCGACTGAGACTTTTGATATTACATGGAAACTGTGTGAAGACTTTGGAAAAACCCCTGCAGAAGCCAATGACTTCCCCGGCTTTATTGCCAACAGGATATTGATGCCCATGATCAATGAGGCTGTCTTCTGCCTCTACCAGAGTGTGGGAAAACCCGAAGATATTGATACGGTTATGAGGCTTGGTGCCAACCATCCCATGGGGCCCCTTGCGTTGGCAGATCTGATTGGCCTTGATACCTGCCTTGCCATTATGGAGACATTGTATGACGGGTTTAAAGATTCAAAATACAGAGCCTGTCCGCTTTTGAGGAAATATGTTGAGGCTGGCTGGCTGGGAAGAAAGACCGGAAAAGGGTTTTACGATTACAAATAATTAAACTTAAAATTAATCTTAAATTAAAGCTGTGACAAGGCCGTAACAAAATTATCAAATGCTTTGCCGCAGCTTTTTTATTTAAAAAATGGTGAAATACATGGTTCAGTATGACCGGAGCACACCTGAAAAGGAACTGCAATCAAGAATTATCGACTTACAGGAAAGGCTTGAGAAACGCAATGTTGATGGGGCCCTGATTTTACAGAAAGCAGATATGTTCTATTATTCAGGAACGGCGCAGCAGGGATGGTTGTATGTCCCTAATCATGGAGAGCCGTTGCTGATGGTGTTTAAAGAGTTCCAACGGGCCAAAGAAGAATCAGAACTTAAACAAGTCGTTTCCCTTGTAAGCCCCAGGGAAATTCCTGAGACTATGGCGGCATTCGGATATTCAATTCCACAAAATTTGGGTCTTGAGCTGGATGTATTGCCAGCCAATCAGTATCTGTTATTTCAAAAGATATTTTCCGGTTCCAACATTATTGATATTTCTTTTCAGATCAGGATGCAGCGGGCTGTAAAATCAGACTATGAAATTGACTTGTTGCGGCAGGCATCACAGATGGCAGATAAAGTTGCAGCCAAAGTGCCTGATTTAATCAAGGAAGGAATGACCGAGATCAAATTTGCGGGATTGGTTGAAGCCTATGCCAGAAGTCTTGGGCATCAGGGCCTGATCCGGATGCGAATGTGGGACAATGATCTTTTCTACGGTCATATCATGGCAGGACCGGGAGCTGCCGTCCCCAGCTGCTTTGCCTCGCCCACCGGTGGCAAAGGGGTCAATCCCAGTATTGCCCAGGGGCCGGGATTTAATACAATCAAACGAAATGAACCGATTCTTGTTGATTACGTTTTTGTCTTGAATGGCTATATCAGTGATCATACAAGGATTTTCTCTCTTGGTAAATTACCGGATGATCTTTTAAAGGCCCATGACGTCATGCTGGAAATCCAGGAGATGGTAATAAAGACTGCAACCCCGGGAAGTGTTGCAGGGGAGCTGTACGACATGATGATGTCTGAGGCTTGCGCCAAAGGATACAAAGACTATTTCATGGGAGCCTGCGACAGAAGAATCCGGTTTACAGGTCATGGTATAGGCCTTGAACTGGATGAATTCCCTTTTATTGCCAAAGGCCAGAAACTTTCCCTTGAAAAAGGCATGATGATTGCCCTTGAACCCAAGGCAGTCTTCCCGGGAATTGGAGTGGTAGGGATAGAAAACTCATTGCTGGTAACAGACAATGGTCTTGAACCCCTTACAACATTCAGCGACAAGATCGCAATATTATAAGCAGATAGTATGGCTGTTTATTTGCCATATTTATCATCAAAGGAATTCCAGAAGGATCTGTCCCTGTCTCTCCAGCCTTTTCCAAAGGATTTATCAAAGAAGGGTTTCAGATTGGAAAACCAGGCACCATAACCCTGTTTGCCTTCTATCCGGGCCTTTATGACATCGGCAACATGATCGGAAAGATTGGCCAGAAAATCTTTGGGAACATAGGAGTCCGCACCTTTTTGAATGGATTCCTTTAAATTTTCAGAGGTCAGTGCATGGGCTGTCAGCATGATGGCGGGAATATCTTTTTTCCGGGCAAGCTCAAGTACATCATAGCCTGAAACACCCATTATATCGAGGATTGCAATATCATATGTGTTGTTTTGGATCAGTTTTTTTGCGTCTTCAAAAGAACCGGCCGTATCAAGAGAACACATATCCAACAATTCTTCAACGGTTTCCAGAATATCAGGTTCATCATCAACCACCAGGACCCGTCGGTCTTTTAATAACTCTTCGGTCTTAATATTGTTCAAGTCGAATTTCACTGTGGTAACAGGGCAGGGGGCTTTAAGGATAACATATCGTGATGTGGAACCTAGGATAGCTTTCTGAGCCTTGGATTTTTTCTTTATGCCAAGAAAGATTTGCGCAATTTCATTTTCTTCAGCAAATTTAACCAGATCTTCACTAGGAGAAAGTCCTCTGACACTTTGCTGGACATCATACTCAATGCCCGAATCTTTCATGAGTTTTCCGGCAAAATCAAGACCTTGTTCTGCCTCTATAATATCTGATTGTTTTTCAGAAGCCCCACCTTCCATTGAGGTGACAATATAAACAAAAGCATTATTGGTCTTTGCAAAATCCCTTGCAAGGGATAAAGAAAGCCTGCCAACTTCTCCACCATTATATCCAACCAGTATCTTCATAATGAACTCCTAAATTGCCGTCTACATCCAGCGTTTGCGTCGTTTATAAGATTTTACATCTTTAAAGGATTTTCTTCCGCCGCCCTTGGTAATCCCCATATAAAATTCTTTTACATCCGGATTGTTCGACAGTTCTTCTGATGGGCCTTCCAGAACAATTTTACCCGATTCCATGATATAGGCATAATCGGAGACAGCAAGGGCTACTTTTGCGTTTTGTTCAACAACCAGGATGGTTGTATCAAGTTCTTTGTTGATTTTTTTAATATTATCAAATATTTCTTTGACAAGAATGGGTGCAAGCCCGAGAGACGGTTCATCCAGCATCAACATTTCAGGAGCAGCCATCAAAGCCCTTGCAATGGCAATCATCTGCTGCTCTCCACCGGAACTGTACCCAGCCATTCTGTTTGTGACATTTGAAAGCCTTGGAAAATGCTTGTACATCAGTTCGTTATCTTCACGGATTTTTTTTGATCCGTCTTTACGGGTAATGGAACCCACAAGGATATTCTCATTCACTGTCAGGTGTTTAAATACACGCCTGCCTTCAGGCACCATAACTGCCCCAAGTTTCACAACATCAGTCCCTAAAAGCTGGGTGGTATCAGTGTCTTTAAATTTAATATACCCTTCCTTGATGGCACCATTTTCCGGTTTTAAAAGGCCGCTGATAGCTCTTAAGGTCGTGGTTTTACCGGCACCGTTTGTTCCAAGCAAGGCGACAATACTTCCCTTGGGCACGTTAAGGCTGACCCCACGCAGTACTTGAACAATGTCGTTATAGACAACTTCAATATTATTGACTTCAAGCAGATTGTTTTCCATATGTACTTTCTTTATATTATTGGCTTTATATTTTTAGCTTTGTTTTGAATTAAACTTACCGGAAAACAAGATTTTTTGTAAATTTAGGTTTCCGGTAAGTTAAGGTTCAGCTTAAGGCCTGGATACAATTTCAATGAACACATTTAAATTGATCCTTAGCTCAATTTTAAATTATTTATTTAATCTTCTTCATGTATTCAGACTCCAACGCTTCTCCAACTGCTTTAAATACACCACCTTGTACACTGTAAATTTGAAGCAGATCAACACCCATGCGGTCTGTTTTAGAATAGGTTACCGGACCACTTGTTGTATAAGGGCTGTATGCATTGGCACCATTCATCCCGTTGAGCATTTTGTAAAGGTTTGCCTTGTTGACTTCAAGGCCGGCAGCTTTGGCTCTTCTTATGGCTTCTGTTGCAACCTGGGCAACCATGATGCCGGCTGCATAGTTATGAGAATTAGCAGCTTTTTCATCACGACCGAATAGTTTTGCCAAAGCCAGTTGTTTTGTGGTTTTTTCGCCCGGAACGGATGTGATATTGAAGCCCGTTGTCCAGAAATAATTTTCTGCAGCAGTTCCTGCCAGAGCTATAAGATCATTACCACCGGTGTAATGAGCACCCAGGAAGGTGATTTTGCCTGCTTCACCAAAAGAAGATGCAGTAAGCCCAAGACGTTGTGAATCCTTGATCATGGTTGCAACGGGTGATTGCACTGTCTGACTGATTACATACTGCACTTTTTTGCTCATCAGACGTTTTAACATTGCTGTATTATCAAGGTCTTTGCCATGTTCAACGACTTCCACAAGTTCAATATTAAGTCCTGCTACAACCGCTTTTTCTACGTCTGAAACAGGACCACGACCAAAGGCCGAAGGATGAACAAAAAGAGCTACTTTTGCTTTTCCGCCTTTATGATTCTTTGCAACATATTCAGCAAGAATTACAAGCTGGTCTGAATAGGATGCAATGGGAAGAAAAATATAGTTTGAATCATCCAGGTTGCCTGCATGGTAGGAAGCAGGAAGAACAGCAATCTGTTCTTCTTCAAAATCTCTTTTCAAGCCCAGGGTGGATCCGGTTGAATAGTTGAGATACATGACGATGCCATCATCAAGATACTCTTCAAAATTTCTTTTAGTGACATCAGTTTTGTATTGATCATCTCTGATGGTGCACTCAATCGTGTCATCCCCGAGAATTTTGGTTTCATTAACAAATTTAAAATAATCTTCAGTACCTTTTGCATAAGGATTGCCTGCATCAGATGTCGGCCCTGTGATGGCCAGGGACATACCCAGTTTGTAAACCTTTCCGCCTGCATAAACAGATGATGTAAATGCAAACATAACGACAAGAATTAGTAATGCGGTTAAAAAATTTTTGCTTTTCATGCTTCTTCTCCTCCTGTTGAGTTAGTTACTAAAAAACATATATTAAAGGTGTAAATTAACCTTAATACCTAAATGGCCATAATTTGGTATATGATTTGGTGATTCTCCACCAGTTTGCGATCCCCCGGGGTTCAAACATTAAAAAGAGAACGATCACTAAACCGAACGTAAAGGGTTTCAATGCCGTTGCCAGATTCATGCTGGACGGCAGGTATTTCCCCGCGATCTCAGCAAGGGTTTCCACCTGGAGGTCAAGGAATTTTATGGCAACCGGTCCCCAGAAAGAACCATTCAAGGTGCCTAAGCCCCCGACAATGGCCATGGCAAGATAGCCGATGGATTCATGAAGCGTAAAGGATTCAAAGCCGACCCCCCTGTAAACATAGGCATGCAGGGCACCGGCTACTCCTGCAAAAAAACCGGCCAGGGCAAAGGCATAGACCTTTGTAAGTCCGGGGTTCATTCCCATGGCATCAGCCGCCCGGTCATTGTCCCTGACAGCCACAAGACTTCTGCCATACCGGGTTTTTAAAAGATTTCTGATCCCAAACCCCAGGAGAATGACTATGGTCAGTATAATGAAATACCAGAACAGGTAATGATCCTTTCTGCCGACTTTACCGGTAAACCAGAAAACCCGGCCAACATAAATGGTCTGTCCCTGGTTAAAAAAGGTCATGAATTGAATTGTCCATTCAAAAATCATTTGAAAGGACAGGGTAGCAATCGCCAGATACAGATGCTTAAGCCTGAGTGCCGGCAAACCGACAATTGCGCCAAATACTGCGCCCACAAGGCCGCTTACAACGATCAATACCGGCCAGAAATGCGTAATAATAATATGGGAATCTCCCATTGTTCGACAAAAAGAGGCGACGGTATACGCACCAATACCCACAAAGGCGGCATGACCTATTGATATCAGGCCGGCAAATCCTGTCACAAGGTTCAGACCCATGACGGCCACAATGGCAATGAGAATATTATCAATCACCAGCATGTTTTTATTGCCCAGTTCAAACAAAAGAGGCCATCCGAATAAAATAACCAGAAACAAGGTAAAAAAAGATCTGTCCAGACTGGTAAGAAATGTTCGTTGTTCCTGTTTATACGTCGTAAAAAAGTTTCCTGTTGCTAACCATGAATTTGCTGACATAGATTACACCCGTTCAATTTCATGGATTCCAAATAATCCATGTGGTTTAAAAAAAAGTACAACTACCAGGATGATATAGGGCATAACATCACCCGTGCCTTTCAGCCCAAAGTTTCCATCCAGGTATCCGCTGGAAAACTGCTGGATCAATCCAATGATGATGCCTGCCACAACTGCACCAAGGATGGAATCAAGTCCCCCCAGAATGATAACCGGGAACACGATAATCCCAAACGCATGGAGAGTATCAAAATTCAGTCCTGTGATATTACCGATGATACACCCAGCAGCAGCAGCAGATAATCCGGCAAGTGCCCAGGCAAGACCAAAGACTTTTGGTACTGAAATCCCCACGGACATGGAAGCAAACTGATCGTCAGACACGGCTCTCATGGATATTCCAATGGTTGATTTTTTAAAAAACCAGGAGAGACCTCCAATCAAAATAAAGGTGACGATAACCCCTACAAGCTGTGTCCATGATATGGAAACTCCGCCGAGAGACAGGGGTTCCTGGGGGAGAAAGGCCGGGAATGAGAAATTTTCACTTCCAAAGGGAGTCAGGTAAATCAGGCCGTCAAGGATTGATCCCAATCCAATGGTGACCATAATGACGGATATGATGGGTTCGCCGATGAGCTTCCGAAGAAAGATTCTTTCCACACTCATGGCAAGGAAAAAGGTAATAATCATACTGGCCAGAAATGAAAAGAAAATGGGAACCCCGAGAGATACCGACAAATAATAGGTGATAAAAGCACCGGCTGCAATAATCTGTCCATGGGCAAAGTTTGCCACCCGGCTTGATTTATAAACCAGTACAAGTCCAAGAGCGGCCAATGCATAGATGGAGCCCACCACAATACCGCTGACTACAATTTGAAAAAAATAACTCATCAGATTCCTTTCACCGTGTAAAATTTAATACTTGTTTTCACCGTTGCAGACTGCCCGTCCTGATACTGGAAGGATGCCTCGACCTCTTTTTTATCAACAGATTCATCATACAGGAAATCATACAGGTTCTGGTATCTTTCCTGTACAAATTTACGACGGATTTTTCCGGTCTTGGTCAATTCCCCGTCATCCGTATCCAGCAGCTTGTAGAGCAGCGCAAACCGTTTGATTTTAAAATGTTCTTTTTCAGCCCGTGAATTGACATCCAGCACCTGTTCCATCATAAGCTCAGCTACTTCCGGCTTGCTTGAAAGGTCCATATATGTGGTATAGGAGATACCCCGGTCTTCCGCCCACTTGCCCACAACAACGGGATCAACGTTAATCAGGCAGGCCACAAAATCCTCCTTGTTTCCGTAAATTATTGCTTCTTTTATATAGGGGCTGAATTTAAGGGAATTTTCAAGGAACATGGGGGAGAACATTTCCCCTTTGTTGCTGTGCATGACATCGGAGAGACGGTCGATAACAACAAGGTGTCCATTTTCATCAATGAATCCTGCATCTCCTGAGTGAAGCCATCCACCTTCTAACAGTTCTTCAGTTTTTTCCGGAAGATCATAATACCCGGGTGTAACAGAATCGGACCTGGAAAGTATTTCTCCATCTTCTGCAATTTTGCATTCAGTTCCGGGTAAGGGTTTGCCCACTGTTTCAGGTCTTACGTCGCCATCTCTATGCATATAGGCAATTCCGACAATCTCTGTCTGTCCATAGATTTGTTTTAAATTTACTCCGATGGCCTGATAAAAAGTAAAAAGTTCAGGACCCAGGGCTGCTCCACCTGTATAGGCTCTTCTTAAACGAAGAAAACCAATTTGATTAATAAGCGGTCTGAATATTAACTGCCTGCCCAGCCATGATTTTATTTTTAACCCAAAAGGCATTGATTTGCCTGTCATTTTGTAATCTGCAGCTTTCAATCCCACTTTTATGAAATAATTATAGAAAATTTTGTTCAGCCAGTAGGACTGGTCAATTTTCAGCCATATTTCAGACCGGATGGTTTCATAGATCCTGGGGGCACCAAACATGAAGTGGGGTCCGATCTCTTTTAGATCCGACATGGCGGTTTCAACAGATTCAGGAAAATTCAGGGTGATACCGGTTGCCATGGCAATCCCGAAGGAGTTCATCTGTTCACCAATCCAGGCAAAGGGCAGAAAAGAAACATATTCATCAGTGGGCTCAAGATGATCCACCTCGGTGATCTGCAACCCCATGTTTATATAATTTTTGTGGGTCAACTCTGTGCCTTTTGGCAGCCCTGTTGTCCCTGATGTGAGACACAGGTGACAGATATCATCGGGTTTGCCCTGATCCACAAGGGTTTCAAAAAGATCAGGATTTTTTTCATGCTCTTTCTCACCCAGTTTATAAAGATCGGTAATGTCAATGAACCAGTCATCGGACATATACTCTCTCATGCCCCTTGGATCTTCAAAAATGACTTTTTTAACATTGGGGATCTGGTCTCTGACATCCAGAACTTTATCCACCTGTTCCTGGTTATCACAAAATACTAAACTGACTTTAAGATATTGAAGGATCTGGGCAATTTCAGCGGGCATACTGGTCTGGTAAATTCCTGCTGAAATGGCACCAATGGAATGGCCGCCTATGGCCACAAACAAAAGTTCAGGAATATTATCACTGATGAAGGCAATGGTATCCCCTTTCCCAAGACCGATTGCTTTGAGACCCAGAGCAGTTTTCCTGACATAATCATAGTAATCTTCCCAGGTATAGGTATTCCAGATCCCAAAATCTTTTTCCCTTAAGGCCGGGCGTTTGGGTGTAATGTTAACCCGCCAGCGAAGCAATTGGGGGATAGAGTATTCAAGTAAGTGATCATTCTTGCTCATAGATTTAGTCCTCTCCAATATAAGCTTCAATAACTTTAGGATTTTGGGCAATTTCTTCAGGTGTGCCAGAACCTATGACTTCACCAAAATCCAGAACATAGATTATGTCTGAAATATCCATGACAACCCCAAGATCATGTTCTACAAGCACCACAGTAATGTTGCGTTCTTTTTGAATATCCATGACAAACCGGACAATATCCTCTTTTTCCTCCTGGTTCATTCCAGCCATGGGTTCATCTAAAAGCAGGATATCAGGGGCTAAGGTCAACGCACGGGCCACCTCGACCTTTTTTTGGAGACCATAGCTTAAATTTCCCACAAGGCTTTTCCTGTGGGCTTCAAGCTCCATAAAGTCAATAACGCCTTCCACATAGGCCCTGTTTTCAGCTTCAATCCTTGAAGCCTTACCATAAAAGAAAACCGCTTGTAAGAAGCTGTATTTCAAATTCTGGTGTCTGGCCAAAAGAAGATTGTCCAGAACGGATAGACCTGAAAAAAGCTCAAGGTTTTGAAATGCCCTTGAAATTCCCATGTTCGATACCTGATGGGGAGAAGCATGGGTCAGTTTTTTGTCCTTGTAATAAATCTCCCCTTTGGTCGGGTGGTAAAAGCCTGATATGCAGTTGAGCATACTGGTTTTACCAGCCCCATTGGGACCGATAATTGATGTGATAAGACCCGGCTCAATCTTCATGTCTACATTGGAAAGAGCTTTAAGTCCGCCAAAAGAGAGTGTAACGTTCGAAATATTTAAATGTGCCATATAAAATCCAAATTCTTTAAGTCAGATTAAAGAAACCTTGCATCCCAAAAAAGGTTAATTGCTTGATGAAAACGATTGAAGCTAACACTCACCTCCTATCCTAATCATTAAATCATTCATTAATATACCTTGACTCTATTAATGGACAAAGCGTTAGGAACCTTTATAATCCGATTTATAACTCAGGGTGGCCCTAAAAATTATCCATAGTAAATCAACTATAGAGTGTCAAGACAAAAACCGTGTTTCAAAAAAGGTGAACTGTTTTCAGGCATATTCCGTCTTTATTTTTTCACGGTCAATTGCGTTATTTTCTGTCTTTGGCAACTCGTTGATGAACTCAACATATCTTGGTTTTTTGTACCCGGCAATGAGTGATCCGCAAAATTTGATCAGATCATCCTTTGTCAGGTTATGCCCGGGGTTCAGCGAACAAACCGCTTTTATGCCTTCACCAAATTTGGGGTCAGGCACACCAAATACACAGACTTCTTTGATGGCATCGTGCTCAAGAATGGCTTTTTCCACCTCCGCAGGAAAAACATTTTCTCCGCCAGGCTTGATGAGTTCTTTTTCTGCCTTTCGGCCCTTAAAAAATAAGAATCCGTCAGAGTCAATCATTCCAAGATCTCCAGTATGGTGCCAGTCTTTCCTGAATGTATAAGCATTCAGTTCATCGGCATTCCAATACCCCTGGAAAACCAACGGCCCTCTGACAAGGATTTCCCCGGTTTCACCGACAGGTAAAAGAGTATCAAAGTCATCTGCAATTTTAATATTGGCAAGCGGTGAGATAACACCTGCTGAACCAGATTTTGTAAAGTATTCGGTAAAGGTGATCAGGCCTGATGTTTCAGTCTGTCCGTACATGGTCCAGAATTTGGAATCCGTACAGGTTTCCCATTTTTTTGCTGTATCAGGCATCTCAAGCCCGGCAGCTATTTCAAGGCTTGACAGATCATAATTACCGTCTTCCATGGCATCTATAAGGTTTGTTAATATGGGTGGGAAGGAACCAAAAAGATTGACTTTTTGTTCCTGGATAAGTTCTAGGGTTTGGGGGGCGTTAAATTTTTCTTGTATTATATTTTTACCACCGGCCTGAAGAATTCCTAAACCCAGATTAATTCCCATAATGTGAAATATTGGCAAAATATTCAAATAGGTTTTGGTTTCATCAAGCCCGAAAGCGTGGATGATTTGCTGGTTTGCTAAGATGATATTTTCCTGTCCCAGAACAGCGCCCCTTGGTTTTCCTAACATTGCTGCCGTATGGATAATTACAAAAGGATCACTTGAGCGGCATGGTACCGGGATCTTAAGAGGAGAATAGTTATACAGATTTGAAAAATCCGTATCATCTTCATCAACAACATAGCAATGTTCGAGGCATGAAAATGACTTTTTAAGTGTTCTGGCTTGATCCGCCATTTCTTTGTCTGAAAAAATTAAAGAGGGCGTGGTGTCCTCGATAATATAGGATACTTCATCCCCACTTAACCGTCGGTTGATGAGAACAAGCACAAGGTTGAGTGCTGATGCCGCACCAAACAGATGAAAAAAGACAGGATGATTCTTGCAAAGAACGGCTATCCTGCTGCCGGCAGGAAGGTTCAAATTTTTGAGACCATTGGCAAGTTTGGCAGTCTGCAAAAAAAGATCGGAATACGTGATATCCTCAGCTTCCCAGTGAATGGCGCAGGAGGAACCTTTATAGAGCGCATTTTTTTCATAAATGTCAAAAAAGGTAAAGCTATGAAGACTATTCATAAAACATCACTCCTTGGAAAAAGGATAAAACATAAAAATTTAAGAACGCAACTTCTGTCCAGCCTTAACAAACCAAACGAGCGCTCAGTCTCAATGTGTTATCAGTAATAATTTAATTTGTTCCGGTTTGTCAAAGACTTTTTTTATTTTTTCCCAGAAGGGAAGAATACTTTAAAAATGGAGTATCCGGAATTCAAACAATCCTGATAGGTATGACAAAATTGACACGCTTCAATGTCACCCGGACATTCGGTGTTCCTGTCCTCCAAAAGGAAACGGCATCGCTCTGATTCCATTTTCAGTGTAAAACCAAGACGCTCTGAAAATATTTTCATCCTCAACAGGTCTGCACCTTTTCCACCTGCATTAAAAGCAAAAGGTGTTTTGGTTGAATACAATAACGCATCCTGGGTAGTAAAAAAACCTTCAAAGATCCTTTTTTGTGCGTCTGCTTCAATCCCTACTCCAAAATCATGGATACACAAAAGAATGCCAGAATCTTTTGTTTCAACGAAAATATGAATATCTCCTTTGTCCGGAGTGTTTTCAATGGCATTCTTAACAAGCCCGCCCACCATTTTATTCAAAATTTCTTCCGGCAGCAGAAGAGATGGCAGATTGTCATCACTATAAATTTCAATGTTAATATGCCTGAATTCAAACTCAGGCTTAAAGGAAGTGTAAAGGTCGTTAAAATATTCAGCAAAGTTGATCGATCTGTAACTAATGGACCTGGGACCGAATTTTTCATCAATCAACTGCCTGATCTGATGTTCAAGATGATCAGCAGAAAGGTTCTGCTGGATAAGTGTTTCCAGTTCGTCCTGACAAGCTTCAAACATTTTTAGTAAAAGTTTTTGGGCGGAATAGGTCTTGTCTTTCATGATATCTGCCACTTCATCCTGAATATCAACAATCCTGTTCAGATTTCTTTCTATTCTGTTTAATGTGGCATCGACTTTTATACCGGGCACTGACTCAAGTTTTTTATTTAATATCTGCAGGGAACCGGTAAGGACAGCGACCGGCGTTTTCAGTTCATGGGAGAGGTGGTTAATGGCTTTTCCTTTGGCCCGGTTCATGGAAGCCACATCCCTGTATGCCTCCCTGACGGCTTCTGAAAACCTTGCATTTTCAATTGAGATGGCAACGGTTCCTGCAATCATTGTCATCAGTTCCATATCATTATAATCAAACAGGTTCTGTTTTTTGTTAATGGCACAAAGAACCCCAATAATTCTGTCCTCACTTTTAATAGGCACTTCCAAGAGACTTTTTGTTTTATATCCCAGTTTTTCATCCCTTCCAGGATAATCGTTTATTAATTTTTCAGCATCATTTGCCAGGGCATATTCCCCGGTTTTAATAATTTTTCCTGCCAGGAGCGAATCAGCAGGAAACCGGAATGTTTTTGCTCTTTTTTCTGTATCTGAATCATCATAGGCTCCTCCTGTGAAAAACAACTCGTCCGTGATTTCATCATATAAAAGAACCAGTGCACCTTCGGTGTTTAAGATTCCTTTGACCTCTTTTGAAATATAATTCATCAGCTCTTCAAGCTCAGGGTATTCCGGGAGAACAGCACTGATTCTCATAATGGTCTTATTGTTTGCCTCGATTCTTTTTTCTTCGGTAATGTCCCTTAAAATGACAAAGTTATCCGTTGAATCGGGTTTATATCTTGAATGGGAAGCTGCCCGGATCACTACGTCAAGGACCTTGCCATCCCGTGTCAACCGTTGGGTTTCGTAACGAGTAATGAATTTGTCTTTCCTGAATTTTTTCAGCATGTCAGTGGTTTCCGCTTCAAGCGCTTCGGGTACAAACGGAACTGGTTTGCCCTTGAGTTCTTTGAGGGACCAGCCAAAAGTTGTTGGAAAAGACGGATTTACGTAGGAAACTAATCCGTTATCATCATAAACAACAATGGGATATGGAATAAATTCCAGAATTTTTCGATGGATACGGTAAAGTTCACTGGTTTTGTTTTCGGCAATTTTTTCTTCAGTGATATCCTGAAGGGTTTCAACTGCACCGGCAATATTACCATGACTGTCCGTATATGCGGAGGCGGTAAAAAAAAGCCATTTTCCTTCTTTACCCAGATCCGGGAACAAATCAGTGGCTGCAAATCTTTCTTTATCCTTGGATGACCGGTTATATTTTAAGCCATAACGCTCAATAATCTGGGCATCTGAAGATTTGTCAACGATAAGATCTGCCATAACCGGGCGCTTTGATGAGTAAAAAGCCTTCCATTGGTCCTTTGTTCCGATCATGTCCTTGGCAGACAGCCCGGACAGCCCTTCAAGTGCCTGGTTGAAATGAGTGATTGTATGGTTCTTATCAACAACAAATATGGGAATGGGGGCTTTAAAGATAATATTATTAAGTTCTTTATTCTGCTTTTCTAGTTTTTTTATTTTTTTTTCAATCGCAGCAATATAATCCGCATCGTTTTTCATAAAGAAACCCCAAAAGGCTTTACAATATTATTTGATCTTCGTATAACAAAATTTAGAATTTACCAAGTTTAGAATTTAAAGGGTCTTAAATATTTTTGCTAATATATAGCTAAGTTGTAACAATTGGCTACAATATATAAAATTATTGATTGAAATTGCAAGGATTTTAAAGGGTAAAGAGAAAAATGCCGGATACCACCATTAAGACAGAAATTCTTATCCATGATCTAAAGGTTCCCATCTCAGTAATAGATGCCGGGGCAAAATCACTTTTGAATCGGCAGGATTCCTATGGTCCTCTGACTGACAAGCAGACCAAAGTGTTAAAAAGAATCATAAGAAATACATTGACAACCCAACGGCTTGTGAATGATGTGATGGAGCTTGGAAGATCCAGGGAGGGAGTCATGATCACTTCTGATTTCCCCATCTCAGTCCTTGTAACATCTGTCTTAATGGAAATATTTGATCTTTCTGATCCCAGCGTGGCAGAGGACATTCGAAAAATCAAAACCTATGATGAGCTTGAGCAGGCGGTGCAGGCCAGTGGAGCCAGATTGTTTTTTGATCCAAAAGTCTGGAAAACCATGGTTTATCTTGATGAAGCCAAGGTGAGACAGATTCTTAGGAATCTTGTTACCAATGCATTTAAGCATCGATCTTCTGTTGTTAAGATTTCAGGCAGCATTGAGGAAAACCAGCTGATCTTAAAAGTGAAAGATGATGGACGAGGCATTCCACCGGCAGAGCATCAAAAAATTTTTGAAACCTATTTTACAACGGGATCATCCATTGAGAGTGCCATTAAAAGCCATGGCCTGGGGCTTGCCGGAGTAATGGTATTGTTAAAGGATATGGGAGGAACACTTACTTTAAATTCCGACGATAGGAAAGGGGCTGAGTTTATTGTAAAAATTCAGTTATAGTCATTTCATTTTTTGAATATCATCCCTTGATGATATCTGTTTCTCATCAAATTCATCCCAGAATTCCCTGTCTGTTTTCCTCCAGCCCTCACCAAATAGTTTGTCAAACAGCGGCTTAAGCAATGAAAACCATGTGACATGGTTTCTTTTACCTTCTTTTCTTGCTGTCAATACGTCTGCAATATAGATGGAAATGTCCGCAAGCTTATCTTTGGGGACATAGGCATCCGCTCCCTGTTCAATGGATTGTTTTAAATTGTCCGGAGTGAGTGCGTGGGCCGTCAGCATCAGAGCGGGAATATCGATTTTATTGGTGACCTTCAAAAGGTCATAGCCTTTAACACCCATGATGTCCAGGACAGCAACATCATAAGTGTTGTCCTTTAAAAAATGGATGGCCTCTTCAAAGGTTGAGGCTGTATCGACCGAACACATGTAGAGCAACTCTTCAAGGGTTTCCAAAATATCCGGCTCATCATCAACCACAAGGACTTTTTTGTTCTCAAGAATGGTTTGCATGTCCATTGCTCTCCCTATTTTCATTTACAGGTAAATGTCGGAAATTTATCATCATATCGTTTTAGTCAAAATTACTTAATAATTCAATCACATATTCTATATCGGCAGGTGTATGGCAGGCATTAATTTGAAATCTGATAGTCTCATCCCCTTTGGGCACCACGGGAAAGGTTAATCCGACAACCAGCACACCATGGTCAAATAAATATTTTACAAGATCATGGGTTTTGGGGGTATTCCTTACCATTAACGGGACAACCGGGTGGGGACCTTCTATGGATTCTTTTCCAAGTCTCTCAAGTCCCTGTCGGAACTGAGCAGTCCTTTCTTTTAAGCTTCTTAACAGATTAAGGCCCTCATCACTGTCGCAAATATCAATGGCTTTTATGGCAGCAGCACAATCGGCAACACTTAAAGGGTTTGTATAAATATAAGTGTCCGCCTTTTGCCGGACTGTTTCGATAATGGGTTTGCTTGCCGCAATAAATCCCCCATTCACCCCAAAGGCTTTTCCAAAAGTCCCTACAATGATATCAGGTGACGCATTGCAAAAATCAGACGTGCCCCGGCCAGTATCACCATAGGCACCAATCCCGTGTGAATCATCGACAATAGCTATAACCCCGTCCTTGAATTTTGAATCGTATGCCTTGCAGATCTGATTGATTTTATCGATGGGCGCATAGTCTCCCCGCATACTGAAAATTCCGTCAAATATGACGATAACACGCTCGATGTCAGGGCTTACTTCATCAAGACAGCGTTTCAGATCTCCCATATCATTATGTTTGAAAATGCCTTTGTTTTCCCTTGGTATGTTACTGATTCGCATAGCCCTGATAATGCTGTTATGATTGAGCTGGTCCCCGATCCAATGGGTTTTTTTATTGGAAAGAGTCAGGGCAAGCCCGCAGTTTGAGGTGTAGGCGGAATTGAAAATTTTGGCTGCAGGTTTATCTGTAAATTTGGCCACTCTTTTTTCAAGTTTATCATGATGGATAAAGGTTCCATCAATAAATCTTACTGCACCCGGGCCAACACCGAATTCATTGGTTGCTTTGTCTGCTGCAGCCATAAGTTCAGGGTGATTGGAAAGGGATAAGTAAGAATTGGAATTGAGCCGGATAAACTCATTATTGCTTCCAACCATTTTATACCGTGGGCCAAATTCACCCCTGGCGGGGATGTATTGTTCAATTATTCTTTCAGGGGATTTACCCCTTCCTTCTTGTCTTAACACTTCTAATTCCTTTGTTAAGGATATATCAAGTTTGTTGGTGGACATTTTGTTTTACTCCAAAAAAATAGATGTTTAATCCCAGTCAAGTATGACTTTGCCTGATTGGCCCGACCGCATCACCTCAAATCCTTTTTCAAATTGGGTGTAATGAAATTTGTGGGTGATTAATGAAGAAATATCAAGCCCGGTTTGAATCATGCTGGTCATCTTATACCAGGTCTCATACATCTCCCTGCCATAGATGCCTTTTATCGTCAGCATGTTAAACACAACTTTGTTCCAGTCAATATCCGTATTATCGGGCATGATGCCCAGAAGCGCAATTTTTCCACCATGACACATGTTATCAATTATTGACGTTAAGGCGGAAGGGTTGCCTGACATTTCCATGGCCACGTCAAATCCTTCTTTCATGCCAAGGTCTTTTTTGGCCTGTTCAATACTGTGTTTAGTCACATCAATGGTTAAAGTGGCTCCCGCTTTTTGGGCAAGATCAAGTCGGTAAGGATTTACATCTGTCACCACTATATACCGGGCACCTGCGTGTTTAGCAATGGCGGCGGCCATGCATCCGATGGGGCCGGCACCTGTAATCAGGACATCTTCTCCCAGGACATCAAAGGAGAGAGCCGTGTGAGTCGCATTCCCCAGGGGATCAAAACAGGCAAGCACATCCAGGGGGATGGTTTTATTACAATACCAGACATTGGTTACCGGTATGACAAGATATTCGGCATAGGCACCCGGTCTGTTGACGCCCACTCCTTTTGTGTTCATGCATAAGTGTCGTCGCCCGGCCAGGCAGTTCCTGCAACGGCCGCAAACCAGGTGACCTTCACCTGAAACAAGGTCTCCCGGCTTAAAATCCACCACATGGGAACCAACTTTTTCAATTATTCCAACAAATTCATGGCCGACGTGCATGGGAACGGGAATGGTTTCCCGGGACCATTTGTCCCAGTTATAGATATGGACATCAGTTCCGCAAATAGCTGTTTTTTTGATTTTTATCAGCACCTCATTATAACTGATCCCGGGAATTGGAACATCCTGGAGCCATAAGCCTTCTTCAGGCTTTGCTTTTACAAGCGCTTTCATTTTTTTCATGGCATATAAATCCGATTAATTTAGATAAATATTAATACTTCTCCATGGAAAGTGGTATAGCACAAATGCTGATGAAATGCTATTTATAAAGGAGCAGTAACAGGGCAGTCGCACCTGAATTGAAAAGCAGCTTATATAATATCCCTGATGGATACAGACGCTGTGAATCGCGGCCTGATCACCTTACGTTCGTTTTGGCTGAACTTTTACAAAAATAGAAATCAATTGACTATAAGAAAATTACATTTTATGTAAGAATCCGTACCGGCATAAAATTTGAGTTATTCCCATTTTTGAAAGAGGAGATCTTTTGAATGTTTGGAAAATTAACCTATGAAGAATTAGAAAAAAGAATTCAGGAATTAGAGCAAGCAGAATCTGAACGCAAGGAGGCGGAAGAAGCGTTGAACGCAGCACATCAATATACTCGTGGACTTATTGAAGCCAGCCTTGACGCTTTGGTAACGATCTCAGCCAAAGGTAAAATAACCGATGTTAATAAGGCAACTGAGGTAATCACAGGAATGTCC
>NZ_JAUWQB010000023.1 GCF_030611305.1 Desulfobacula sp. | reverse complement strand
TTAATGTCTATCATGGAAAAAGAAAAAGGATAATTTTTATTGTCTGTTATCGGCATGATCTAACTCCAATAGAAAAAAATCGCATCGCACTGGTTTAAAGGGTTAGATGTTTTATAAAAAATATTATCAAAAAAGTAAAATTAATATTACTGAAACTACCTTACCAACACCCCTTTATTTGTCAGCCGGTATTTTTGGTAACTGCTTCGGGGTTTGTCTAAAAGGAATTCCACCAGAGGTGTTGAATCTCTTTGGATTTGAGCAATTTTATAATATCTGGAAATATCTTGACTTTAAATTCTTTTGATTATAGGCAATTTAAGAATCCAGATTAGATAAAAAAGATAAGACAAGGACCAGACATGAAAAAAATTATTTTTGCGGTTGTATTGATCCTCATATTGGCTGGTGCCGGAACACCTCTGTTCAGCGGTCTTATGATGGAGAAAATCGTAAAACAATCTTTTGATGAGATCAATCAGAGTCATGCAGAAAAAGGATCTGATATTTTTGTTGAAATTGGGCAATATGACAGAAATTTTTCCTATTCCCAGATTGAATGGAAAATTAAACTGGGGACCTTAAAGTCATTATATGGGGTTGATGAAATTGTATTTATAGACCGTGCAGATCATGGTTTTTTAAGTATTGTATCAAAAACAAGTCTGGAGAAAAACAAATGGTTCATAGATTTTGTGAACAATAAACTGGACGGAAAAAATCCCCTTGATATTAAAACTGAATATAAACTTTCAGGCGATATTGAATCAACAATTGTGTTGGATGCGTTTTCATTTAAAGATGGTAAAGATGTTATTGAAATAAAGCCAGGGCAGATGGTTGTCGCGCTTGGTAAGGGGCTGAACAATATCTTTTCTGAAATGACCTGGGCAGGGTACTCGGTTCCGGGGAAATTAAGCATGGATAACGCTTGGCTTAATTTAAAAAGGGAAAAGGTTTCCACATATATCTGGGATGGCAAGGCTTCTTTTGGCGTTGAAAATATTAAGGCAGAGCAAGGCAAAGATCCTTTTGAAATGGCGAATTTGAAATGTGATTATACATTGAATTTTGACAAACCAAAAAATGTATTATCCGTTGGAATGGGATATGGTATAGGCAGCATTACGGCCGGGCAAGGCCGGATTAAGGATGTCTTTTCCAGAATCAGTATAAACGGGATTGATGCCCGGGGATATGAAGCAGTTATGAAGTTATATTCACAGGTATTGAAAGATGCCATGGAGGAAATTGCCGCGGCGCAAAGGCATCCCGATACAATAAAAAAGATTGTTGAAAAACAGATGGCATCAATTGGACTCCAACTGCTTGGGGCATATGAGAAATTTTTAAAAAAAGGATTTGAAATTCAAATTTCAGATGTAAGAGCCCAATTGCCCCAGGGAAATATTAAAGGTGATGTCACATTAACTCTTAAAAAAGATATGACCATGGCCCAGTTTGTTCCCATCATGTTTCAACCGGCAGCGGCTCTTGATATTTTTTCTCTCAAATCCGATGTCAGTTTGCCTTATAAACTGGTTGGCGACAATCCCATGCTGCTTTCTCCCGTATATTATGGAATGCAGACCGGCCTGTTTTTAAAAGAGGGGGATAATGTGATCCATAAAGCTGAAACCAGGGATGGAAAATTGTTTTTAAATGGAAAACAAGTGCTGCTAAATTAAATATTTTCAATATGGCAAATTTGTATTAATGAGAAAGCCATGTTCTTCATGGTTATTAAATAATTCGATAAAGGAGATAAAATGTATTATTGCTATTTTGAATCCCCTGTAGGAAAGCTTTTATTAAGCGGAAGAGAATTGCTTGAAAGCCTTCATTTCCCCCTTGGAAAGACAAGGATCGAACCTGAAAAAGACTGGATTTATAAAGAGGAATTATTTTTAGAAGCCATAGATCAGCTTGAGGCCTATTTTAAGGGGGAACTGACAAGGTTTGATCTTGAATTGAATGTTCAGGGCACAGATTTTCAGAAAAAGGTCTGGCAGGAACTTGTAAAAATTCCATATGGAGAAACCATATCATATGGTGATCTTGCAAAAAGAATCGGAAATCCCAATGCATCAAGGGCTGTTGGTATGGCAAACGGGAAAAATCCGGTTTCAATAATTGTACCCTGCCACCGGGTTATTGGAAAAAACGGAAGCCTGACCGGTTTTGGCGGCGGACTTGAGGTAAAAAAGAATTTGCTGGAACTTGAGAAAAAGAATAAAAAAAGGCGCCGTACTAAATAAGGTATTGATTTCTTGATAAAAAAAGATCATTAAAATTAATGATACCTTTTTTTTGAAAGGAGTTTAAATATCAGTGAAAAATGATCCTGACCATACGAAAAAAATGAATTTACGGAGTGAAGCAAGAACAAAAAGCCGGGAAAATGCCAGTGTTGAATTTATACCCGGAAATAATAAAATAGCTTATCATTTCAAGCTAAGGGATTTTTCTTCAAAAGGATTTGGCATAATGGTCCGAAAAGATTCCAAAGTGCTTAATCATATCAAGGCAGGGGATGTGTTGGACATGAAATATTATCCGGAGGAGGCAACGCGCAATCCAGTATCCCATCGAACGCAAATAAAACATATCTCAGATCCTGAGCTTGGAAAGCACCAGGATCATATATTGATCGGGCTTTTTATTCTTGAAAAAAGCTGATCAGACCGTATTTGCCCGTTGTCAGATCTTCATTGGACGAATCTTAATAGATAAATCCTTCTTTAACCTTTGAAATTCCGGGAATAATGGTTTGTGTCCTGTTTATCCCGCTGATTCGCCGTATCCGTTGATCCACAAATTCCGCAATGATCTCAGCATCAGATGCCAGAAAATCTCTTTTCAGGACGATTTTTACAAGAATATCAATAGCTCCGTGAACCGAGTGAACCTCCTGGACTTCATCAAGGGCGAATAATTTATTGATGACATTCATTTCAGTTGATGTGTTGATATTAATCATAATAAAGGCTGTAATGGTTCGTTTCATTTCAGGATAGTCAGGCGTGCTTTTTTCAAGCATGGCAGCCCTGAAGGCTTCCATGCTCCTGGGGATCAGCCGGTCAATGCCGATACCATATCGCCTGTTGGCGGTTCTCTCCCAATGATGATAGACAATATAGGTGTAAAGATCGGCAACACTTCTTTTGGGGAAATATTTGGGTAACGCTCCATTGTTTATTATCGTGGTTAAAGGGGTATAAATCGTATTGTACCAATCTTTGGCAGCCTTTTTAAAATCGGTTTTCTTACCGGATATATTGGCCAAATGATTTTCATGTTTTTTAATCTGCTTTTCTAAATAATTGTATTTTCCAACCTCTGTCAGATCTATTTTTTCAGGCAGCCCGGTTTCTTCGTAAAACTTTTTTCTTTCAATATATAAAAGGTTTTCCATGGTGTTTTTTGCTGAAAGCAATTCAACAACCTTTGCCTGGATATCAAACAGTCCCAGCTCTTTTGCTGCCGCGACCCTGTGGTTTCCATCCAAGACAAAATAATCATTCCTGATTTGATAGAGTTTTATCGGGGGCAGAGATTTTCCTTCACGCATGGCCTTTTTGATATCGGTAAATCTTTTACTTGATACATGCTTTTTAGGCCTGAAATGGGAGTCAAAATCATAATATTTTCCCACGCTGCCGATAATTTTTTCAAGATCAACGGTTATAACCCCATGATCAATGAACTCAACATCTTCTTCCTTTTCCTGCTGTTCATTAAAAGAGCTGATATGGTTTTCATCATCGTCTTCTTTTGATGAAAAAAAATTTTTTAAAAAATTTATCATGGTTAGACCTCTAAAAAGGTGAATCCACAGGTGTTAATCACTTTTGTCGAGTTCACCGTTGTGATTCTGTCGTAGTGGGTTTTAAACTCTTTGTGAGTATGACCATGGATAAAATAATCTGGTTTTCTTTTGTCTATTAATTTGACAAAACTGTCAAACCCCATATGGCAACGATCTTCGGCATCATGAATATGTCTTGGCGGTGCATGGGTGACCACTATGTGGATACCGCCTTTCCGCCAGATGGAAAACCACATGCCAGAGATGATTTTTTTCATTTCCCTGTCCGTGTATTGATTCACACCGCCATTGTACCATATGGAACCATCAAGACCCATGATATTCAAAGATTTGAATCGGATAAGTTTTGCATGAATGTTTTCACACCCCACAGGGTTGGACGGCGTGTAACGGATATCGTGGTTGCCTTTTACATAAAAGAGAGGTTTATCAAGCCTGTCCCTTAAAAACGAGAGGTATTCCGGATCCAGATCACCACAGGAGACAATCAGATCCACAGGCTCAAGAGTTTTGTCTTCAACCATTTGAGTCAATGATTTGTCAACAAAATCCGATACAGTCAGGATTTTTAAATTGTGAGGCTTTGTCAGATTTGTCTTCATTTGAATAAAAATATATTAACACCAGCTTGTTACTGCCAAAGTAACGACTATTAAAAAGTTAATATAAAAGTCAAGAAAATAAATAGGCGGGTTTTAAAATAAACAAACCCTTTTTTGGAATAAGTCTTGCCATTTCAAATGATTGTGCTACATATTAGTCTTATTTGAAACAGGGTTTTGTTTTTTAATCATGACTTTTAAACGGGTTGCCAAAATAAAAATTTTAGGCTGCCAAGATAAGTCAAACTTTAACGTAGGAGGGGAGAGATGAAAAAAGTATTAATCACATTGTTTGCAATGGCTTTTCTTTTAGTATCAGCACCTGTGTTTGCAGATGATATTGAACTGGCCAAAAAATCGACTATTGAAACAATTCTTAAAAGTAAACAGCTTCGAGTTGGCTTTGAATCCGGCTACCTGCCGTTTGAAATGACCAGTAAAGATGGCAGTTTCATGGGATTTGACATTGATATGGCAAAAGCGCTTGCCAAATCAATGGGCGTAAAATTTGTTCCTGTGAACACAGCATGGGATGGTATTATTCCGGCTCTTGTGACTGATAAATTTGACATTATCATTGGTGGTATGACCATTACCCAGTCCAGAAACCTTCAGATCAACTTTTCCAATCCTTACATTGTTGTCGGACAGGCTATTCTTTTGAATAAAAAACATGAAGGCATAATTAAATCCTACAAAGATCTGAATGATCCAAAATATATCATTACTTCAAGACTTGGAACCACCGGGGAACAGGCTGCCCAGAGACTGATCCCAAGAGCACAGTACAAATCCTATGAAGCAGAAGCAGAAGCAGCTATGGAAGTTATTCAGGGAAATGTAGATGCACTGATATACGACCTTCCTTTCATTGAAAAAATGCAGGGTCAACATGGCGCGGGTAAAACTATTGCACTTAGCACACCTTTTACCTATGAACCTCTTGCAATGGCCATCAGAAAAGGTGATCCTGACTTTATGAATTACCTGAACAATTTCTTGCGTCAATATAAAGGTGACGGACTGTGGCAAAGATCATATGATAAATGGTTAAAAAACTCTGACTGGTTTGACAAGGTAGCAGAATAATCATTTGAACATAGTGTTTTATGGGGGCCGACAGGAAGTTTTCTTGTCGGCCTTTTTTTTAAATTTTTGTAAAATTTAAGGCTTGATAAAACAGATGGACTCAAAAATATCCAACATCCAAAGGTTAAGTAATCCGACTGCCTATTGGTCCTCAGTATCAGGGTTTATTGCACTGATGCTGCTGGTGATGGGGGCGGTATATTATGCAACTGTTACTGTGGAGTATCAGTGGCGATGGTATAAAGCACCCAAATATTTTATGTATATAGAAACAGTGACCATTTATGCAGACTCCAACGGTGAAGTAAAAGAAATTAAAGCAAATAAAGACAAGTTTGATTTAACCATCACGGATGATCTTGGTGATAAAACATATACGGTTCCTAAAGGCTCCTTTGAGTTTGATGAGGGGGACTTTACTTCTCCGGGAGACATAATAGCCGAATATGAAGGTGGTTGGAAGCCGGGTCTTCTGGCAATAGGTTTATGGACTACCCTGAAAATCAGTTTTATCTCAACCATTTTAGGGATTCTTCTGGGGATTATCGGAGGTGTGGCCAGAGTGTCAGACACCCCGATTCTTAAATGGACAGCCATTACCTATGTGGAAATCATTCGAGGTTCTCCTTTGCTGGTACAGATCATGATTGCCTATTTTGTCTTAGGGACCACGATTAATAAACTTCTATCCATGAATGGATTCGGTATTATTGATCCGGAATGGTATGGTATTGCAGCGCTCTCTGTTTTTACCGGAGCCTATGTGGTTGAGATAGTCCGTGCAGGAATTGGAGCTATTCATCCCGGCCAGGTGGAAGCCGCTCGATCAGGCGGCATGACCTATTTTCAATGCATGTACCATATTATCCTTCCCCAGGCATTGAAAACCATCCTGCCTCCTTTGGCAGGACAGTTTATCAATCTGATAAAGGATTCATCCCTTCTTGGCATGATTGCCATCAGGGAGTTGACCAAGGCAACCCGTGAAGGTATTACAACAAGTCTTCAGGCATTTGAATTATGGATTCTGTGCGCCATACTTTACCTGCTCATGACCTTTACACTTTCCATGTGTGTACAATATCTGGAACGGAGGACTGCAACAAAATGATAGAAGTAAATAATATATATAAAACATTTTACGTCCCCCATGAGGTCAAAGCCCTTGTGGATGTTTCAAATAAAATTGAAGCCGGGGAAGTGGTGGTTGTGATCGGGCCGTCAGGCTCGGGAAAGAGCACTTTTTTAAGATGTCTGAATCGCCTGGAAACAGCAGAGAAAGGTCAGATCCTCGTGGATGGTGTGGATATTTTTGATCCAAAGACCGATATCAATAAGGTTCGGGCTGAGATGGGAATGGTGTTCCAGTCCTTTAACCTGTTTCCCCATTTGTCCATCCTTGGGAACGTTACCATTACCCAGAAACTGGTCCGGAACAGGAGTAAGAAAGAGGCTGAGAAAAAAGCCATGGCCATTCTTGAAAAGGTTGGCATCGGGGATAAGGCCCATGCACACCCTGCAAACCTTTCAGGAGGGCAGCAGCAGCGCGTGGCAATTGCAAGAGTGCTTGCAATGGATCCCAAGATTATGCTGTTTGACGAACCCACATCTGCCCTTGATCCTGAAATGATCGGTGAAGTTCTGGATGTTATGAAAACCCTTGCAAAAGAAGGCATGACAATGGTTTGTGTCACCCATGAAATGGGATTTGCAAAGGAAGTGGGGGACAGGGTCATTTTTATGGATGAAGGCAGGATCGTTGAAGAAGGAACCCCGGAACATTTCTTTGTCAATCCTGACCACGACCGGACAAAGCTTTTTTTAAAACAGATTTTGTAGATCAAAAATATCATGGCACAATACACCATTCATCCTATTGTCATGGGAACAAAAGTTTTTGATAAAAGCATGATGACCTATCAATATGGTCAGGGTGAGCAATATACTATTCCCATTTATACATGGGTGATAAAAGGTGGCGATAAAAACATTCTCGTGGATACAGGGGAGATGAGCCCAATCTTGTCAAAGGACAGGGAAGATGCCATTGGCGGTAAAATTTTTACCTTTGAAAAGGGACTTGAAAAACATGGTTTAACCCCATTGGATATTGATATTGTTATTCATACCCACCTTCATATGGATCATTGTGAAAATGATTATAAATGTGAAAATGCCAGATTTTATATCCATGAAAAAGAACTTGAGTCTATTCATAATCCCCACCCTCTCGATTACCGATATCTGGAAGACTATATTGATGATATTGAAGAAAACAATCAAATTAAAATAATTAAAGAAGATTGTGAAATCTTAAAAGGTATTCGTGTCAAACATACCCCTGTTCATACAAAAGGCGGGCTAACGGTTTATATTGAAACACAAAAGGGAACCGCTGCAATCACAGGGTTTTGTGTGATTGATGAAAATTTTAACCCGCCACCTGAAATTAAAGGCATGGAAATGGACGTAATTCCGCCCGGAACCCATGTGGATGTTTACAGGGCCTATGATATTATGAAACAGGTTCAAAAAGAAGCAGATATCCTCATTCCCTTACACGAACCAAGATTTGCATCAATCGAATCAATTGGTTAACCATTGTCACCTCAAACGCCTGTATGATTTGATTTCTCCAGGTGTTTGGGTTTTTTAATTCCCGTCAATAATTTTCCTCAAGAAGCCATCACAGTCTTAATGGTTAAAAAATTTGGAATAATCCCCAAAAACATTCTTTAATTAAACTTTACAAAGTACCACAATGTATTACTATTATGGTGTTGTGTAAAGATTGCTATGTTCCAAAATAACTGCAACCAGGAGAAAATTTAAAAATAAGGAGAGACATATGAGGAAAGAAAAAACAATGGTGAGCGCTAAGGATCGCACCATGTGTGAAGCCACTCAGCAGATGCTTGAAAAAGCCAGGAGAGATGGTGTTAAGCTGGATCTTGACCGCGGGTATGAAATGAAACCTTGTCCCATCGGTGTGGAATCTGCCTGTTGTAAACATTGTTATATGGGCCCTTGCCGGTTAAACCCGAAAGATCCCTATAAAAAAGTGGGGGTTTGCGGTGCAACCATTGATACGATCATGGCACGAAATTTCGGACGAAACGTGGCAGCAGGGTCAGCTTCCCACAATGATCACGGAAGGCATATTCTTGGACTATTCAGAGGTATTATTGACGGTAAGGTCAAGGACTTTACCATTGATGACACCATCAAGCTTGAAAGAGTTGCTAAATCCATTGGTATTGAAGTTGAGGGCAAAGAGGTTCTGGAGGTTGCAAAAGAGCTTTGTGATGAACTTGAAAAAACATTTTCCAGTGTTGAAGGTGAAATGCCCTTTACAAAACGGGCACCCAAGGCGACCCGAGAGTTGTGGAGAAAAGAAGGTGTCATGCCCAGGGGGGCCATGCTTGAAGTGATGGAACTCATGAGTCGGACCCACATCGGATGTGATCAGGATTATAATAATTTGATGAAGCAGATCTCCAGGACGGCCCTTGCTGACGGATGGGGCGGTTCCATGGTGGCGACAGAGCTTTCAGATATCATTTTTGGGACCCCTTCTCCAACCCTTGCAGATGTGAATATGGGAGTTTTAAAGGAAGACCATGTGAACATTATTGTACATGGCCATGAACCTGCCATGTTTGAAGGTATGCTGATGGCGGTAAATGATCCGTTTTTCATAAAAGAAGCAAAAGCCAAGGGTGCCGAGGGGATTAATCTTGTCGGCATGTGCTGTTCCGGTGCAGAAATGATGTCCCGTCACGGGGTTCCCCATGCCGGCAGTTTCGGATCAACAGAAGCCGTTATTGTTACCGGTGCCGTGGATGCCATGGTGGTTGATATTCAGTGCATTAAACAGGGACTGGCAGAAGTGGCAAAATGTTATGATACCCATTTGATTACCACAAACCCAAGGGCTCATATTGAAGGGGCTACCCATATTGAATTTGACGAACGTGATCCAAGGATTTGTACAGACGAGGTTCTTTCAAAGGCCATTGCAAGATATGCCACAAGGAAAATGCCCATAGAAATTCCAAAACAGATCCAGACCGGTGTTCACGGGTTTACCCATGAATATATTGAATACATGCTGGGTGGAAGCTTCAGGGGCAGTTATTCTCCTTTGAACGAAAATATCATTAATGGAAGAATCCGCGGAGTGGCAGGTGTTGTCGGATGTACAAATCCAAAAGTGAAACAGGATTCCATTCATATTGAACTGGTTAAGGAATTGATTCGAAATGATGTCTTGGTACTTCAAACCGGATGCTCACAAATATCCCTTGCCAAGGCAGGGTTTCTTGTCCCGGAAGCCGCTTCCCTCGCGGGACCCGGGCTTGCAGAAGTCTGTGAAACCGTCGGCATGCCGCCTGTCCTGGGCCTGGGGTCCTGTGTGGACAACACAAGGATTCTCATTGCAGCATCAGCCATGGTAAAAGCCGGCGGTCTTGGAAACAGTATCGCAGACCTTCCCGTTGCCGGATGTGCGCCTGAATGGATGAGTGAAAAGGCATTGGCCATTGGCCAGTATTTTGTGGCCTCAGGAGTATATACGGTTTTTGGCATTGGATTCCCGTCCATCAAAGAGACAAAATTTCATAATCTTCTGTTTGACGGCCTTGAAAAACAGGGGTATGGAAAATGGGGAACGGCTAAAGATCCAATTGAAATCGCCGGGATGATGATCGCCCATATTGACAAGAAACGAAAACAGCTCGGTATTGACAAGGCAAGGGAAAGAACCCTTGTAGGCATGTCAAACCGGCGCGAACTGGTATTTTAATTTGATGATATCTCAACCCGGCACAAGGTGTGCCGGGTTCAGTCATACTTAAAAACTCGCTGCCATTTTCTGTGATATGAGAAAATTTTATTTTCAGTCATACTTAAAAACTGACTGCCATTTTCTGTGATATGAATAACACTTTCAATACCTGCGGCAAATTGATGTTTAAATATGAATTTTGGCTCAACAGCAAAGACCATCCCGGGTTTTAAAAGTGTTTTTTTACCCTTGGCAAGTATGGGATTTTCCACAAGTTCCAGCCCGATTCCATGGCCGATAAATTTTGATTTTAAGCCCGGCAGCCCTAAAAATTGATCTTCGAGACCTAATTTTTTTGCAATAGTAACGGCTGTTTCAAATATTTCACCCATGGATACGCCCGGCCTCATCCTGTCTAAAAGCGCATACAGGATTTCTATGGAAGCTTTGGATGCGTCCTCTGCCCTGTCCGGCAGTTTTCCAATGACAAACATTCTGGATTCATCCATATGATAGCCGTCTATAACCGTACCAAAATCAATCAGGATGGGTTCGTTTGCTTTGATCAGCTTGGGACCAGCACCATAGGGGTAGGCATTTGAGGTTCCTGTGCCGCATAAGGGGGAATCCAGGGCACCCGGAATTCCGCCGTTTTTGCCGCTCATCAGATGAAATGGAAATCCTTCCAGGCGGTAATGGCGGGTTAAAAGTTTCCCGGAATGGCCCAGTGTTCTTGAATAAGCTTCAAACATGCCGCAAAAGTCCATTTCCGAAATTTCAGGTTTAATGTTTTCCTCCATAAAGTCAAAGGTCTGCTTTGAAACAAGGGCGGCTTTTTTCATCTGTTCGATTTCCCAGGAAGACTTTATCTGCCTGCAGGCTTCAATCACGGGGGATCCGTCAACAAAATGGGTGTTTTTAAAAAGGGCCTTATAGAAATGAAAATCTTTTACCGGCACTACGTCAAAAGCAAGGCCGCAGGAGCCTGGATGTTTTTTAAAGCAGCGTTCAATTAATTTGGGGATATCCTTTATGGAGTCAATGGGCTCAATGTTTTTAAGAGCCGTCTCTTGTTGAACCCGGGGTAGATACCGTTTTACGAACAAAACAGGATCATGATCCTTTTCGATATAGAGATAGCAATCCTGAGCAGTGCCTGAAAAATAATAGATGTCCGGTTTATGGGTTAAAAACAGGGCGTCCAGATGAAGGGCTGCCATTTGCTTTTGCACGGCTTTTATCCTGGCAATGATTTCTGTCTTAGGTGTCGGGTCAAACGGGTATTGGGTCATTTCTATTAAAATTTCTTTTAAAGATTCATATTCAGTCTGATATGTTGAATCAAACTCCATCAAGGAAAAAATACATGAAATGTTGTTGTTGTTCAACGAAAAAACATAAACACCATGTTCAATGGGTTACAGGGATAAGACTTCATTTATTTTTGGAATAATAACGGTTGTGTTTTTATGTTCTTTTTTTATTTTTTCTACAAATGGTCTGATATCGATGGTTTTTGATATGGGAGGGAAAAAATCGTCATGGTGATGGGGAACGACAATCTTGGGGTTGAGATATTTTACATAGTTCAGGCCGATTTGACAAATATCTGAGTGCCCCTGAAATGGAAGCAGCAGGATATCAATTGGTTTCTTTCCAATTTTTTTGAGCTCTTCCGAAGATGATCCGGCACTGCCAAAAAACTGTATAATTTTATCTTCAATGTAAAAGCGCCAGCTTAAAACCTGGCCGCATGGAAATCGTCGAAAAAGAGGAAGGTATTTAAACAAGGCAATGTTTATTTTTAGAAAGGTAGAGACGACAAGTTTTTTGTCAAACCTAATATGTTCACTGAAAAAGGCCTGGGCCGTATAATTTTGCAGGTGGACTGTTTTTTTATCAGTAAGAACGGGATTAATCTGTCGTGTATTTACCTGCTGGTTTTTTAAGAATTTCGCCGCAACTCTTGAGCAATAAATATCGGCGTTTGTCTGTAACGCTATTTGGGGAACGTCCCGGATATGATCAAAATGGCCCTGGGAGATAAAAATTTGGGACGCTTTTTTAATATCAGAAGGCGTTATTTCCTGCTTTGGACAGGATTTTTGATTTCTGGACAGGTAGGGATCAACAAGAAACACATGGTCTCCTGTTTTAAATTCAAATCCTGCAGTTCCAAGCCATTTGAGTTTCATACGTATTTTTTCCAGTTTTAAAAATTTATTATATAAAAATAGAATAAAAATAGAAATAAAAAACGGTAAAAAAAGGCGACAGCCATGGAAGCGGATAAAGAAATATTTAAAACTCATAAAGACCATTGAAAATACCCATCAAAGTGGTAAAATATTCAAGTTTAGACAAAGATGTTTAACCGGTTGTGAATAAAGAAAGGATATTTTGTGAAGTCCAAAGCCCTAGAGGTGAATTTATCCGACACAAAAGTTGATGTTATCATTGACTCAAAATATCAGGTTTTCCTGGATATAGTTTCATCTTATGTCGGGATCTTAAACAGGATGAACATTTTTCTAAAAGAGCTGTCCCATCCCTATAAAAACTGGGAGTTTATCGTCAGCGAAGCCAGGCATTTTTCCCTTCAATATTTCTATTTGTACAAGCCTCATCCAAAAGGGGATAAAGCCATGGAGCTTTTTATTGATATTTTTTTGGAGTCCTTTGAGGCAGATTCAAATTTAAAAGTGAAAACAAGTGCGGCTGATAATTTGATGCTGTTTTTACAGCATATTATCAAAGAAGCTGAACAGGAACTTGATCGGTTTCTTCCGGTTATTGAAAAGGCGGTCGTAAAAATTGAATCCTATGAAGGCAAAGACTTTTATTTTTTTGTCAGATCCTATTACCAGCCGGATAAAATTGCAAGAAACCTGTTAGGCAGCCTTAAGGGTGATGCAGCGATTTTCAAGTCGGTAAACTGCTTTCTGGTAAAATTTTATGAATATTCGTTTGATTACTGGCTGAAACAGGAAGAACCGATTTCCTGGATTGGCCAGAGTATGGATGTAAATCAGCTTGATGATGGGTTAAAGTGTATATTAAAAGAGGTTTCCCATAACAATATATTGAAGTGGCGAAAAACGCTTGAAGGTCTCATTCAAACCTTGAATCAAGAACCCCGAAGAGCAACCCAAAAATTGATACATCTTGTGGGCTACCATGATTTTGTCACCAGGGTTTGGGCAGTACCTCAAAAAATAATGACCGGGAGTGGCGATGACACGGGAGGCTTCCACCTTAAATTGACCTTTCTTTTTTATATTATTCATATTCCGGGACTTTCTACTATCCATGTTCAGGCCCTGCGGGATATTAACAGCACCCTTACTCACCTTATCGGTGATAAGGATTTTAAAAAAGATATCAACATCGTCAACCAGACTTTTTCGCTGCTCAAAGAGCATAAGGGGAAATACCCTGAAACCGTTCTGGACTGTATCCATAAAATCGGGGAGGCAGTTTACAAGACATCGAAAATAGTGCTTATCAACCATTTTATAGACATGGCGGTTGATCATGGATTTCAGTTTCCAATGATTGAAGGGACCGGCGAGGACTGGCAGATAAAGAGCAATTCGGTCCATGTGAAAAACATCCGGGTGTTTCTCGACCTGATCGGGCAGCATCCAAAAAAGTCGAGACGGCTCTTCTCTGCACTGATCATATCGTTGTCCATCGGCGGAATTTTTATCAAGGATACGGATCTGTTCTCAAGAGACATTACAAAATTTTTAAATTCAGATATTGCGCCGGTTTTTAATCTGGTAAAACAGCTTTCAAGGTTATTACCGGCTTTTTTTAATGAAATCGGTGCGGAAGGTCATCTTCGGGATATTTCCACTCGTTTGGACGAGGCCTGTCATAGAAAGGACCGGTTAATCCATTTTTTAAGAAAACAATGCCATATCGAAAGCTCGAGCAGGAGCGTGGATTTTATCCAGGAAGTGATTCTTTTCTGGAAGACCGGGAACAAAAAAAAGCTTGAGTCTTATGTTCCCCCATCAATTTATCAGGAAATTAAAGAGTCAGGACCATTTATTGACGGGCCGAGAATTATTCTCAATCACCTTGAATCAAAGGACATGTCGCTTCCAAAGGACTATTTGATCTATACGGAAGAGGCTATTTTCAATTTGATTAATGAAGTTAATGGGGTTTCAGATCTTGACCGGTCAAGGGTGAAAATGATTTTTGGATTCTACAGGCTCTTAAACCAAAAATACCGAATCGATAACCTGGAATTTAAAAAATATTTGTCCTCGTTCAAGTCTGAAAATTTGCCTGATACCCAAAAGCTTGTTGCTGCGCTTGAAGAGAAAAATCTGGAAAGTAAGATCCTGATTTTTCTTGCCTACATGAAAGAGTTAAAAAAAATAATTCTTTCGGACAGGATATATGAGGCCAATGAGGCGATTTATTATAAACGCCACTTTGCCGTTGATATCCCGTCCATGTACGGCAGTTACAATGAAGCAAAATTTGATGCTCTGGGATTGACTCTGAGGGTTGAAAGCATTCTGAATGTGATGTTCGAAGAACTGATCAACGGCATTGATCTTCAAGTGATCACAAAGGCTACGTTTAAACGGATTTACAGAATCCTGAACCTGTTCAGGACAGCATTCGAACTGGATGGAATTGCATCTGCCCAATTGGATGTCCAGATGGATTTTTTGAAATTCTCCGTGGACATCAGAACCTGTTCATTTACCCAGTATCTGGATATTTTTAAAGGATTTACAAAGGCCATCGCTGATATCATCAATGATCATTTCAACAATATTCATTCCAGTAATTTATTTCAGATAGAATCCAGACTTGGAAAGGATCAGATCCTTAAAAAATATCTGCCCAATGGGTCCAAAAAGCGAAATTCAAAGCTGGATCAGCGAGTGGCCGAGATCTTTTTCATGGACCGGATTGCAACTTCCCTCGGGCTTCAGCAGATGGATGTATTTTTGAACCGGATTTTGCACACCCTGTTTCAGCAATCTGAAAAACTTTCGCAAAGCCATTTAAGCCGGCTGTTAAATTATGATCCCAAATGCTCTGTCATTGAAGTCGGCAGTTCAGATTCCATTGGCAATAATATTATATTTTTGGGGAACAAGGGATTAAACCTGATCAAATTAAAAAAACTAGGAGTAGCAGTCCCGGAAGGATTTATTATTACCACAGAAGTTTTTAAATGTCGTGAAATCATCAATCATTACAAGCCGGCAAACATCAATTTCAAGAAGTATGTGGCAAAGATGGTGGGCAATCTTGAAAAGCACACCCAAAAAAGCTTTGGAGATCCTAAAAATCCGTTGCTGTTATCGGTCAGGAGCGGTTCTTCCATTTCACAGCCAGGGATGCTTGATTCATTTTTGAATGTGGGATTTAACGAGGAAATTGCGGCAAGCATCGCAAAGATAAGCCGAAATCCATGGTTTGCATGGGACAGCTATCGGCGGTTTATTCAAGGATATGGGATGGCTTTTGGGATCAAAAGAGATGAGTTTGATCATATCATTTATTCAAAAAAACAAGAGTATGGTATTGAGCTTAAGCGTTATTTTTCCGGTGACCAGATGAAATCCGTTGCTATTGCCTATAAACAATTATTACTTGATTCCGGGGTTGAACTGATTGAGTCTCCCATTGATCAGTTGTTTCTGGTCATTGATCAGGTTTTTTCCTCCTGGGAATCCAAAAGAGGGAAGGACTATAGGCGAATAATGGGGATATCCGATGACTGGGGTACTGCTGTAACGGTTCAGTCCATGGTATTTGGAAACCTGTCCAGGCAGTCAGGATCAGGTGTTGTGTTCAGCCATAGCCCCAGGCTTCCAGGAGATACGATACGGCTTTGGGGGGATTTTACCATTGGCAATCAGGGAGAAGATGTTGTATCAGGGCTTGTAAAAACCCTTCCTATTTCAGAAGTTCAAAGAGAGCTGGAAGAACGGGATTCAAAGATAAGCCTTGAAGAAAGCTTTCCTCACATATATTTGCAATTGAAAAAAGTGGTGCATCGCCTGGTTTATGATGAGGGATGGAACCCCCAGGAAATCGAGTTTACCTTTGAAGGTGAAACCAGAGAAGATCTTTTTATCCTTCAGGCAAGGGAGATGTCCTTAAGGAGCAGAAAGAAGATTGTGGATTTTGATGCAAAGCCGGAAGTTCTTGAAAAGGCGTATCTTGCTCAGGGGATCGGAGTCAGTGGTGGCGCCATGAGCGGCAGAATAGTTTTTACCCTGGAAGAAATCGAAGCATTTCGGGAGAGTGATCCGGATACCCGATTGATTTTATTAAGGAACGATACAGTACCGGATGATATCCTGGAAATTGATGCGGCTGACGGAATTCTGACGGCCAGGGGAGGACTCACCTCCCATGCTGCGGTGGTGACATATAATCTTGGCAAAACCTGTGTGGTCGGGTGCGAAAATCTTGTTTGCAATGAACCCGAAAAAGAGTGTATGCTCAATGGCGTTAAAATGGTCACTGGTGATTATATCAGTATTAACGGTCAAAAAGGATCAGTATATAAAGGCGCAATTAAAGCCAATTAAATAAAAGACAGTGAAAAGAGGAAATATATGAGTACAAAAGCTTCTAGAACTCTTGGAATTAACGGACTTGGAAGAATAGGAAAGCTTTCTTTATGGCATCATGCCGGTAGAAAGTACTTTGATACGATTGTGATCAATGTGGGCCGTGAGGTGGGCGAATCTTTTCAAGACATTATTCATTATATTGAAAGAGATTCAAGCTACGGGCGACTGGATTCGTTTCTTTATGGATATCAGGCAAAGTCGGTTATCACTGATGTGGATGAGGCCAGCTCGTCCTTGAATATCAATGGTGTAAAAGTAAAGATATTACAAAATTACAGAAATCCAAAAGAGATTGAATGGGCTGAAAATAACGCCAAAATTGTAATGGATACAACCGGCCGGTTTTTAGATCCTTCCCTTGGAGCAGAGGCAGCCAGAGGCTCTATTCGGGGGCATATTCAAGCGGGTGCTCAAAAAGTGATCACTTCTGCCCCTTTTAAACTCAAAGAGGGTGTGACAATGCCTGAAGATGCCGTGACAACCGTCATGGGGATTAATGATGGAGATTATGACCCGCTAACACATAATATTATTTCCAATGCATCCTGTACAACCACCTGTCTGTCCCATATGATAAAGCCGCTGCTGGATTATTTCGGTGTTGAGAGAATCCTTTCCGCGTCCATGGCAACTGTGCATGCTGCCACAGGATCGCAACAGGTGCTGGACCGATTGCCAAAAACAGGTGCCAGGGATCTGAGAAAAAACAGGTCCATCATGAATAACATTATTCTGACCACAACCGGGGCGGCAAAAGCATTACAGCTGGTTATCCCGGAAATGTCGACCATCGGATTTATCGCAGAATCTGTCAGAATCCCTACAGCAACAGGTTCTTTGATTATTCTGGTGATGAATTTCCAGGAAGAACTGAATAAAAAGCCGATTCGAAGGGACATGATTAATTCGATTTATGAAAATGCAGTAAAGGTCAATACAAACGGATACCTGATGTACACGGATAAACAGAATGTCTCCTCTGATATTATCGGAACACCAAGGGCTGCCGCTGTTATTGAAGGCCATGAAACCCATACGCGTACCGGGGCCATTAATATCAACCTTGAACATGTGCGCGGGATTGACAAAAACATACTGGACACGATCAAAGACCAGGTCACCAGTATCCAGGTTACCCAGTCTGTGATTTACGGATGGTATGACAATGAAATGGCAAGCTATGTCAATATACTGGGTGACAGGACGGTATCCATTGCAGAAGCAATGCATTAGAATTTCACGCGCGTATTTTTTTATTATTATTCTGACGGGAGCCTCGTTTTTTTTTACATTTTTCAGCTATGCAGGAGAAAAGGTATTGCCGTTTTTTATTGGTGAAGAAATCAAATACACCGTCAGCTGGGAAATGATCAAGGCTGGAGAAGCAAATTTCAAGGTTCTTCCTTTTACAACTATCGATGGGGAAAAAGCATATCATTTTTTACTTGATGTAAAGTCAAATCGACATATTGATCTGCTTTACAAAATCAGGGACCGGCTGGAAGGATTTACTGATTTAGCGTTCACCCGGTCTCTTTTACACAAGAAGAAACAATCGGGTAAAGATAAAAGAGAGGTGATTGTTCACTTTGACTGGGAAAAGAAAACAGCCGCCTATTCCAACTTCGGCGAAAAAAGAGACCCAATCAAGATTCCTTTGAAGACATTTGGCCCGGTTTCAGCCTTTTATAAAATGCGAACCTTAGATTTTAAAGCCGATCAGAACCTGTCCTTCCCGGTGACGGATGGGAAAAAATATTTCATGCAAAAAGCCAGGGTGATTAAAAAAGAAAAAATCACCGTACCCTCGGGAACCTTTGATACGTATCTGCTTGTCCCTCAGATCAATCATTTTTCAGGCGTGTTTAAAAAGAGTGAAAATCCCACGGTAAAACTCTGGGTCACGGCAGATGATAGAAAGATCCCCGTGAGAATAAAGGTAAAAGTGTTTATCGGAAGTGTTATCTTTGATCTTGTTTCAGTGAACTGACCCCTTCTTGAGTTCCAATGTATCGAACTATGCATTTAAAGTCTTTACCCGATATTTTCATCTAGATCCAAGTCGGGATATAATTTTTTTGCACATTCTGGACAGATCCCATGGCTGAATTCTGCTTCTGAATGTTTTTGTATATAAGATTCGATTTGATTCCAGTATCCAGAATCATCTCTGATTTTTTTACAGGATGCACAGATCGGGATCATCCCGCTCAAAGTCTTAATTTTTGTAAATGCAGCTTCAAGTTCGATTTTCTGATTCTGTAATCGTTCATAAAAATGTTGCCGAAGGGATTCGAACAGCCATGAGAAAAAGGTAACAACCAACATGGAAATGATAAACCGTGTCTTGAAGTCGGTGGAATAATCAAAAACATTTAATACTCCTGGGAATTGTATCATCGCAAAAGCCGTTCCCATCATCAAACCGCTCCAGACAATTCCTTCCTTACTGCCTAAAAGAAACAAGGCTGTCATTGGATATATATACAGCCATAAAATGTCTGCTCCATTGTATAATCCCGATGCAACATTGTATAAAAAAAGAAACGTGATAGCTGTTGTGGCTATTCGATATGGAGTTTCGTCATTTTCTGCTTTTCTTAGAATCTGAAAAACTACAATAAGGATTCCAGCAGTTAGAAAGTTAGCCCATGCATCTTTCAAACCTCCGCCAATCATTAGATGAGAAAAACCGAATGCAAGGAGTAGCGGTACAGCAACAGATGTGGCTGTAAGGAAATATACCCGTTTCCGCTTGTTTTCATTGTTTAATTTTGAGTTTTTATTCGTTGGAAAATATAATTCTTGAAAAATCTTCGAAATTGTTTTCATTGTATTCCTTGTTTTAATTCTTCATAACTCCCCAAACATTCAACAAATCGCATAATATCTTTGAGACCTGTCGAAGCATGTAGTAGACCTTTTATAATTCAGATACGAAATTCAAATTTAATTTTTGTGTCCATCCATATACGGCTTCATATTTAAAGCAAAAGATGAATGAATATCTATGGTCTTGTTGTACGGTGGACTCCAAAGTCTGAACATCTTCAATGCTGAAATAAGAGCGTAAGCTCAAGAAGTGTTTTTATTTCATCAACTTTTAAACTAATATTTCATCAAAATCAATCCCCCGTTTGCATTTTTTTGTTTTTTAATATCAAGCTGATTTTCAACAATAAGATTGACATGTTCATAAACAAGCCTCGCACTTACTTTGGCGACAAAAGTTCCGAGTACTGCTATTGAAGAGATCTTGTCCATTGGACAACCTTTTTATTAAACTGAAATTTCACCAAAATTAAAGTAGAAAAAAATTCGCAATATAAGTATTCTTATGCTGCCCGCCGCCTACCAGTCGATGGGGAAATAATCCTTTAAAAATTTGCCGCACCAGTGTTTTTTGGTCAGGATGCCGTGGAAAAACGGGTCACAGATCCTTGCCGCTCCATCCACAATATCAAGCGGTGGCTGGAAATCATGGCGGTCCTGTTTGAGCGTGGCCAGGATGGCAGGATCCTCATCCGTGACCCAGCCTGTGTCCACGGCATTCATAAAAATTCCGTATTTGGCCAGATCACTGGCTGCGGTATGGGTGAGCATGTTCAGGGAGGCCTTGGCCATATTGGTATGGGGGTGGCGACTGCCTTTTTTAAATCTCAGAAACTTGCCTTCCATGGCCGAGACATTGACAATGTGTTTTTGTCCTGTGTAATTTTGTTTCATCAAATCCGCCAGCCTATTGCACAAGACAAAAGGAGCCACGGAATTGACCAGCTGGATCTCCAGCATTTCCGAGGTCTGGATCTCCCCCAGCCTCAGCCGCCAGGAATTGGTTTTCCTAAGGTCCACCTGCTGGAGGTCGGCATCCAGTTTTTCTGCGGGAAAGACCTCGGGCACATCCAGGGAATGGTCATAGGAATAGGGAATCTGGGACAGATGGGCGGACATGCGCAATCCCACCCCCGGGGCTGTGCCGTTCCAGGTGACGGGCATGGCTTTTTCTGTGCCCACATTTTTTGCCTGCCCGTATTCCAGCCGGGAAAGACAGGTCTGGTACTGTCCTAAAAGGGTCTGGGCATCCATTGGCAAGTCAGCCACCGGTCTTGTTTCATTTTCCATGAGATGGGCGTAAAACCCGGGCGGCCGCCGGACGGTCTGGGCAGCATTGTTGATGAGAATATCCAGGCGCTGATAGGTTTCCCTGATATAATCGGTAAAAAGCTCTACACTGGGGGTGTGGCGAAGATCCAGCCCGTAAATCTGGAGCCTTTGGCCCCAGTCGGAAAAGTCCGGTTCCCTGGAAAATCGTAAGGCTGAGTCCTTGGGAAAACGGGTGGTGGCAATCACCCTTGCACCGGCCTTAAGCATCATCAAGGTGGCCTGGTATCCGATCTTGAGCCGGGAGCCTGTGATCAAGGCCACCTGTCCTTTTAAGGAGGTAGCCTGGAAGCGTTTCTGATAATTTAAGGCTGCACATTCCGGGCACATGGTGTCATAGAAATGATGGAGCTGCGTAAATTCGGCTTTGCACACATAGCAGTTGCGCGGTGTTTCCAGTCTTTGTGTGTTATCTTGTTTGTCGGTTTCTCTGTTGTCAAATGAAATTTGCCGGGGAGCGGTAAAGACATCGGTTTCCCTGGCCCTCCGGATTCCTGTGGCCGCCCTCAGTCGGCGTTCTTTTTTCACAATGGCCAACCGTTTTTGCTGCTTTCTGTCCTTGTTCCGCTTTTTAATTTCCTCTTTGTCTGGCCGGGATATTTTTCCGGCCGCAGTGATCAGAGCAATCCGTTCGGACTCCGGCAAGTACGCCAGAAGTTCGGATCGGTCCGCAATCTTTTCCAGAAGGGGAATACAATCGTGTATGGCCGTCAGGGTGTCTTGTTTGTCGCCAATCTTTGTATCTGTACTGATGCTACTCACCTTATTTTATATCCTTGTTCCTGTATTAAAAATAACCTGATCCATCCCAGCAATGTGTGCAAAGTCTGTTTTTTGGAAGACCGATGGCCTTGACCAGGTTATCCAGTTTCTGGTACCGGATGCTGGTAAGCATTAACCGGTCTATGATTCTGCCGAGCATGGCCGAATGTTTTTCCGATCCATCCATGGCATAGTCTGTCAGATCCGTATCTTCGATTCCTTCAATTTCGTAAATGGCTTTCCGGCCAGCCAGGTCAAGGGTTGACCGGGATGTTGAAAAATTTAAGAATTCACAGGGATAGATGAGGCATGGGCAGGCAATTCTCATATGAACTTCTTTTGCACCGTATTCATATAAAATTTGGGTATTATCCTTTAGCTGGGTCCCCCTTACGACTGAATCGTCGCAGAATATGATACGCTTTCCCTGGATAATTTCTTTGACAGGAATCAGCTTCATCCGGGCCACAAGATCCCTCATTTCCTGGCTCTGGGGCATGAAGCTTCTGGGCCAGGTAGGCGTATATTTCACATAGGGTCTCATGTAGGGGAGGTGGCTTTCGTTGGCAAACCCTATGGCATGTCCAATACCGGAGTCAGGGATACCCGCTACGAAATCCGCTTTTTCTGTTTCCCTTTTTGCGAGAGCTGCCCCACATTTATACCGGACCTGTTCCGTATTGATCCCTTCATAGGACGATACCGGATATCCGTAGTACACCCATAAAAATGAGCAGATCTGCATGGCTTCACCTGGCGGCTGAACCTGTTCGATACCCTCGGGTGTTATCAGGATAATTTCATTGGGACCAATATAGTGTTCGACTTCAAAACCGAGATTTGAAAACGCATTGGATTCGGAGCTCGCTGCATAGGCGTCCTCACGCTTCCCTATCACAATGGGGGTTCTCCCCAACCGATCTCTGGCAGCATAGATCCCGGAATCTGTTAAAATCAGCATAGAGCAGGACCCTTTGATCTTTGTCTGGGCGTTTAAAATTCCTTCCTCAAAAGATCCTTTCTGACAAATCAGAATTGCCACAAGCTCTGTAGGGTTGATCTCGCCCTGGCTTGTTTCAGCAAAGTGAATATTTTTCGAAAATGCTTCCTGGGCGAGGATTTCAAGATTTGAAATTTTACCGACAGTGACTACAGCAAATTTTCCAAGGTGGGAATGAATAATAATAGGCTGGGAATCTGTATCGCTAATAATTCCTATCCCCATATTCCCGACCAGGCTGTCAATATCCGGCTCAAATTTTGATCTGAAATACGCATTTTCAAGATTATGAATTGATCGATAAAATTCTTTTTTATCCACACTAGCCAAACCACCGCGTTTGGTTCCCAGATGTGACAGATAATCTGTTCCGTAAAAAAGTTCTTTATTACATGCTTTTTTAGAAGCGCAACCGAAAAAACCGCCCATAATATCTCTCTTCCATTTTTTAAAAGTTGATCATCTCCCCGTTCCATACCAAATACGATCAATTAATAATAATTATTTAAGATGTCAAACAAATAAAAGGGTTTTCTGTTTTAAAGGAGACCGGGAAATTCCTTCTTAGAGGCAATTGCAAGCTGAAGGGACTGATGATTACAACTTGAATTCTTCAGCCCAGCCTGAAAATCTTTGTGCATGATTTTTGTTTATTTTTTCGAGTTCTTCAATGATTTGAATCGTGGTTATTTTTTTATCGGCATGTTTCGGATTTTTAGAGTGATATTTGTCTGCAGCACAGATAATTTTTTCTTCGAGGCTGATGGGTACCATATCTCTTTTGGGCAGCGGAAGGCCGTTTGATATGATATTTTCTTTTGTAATTCCCGCACCCGTATGCCGCTCACAGACAAGGCCGTATTCAGGGGTTAGTCCCTGTTCATCCAGAAGCATTCGCCCGAGGTATCCATGACAGATATAAGGCGCTTCACCATTACAACCAATAGATTCTGCCCGGGTCAGATAGATGCCGATATCATGCAGCATGGCAGCATCTTTAATAAAGTCAAGATCCGGGTTCAGATGAATCAGATTGCGGGCGATTTCAAGACTTTTTTTAGTGACAATTTGACTGTGCTCAACAAGAACCTGGTGAAGTTTTGTACCGGGCGTATAAAATCTTTCAATGATGAAGAGCGGGTCCATTTTTTTATGAGAGTAAAACTCCTTCAATAAAAAGGTCCAGGTCGCCATTTAGAACCCTGTCCACGTCACCCATTTCAAAATCCGTTCGATGATCTTTAACCATCCTGTAGGGGTGAAGAACATAGGATCTGATCTGGCTTCCCCAGGCAATATCATCTTTACCATCGTGAAGAGTTTGCATTTTTTTATTCTGTTTTTCCTTTTCAATCTGGTAAAGCCTTGATTTTAAAACCTTAAATGCAATCTCTTTGTTGCGGTGCTGAGAGGATTCCTGCTGGCACTGAGCCACCACTCCAGTGGGAAGATGGGTGATTCTGACCGCGCTGCTGGTTTTGTTCACATGCTGTCCACCGGCACCACTGGCCCGGTACACATCAATTCTCAGATCTGATTCATCAATGTCGATTTTAATTTCATCTTTTATTTCAGGATAGACAAATACGGATGCAAATGATGTATGGCGTTTTCCACTCGCATTATAGGGTGAAATCCTGACAAGGCGGTGAACTCCGGATTCAACTTTCATAAACCCGTAGCAGTTTTCCCCGGAAACGCGAAGGGTTGCCCCTTTAATTCCGGCCTCCTCCCCTTGCTGATAATCAATGATTTGATATTTATATCCTTTTTTATCAATCCATCGGGTGTACATGCGAAACAGCATTTCAGCCCAATCCTGGGAATCTGTTCCACCGGCACCGGCATTGATGGAAACAAGGGCATCTCTTGCATCGTCTTCACCGTCAAGGGTGATCTGAATAGAGAATTTTTTAATTTTTTTCTCAAGTGCTGATAAAAGGACAGCCACTTCCTTTTCACTCTCTTTATCCGATTCTTCATGGGCAAGTTCCAGAAGGACTTCCGCATCTTCAATGTCTTTGTAAATGCTTTCCCAGGTTTCCAGAAGATTTGAAAGAGAAGTTCTCTCTTTTAAAAGACCGGTGGCTTTATCTGAGTCGTTCCAGAACTCTTTTTGGGAGATAATATGTTCAAGTTCGCGTAGGCGCTTTTGTTTTACAGGGAGGTCAAAGATACTCCTTGAGTTTTTCGGCTTTGGTATATATGGCTTGGATATTTTGTTTTAATTCCGAATTCATTTTGATTTCTCCTAAACTTTTTTTCTAAACCCTTTTAACATAAAAGCAAAGCAGATTGCAACGATTGAACTGATGGCAAAAATATCCCCATATTTTGTATAGAAACTGATTTGTTTTAGGACAGGGACTTGTCGAGTAATGGCCTGGTCTGTGAACAAGGAGGTTGTTTCAAGAATTTTCCCCTTTGGATCGATGAAGCCTGAAATCCCTGTGTTCGCAGCTCTTGCTATGGTTCTGCGGCTCTCAACAGATCGGAATACAGCAATGGAAAAATGCTGCTGAGCAGCCGATGTATGCCCAAACCAGGCATCGTTGGTAATTGTGGTGAGGATATCAGCCCCGTTTTTTACAAATTTGGATGCAATGGATGGAAATAGAATTTCAAAGCAGATGAGCACCCCTGTTTTGTGTGTGACCTTCAGGTTATGATTATTGAATTCCAGGGGTTTAAATGTTTTATCGCCAATGGAAAAGTTTCCTGCCTGGGCAGTGATTTTCCCTAAAAATGTCAGATAGTCCCCCAGGGGAACATATTCTCCGAACGGTACCAGGTGGTGTTTATCATAGGTTCCTGTAACAATGGAAAACCGGTTCAGCATGTAAGCCCGATTGTAAAACTTGATCTGATTTTCATCAGACTTGAATGCAGGGCTTCCGATCAGAAAGTTTGTTTTTAATGACCGCACACATTGATCCACCTGGTTTGACAACTGCCTGTCAAACCCGTAATAAAATGGCAGAGCAGTTTCCGGCCATATCACAAGGTCAGCCTTTTTTGAACCAGTCCTTTTGGATTCAGCACGGGAAAGAAGGATATATTTTTCTATAGTCCGGGTCTTAAATGCATCATTCCATTTCAAATCCTGTTTAATATTGCCCTGAACAATAGAAATGGTTGTTTTTTGTGCCGCTTCAATTTGAGAATCAACGGAGTTGATTTTTTGGCTGCCATAAAAAAGAGCTCCTGCAATCAGGATGATAGTATAAATAACCGGGAGGAATATTTTTTTTTGCAGATTTTTTTTGACCACCGTCATCCAGATGACTGCCAGAAGATAATTGATGAGAACAATGAGAAAGGATACCCCATAAACTCCTGAAAAATCAGCAATTTGAATCAATGAAAGATTTAAATACTGGCTGTATCCCAAAATCCCCCATGAAAAACCTGTGAATGCATATGTTCTGATATACTCAAGACCTGTCCAGAGACAGGATGCAAATATTGGAGCAAAACAGGATTTCTGATCTATTTTTTTTAAAAGAAAGGCAAAAATCGCCGGATATAGAGCAAGGTAGAAACATAAAAGGATGAGTGTGGAAATTGCAAGAACCGGGTGAAGTCCGCCATATACATGTATGGTCGGGACAACCCAATAAATAAGGGTTAAAAAAAAGAAAAATCCTGCAATAAAACCGCTATAAAAAGACTCTTTTGATGTCATCGACCGGATGGATACAAGCCACGGAATCAGGGCAAAAAAAGCAAGGAATGAGAGTCCTGTCTTGGGGAAAGAGAGCGTTAAAGCCGTGCCGCTTATCAATGCGGGAAAGTATTTGAGCAAAAAAATATTATTATTTTTAACAGTCATTATTTTCTTGCCGTAATATTGTTAAAAAAAGTTTGCTATACTTAACAGTTAAATAAAAAAAATATATAGTATAGAAAATGCATTTACCATTCACAGGAACTCATTTCAATATATTTTATTATTTAAAGGGCAGGCCCGCATGTTTTTTGTGAAATAGTCTTTATAATACAGCTTTACAATATCTGACTCAAATGGTATTCTCATCGAATCATCAGATGATCGATTTAACAGCATCATCAGGAGTTTTATATGAAACACATAAAAATTCGGTTTGGAGATAATATTGAAACACAATCTACTGAAGAAAAATCTTTTGAAGAGATGTTTCATTCTGTCAATCCCATGTTCTGTTTTTCAAAACGGGTATGGAAACCTCAGATGGATATATTTGAAACAAGAAGTGAGATTATTATCCAGGCTGAGATAGCAGGTGTAAGAAAAGAAGATATTGTTATTGAAGTGAGTAACAAAGCCGTCAAGATGTCAGGAAGCAGGAAAAGTAATCATCAGGACCAGACAGCCACATACAGGCTTGCAGAAATACAATTCGGACAGTTTGAGCGAGTCCTGTATCTGCCAAATATTATTGATGTCGAAAAAGTATCCGCCACATTTTTAAATGGATTTTTGGAGCTTACTTTGGGAAAACTGTTCAGTAAAAATATTAAGAGCAAACGAAATGTTTCCCTGGATTTCATTTAAGCCATAGATTCCAAAAGGAACCAGACTATAATGGATGATCTCAGGCATCCTCCACGCAATATAACATCAGATAATATCCCGGACATCATTCCCATTCTTCCCATTGTTGACACCAATCTTTTCCCTAAAATGGTGTTGCCCCTGGTATTGATTCAAAACGAAGCGGTCGAGCTGATTGATGAGGCCATGTCCGGAAACCGAATGCTGGGACTGCTATTATCCAAGCGATCTGATATTGATTCCAAACATACGGCAGACGATCTTTATCGGATCGGCACAGTGGCCGTTATTTTAAAAATGTCCAAAATGGAAGATGATAAAGCCCAGCTTTTAATACAGGGATTAAACCGTTTCAGGGTCATAAAGTTCCTCCAGGACAAAAAATATATGCAGGCCAAAATTGGTGTCATGGAAAGCAAAAATGCTGGCAAAAACAAAGAAAACAGAGCTTTGATGGCCAATATTATTGAACAGTATAAGAAAATTGTAGAGCTGTCTCCGGGGCTTCCCTCAGAAATGGGTCATATGATCAAATCATTGCAGGAACCCAATGTTCTTGCGGATATGGTGGCCTCCACCATCAATGCTCCTGTCAAAGAAAAGCAGAAAGTTATCGAACTTTTGGATGTCACTAAACGCTTGAAAAAAGTGACCCGGCTGGTAAATGACCAATTGGAGATCCTTGAAATGGGCTCCAAAATCCAGAGCCAGGTAAAAGAAGATATGGATAAGCAGCAGCGGGAATACTATCTTCGTCAGCAGTTGAAAGCCATAAAGGAAGAACTGGGTGAAACAGAAGACGAAAGTGTTGAGATAAAAGAATACCAGGCTATAATTAAAGAAAAGAAGTTGCCGCAAGAGGCACAGAAAGAAGCGGAACGGGAGTTGCGGCGCCTGTCAAGAATGCATCCGTCATCTTCTGAATATGTAGTGGCTTCAACCTATATGGATTGGCTGACATCATTACCCTGGAATAAGAGATCTAAAGACAATCTCGACATTAAAGAGGCAAGAAGAATACTGAACAATGATCATTATGGCCTTGAAAAGCCCAAAAAAAGAATTCTTGAATATCTGGCTGTTCGAAAATTGAAAGATGACTCCAAAGGCCCGATTCTCTGTTTTGCAGGCCCTCCCGGAACTGGAAAAACATCCCTTGGCAGATCCATTGCGAGAGCCCTGGGCAGACAGTTTGTCAGAATTTCCCTGGGCGGGGTTCGTGATGAAGCTGAAATCAGGGGCCATAGAAGGACCTATGTGGGTGCGCTTCCGGGAAGGATTATTCAGCATTTGAGAAAAGCCGGCACAAAAAATCCCGTGTTCATGCTGGATGAAATAGACAAGATGGATTCATCCTATCATGGCGATCCTTCTTCCGCCCTCCTGGAGGTCCTGGACCCGGAGCAGAACTTCTCGTTTTCAGATCACTACCTGAATGTGTCTTTTGATCTTTCCGATGTAATGTTTTTAACCACAGCAAATGTACTTCATACGATTCCTGCACCCCTGCGGGACAGGATAGAAATTTTGGAACTGAGCGGTTATACGGAAGAAGAAAAATTAAAAATTGCCACACGATATTTGATTCCCAGGCAAAGGGAAGCCAACGGCCTTAATGCGACCCAGATTAAAATTACGTCCGGTGCGGTTAAAAAGATCATTTCAGGATATACAAGGGAATCCGGCTTAAGAAATCTGGAGAGGCATATCGGATCTGTGTGCAGGGGGGTTGCAAGCAAGATTGCTGAAGGAGAAGCCAACATCCTGGTTGTGGGACAAAAAGATCTGCATGAATATTTGGGGCCAGCCCCCAATATGCCGGATCTGGTCTTGAGGATAGAGAAGCCCGGGGTAGTTATCGGGCTTGCTTGGACACCCTATGGCGGAGAGATTCTTTTTATTGAGGCTGTGGCCATGAAAGGCGGAAAAGGGCTTACCTTAACAGGACAGCTTGGGGATGTCATGAAGGAATCTGCCAGCACGGCCTTAAGTTTTATCCGGGCCAACGCAAAAAAATTAAAAGTGGATGAATCTTTTTTTGGCAATCATGATCTCCATATCCATGTGCCTGAAGGATCTATCCCCAAAGACGGTCCTTCTGCCGGTGTGGCCATGTTGACCTGTCTTACTTCTTTGATGACGGGACGGCTTGTGAAAAAGCGTCTGGCCATGAGTGGAGAGATTACGCTTAGAGGAGAAATTCTGCCGGTGGGCGGAATAAAGGAAAAGGTTATCGCAGCACACAGGGCAGGAATCAAGAAGCTTATCCTGCCGTTATGGAATCAAAAAGATATGGAGGACGTGCCGGATTATATAAGAGATTCCATTGATTTTTATTTTGTTGATAAAATGAAAGATGTATTAGAATTAGCGCTTGACCGATAATGTTGGATATTATGGAGTAATCTTTGTATGTTCAGAACCCAGATCATGATATTGTTTTCACTGGCCCTTTTCGGTTGCGCAAGCACTCTTGATACCCCATATAAGAAAGCCCATATCCCGCCCTCGAAATCATCAACATATAAAACAAGTCCATCGGTATCCACCGGACAAAAAAGCCCTGCAACTCAGAGGCCCTATAAAATAAAAGGGGTTCAATATACTCCGATTGCCAGTGCCACCGGATTTGTCCAGACCGGGATTTCATCCTGGTACGGCAAAAAGTTTCATGGAAGAAAAACTTCCAATGGTGAAATTTACAACATGCACGCCATGACGGCCGCTCATAAAACACTACCCATGAATACCTGGGTCAGTGTCCATAATCTTGAAAACAACCGGAAGATTGTGGTGAGGATTAATGACCGCGGCCCGTTTGTTTATAGGAGGATCATAGACCTTTCTTACACCGGGGCAAAACGTATCGGGATCGCAGGCTCCGGAACAGCAAAGGTAAGGGTAACCGCCCTTGGAAGGGCCACATCATATTCCAAGAAAACAAAAGATCCTATTGCCTTTAAACCCGTTGATTACTGGAAAGGCAACCTCACGATCCAGGTGGGGGCATTCCAGATCAAAGCCAATGCAGAAAAATACCGGTATAAATTATCAAAAACTTATCAAAACGCCCATATTACTACTTTTACGGACGACCGGGGGACGTTTTACCGGGTGAGAATCGGCAGGTTTACCAATTTGAAGGATGCCATAAGGTTCAGTGAAAAAATCATCGCACAAGGCTTTGGCAGTGCCTTTGCAGTTGCAGAATAAAGAAAATAAATTATGGGATATATCGTTTTTCTGGATCGGGATGGAGTCATTAATATAGATTCTTCTGAATATGTTAAAAATGAATCAGAGTTTGAGTTTATCCCCAAAAGTCCTGAGGCGATCGCCCTTCTTTGTAAAAATGGTTTTCATGTCATTGTGATCACCAATCAGTCTTTGATCGGCAGAAAGATGGCCACCCGGAAAGCTTTGGATATTATTTTTAAAAAAATGAAAGATGGTGTTAAAAAGGCGGGTGGAGACATCAAAGATGTTTTCTTTTGTCCCCATACCCCGGAAGAGTGTTGTTCCTGTAGAAAGCCAAAACCAGGGCTGATCCTTGAGGCCCAAAAAAAATACCGGATTGATCTTGCTCGCTCCTGCATGGTGGGGGACAGTGCAAAAGATATTGAATGCGCACGCAATGCAGGATGCTCGAAATCTTTGCTGGTCAAAACAGGCAATGGATTAAAGGCAGAGCACCAGCTTTATCAAAAAGGCATCACGCCTGATTTTATCGGATCGGATCTTTATGAAACCGCCCTTTGGATCATCAAGAATGTGAAGATTTAGATGATCACCATCAAAGGCATTTTAGACCGACTGACCTATCAGAATCAGGACAACCATTATACGGTTGCGAAACTTCGGATCGCTAAAATCAGTGATCCTGTCACCATTGTGGGTCATCTTGCCGGGGTGTTTGAAGGTGAAAGCCTTGAGGTCTCAGGGAAATGGACCACGCACCCCAAATATGGAGACCAGTTTAAAGCAGAAGTTTATAAGGTTGTTTTGCCTGCCACGGTTTCAGGGATTCGTAAATATCTTGGCTCGGGCATGATTAAAGGAATCGGTAAATCACTGGCCGATAAAATAGTGGATCAGTTTGAAGAAAGAACTCTGGATATCTTTGAAAACGAACCTGAGAAACTAAAAAAAATTTACGGAATCGGAGAGGCCAAGAAAAAACTCATTGAGCAGGCCTGGAACAAGCACCATGCAGTTAGAAGGGTTATGCAATTCCTCCAGGAAAATGATGTGGGCGTGTATCATGCCGCCACTATTCTTCAAATCTATGGTCCTGAAACTCTGAACATTTTGCAGCAGAATCCTTATGCCATTGCAAAGGATCTTCCCGGGATCGGGTTTGCCATAGCAGACATGATTGCCATGAAAGCAGGGGGCAAAAAAGATGATGAAAACCGTCTTCAGGCCTGCCTGGTCCACACGATTTTGTTATCTGAAAAAGAGGGGCATGTTTATACATTAAAAAAAGAATTGTTCAAATTATGTTCAAAAACATCAGGTGTGGAACCGGATAAATTTGAGCAGGCGCTGGAAGCATTGATTGATTTGGAGGAAGTAAGGACGGAACCGGATGAAGATGATATAAAAGTTTATCTTTCAAGGCTTTACAGGGCTGAATCAGGTATTGCATCAAGGATGAAAGCCATTTTATCCATGTCTGTAATTTCTCGGCAAATCAACAAAGATCAAATCCTTGAAAAAGTGCTGATAAATCTTGCCATAAAATTATCCACAGAACAATTGAGTGTTGTCAATAATGTATTGCATGAAAAAATTGTTGTGATCACAGGGGGGCCGGGAACCGGAAAAACAACCCTGATACGGGCATTGTGTGCGGTCTACAGATGGCAGGATCTAAAGGTGGCGTTGAGTGCCCCCACAGGAAGGGCTGCCAGGCGCCTTTCCGAAGTAACAGGAAAAAAGGCCTTTACCCTGCACAAGCTTTTGGGATTTGACTATGAAAACCAGACATTTGAGAGAAATTTTGCCAATCCCCTTGAGTTGGATGTGTTGGTTGTGGATGAAGCCTCAATGGTGGATACCCTGCTCATGTACCGGCTCATTGAAGCCATGCCGGTAAGTGCAAACCTGATACTTGTGGGCGATACATTCCAGCTTCCTTCTGTGGGCCCCGGCAATGTATTGTCTGATATTATTGAATCTGATCGAGTAAAAGTCTTCTCTTTAACAAATATATTCAGGCAGGCCAAGGAAAGCCCTATTATCATGTATGCCCACAAAATCCGGAACGGAGAGATGCCGGATTTTCAGAAAGCTAAGTCGGGTGAATTGTCAGAATTTTATTTTATTGAGAACCGGGAATCTGAAAAAGTGGTGGAGACCATCCTCGAGCTTTGTTCAAAACGGGTGCCCAAAGCATTTCCCCACATTGATGAAATACAGGTCTTAACTCCCATGCATCGGGGGCAGGCCGGTACCATTAATCTGAACCAGCAGCTTCAAAGGGTATTAAATCAATCCAGGGGCGGCATAGAGGCCGGGGGCATCATATTTAAACCCAATGACAAGGTCATGCATCTGAAAAACAATTATGAAAAAGATGTGTTTAACGGGGATATCGGTATCGTTCATGAAGTCATTAAATCCAAAAGCCGTGTTCTGGTGGATTATGACGGCCGCATCGTTGAATATGATATCCTGGAACTGGATGAACTCACCCTGGCCTATACCATATCCGTCCACAAATCCCAGGGCAGTGAGTATGCAGCTGTCATTGTTGCACTGACAACCGCCCATTTTCCCCTGTTGCAAAGAAATCTTTTATACACGGCCATGACCCGGGGGAAAAACCTGGTGATCATTGTAGGGTCTTCAAAAGCCCTTAAGATGGCGCTGAATAATAATAAAACCGCTTTACGTCTCTCAGGCCTTAAACAAAAATTGATGTCCCCGTGATATCGGTGAAAGTAGTAATATGGGCATTTTGATAGGTTGTTGATAATTTATACCGGTAATCATCCATAATATTTTTATGCACGACGATTTCATGTACCATCTGCACAAACAGCAATTCTTTTAATCATAAAACACCTCTTTTTTTTAATTTTAAATCAATGACATGATTTATTAGCGGTTGGAAGCCACTAATACGGCATTCAATAATATCACTATTTTTTAATGGTACTGCTCCAGGTGTCCCGGTTGAAATAATATCTCCTGGAAGCATCGTCATGATTTGTGAATGATACGCAACTAAAAAATCGAGTGGAAATGTCATGTTTGCAACAGTGTTTTCGGCATGTAATTTACCATTGATAATTGTTTGGACTTTGAAACTGAATACATCTTTTATTTCTTCAATTGTATATAAAATTGGCCCAAAACTAAAAAAGGAATCAAAACTTTTGGATTGTGTTAAATTTCGAGGATTCCTTTTTAGAATATCTTCTGCTGTCATATCGATAATCGTTGTGACTCCAGCGAGAACAGAACGCCAATCATCCCGCCTCACATTTTTACACTTTTTTCCAAAAATCAGTCCGAGTTCTGCTTCTCCTGTAGTTTTTTCTGATAGTATCGGGATTTTTATTGTATCTTGATGACCAATAATCGCGGTATCGGGCTTCATAAAACTCGCAGGTTCTGAGACAGGTACTTTTTCAGAAAGGTCTTCCGCATGAGCTTTATAATTTAAACCAATTCCCCAAATTTTTCTCGGTCGACGATACAGAGGTGCAAACCGGATCTTTTTTTTCAGGATAGAGATTTCCTTTAATTCTTGAGTTAAAACGTCACTGTTTTGATAAAACCATTTTTTTATTTCTTCCAATCTTTCTTCAGCAAGTATGCTGAATAAATCATGCGGCCAATTTTTATTAAATCGCTCATTAATGAAAGGTATGGGTAAGCAACCATAATCTGTTATAATACCGGCAACTTCTTGTCCATCAAGTAGAATAGTAGCAATTTTTATAATACAGTCCTATATTCAAATCTTCAATAAAGGGTTATAAGCCAATTTTTAATTAACGTCCTGTTCTTTTGGGATTTTAGATTCACAAGGAACCTTTGTCTGGCAGAGACCTCAGCCATATCCGTCAAGGGCATAGTTTGATATCACATAATCCTTGGTAACAGGAACAAGGTGTTTATAGCACAATTCTTTATTTTTTCCAGCTTCAGTGATAGCTCCTGCAGGACATCTGGATATGCACTTTCCACAAACGCCTTTGGTAAAAAAGAGGCAGTATTCATGGTGATCTTTATAAGGTCTTGGCGTGGGAGAAACCGGAATTTGGGCAATAATGGAGCCTGTACGCATTGCCTTGCCTAAGGGAGTGATAAGCCCGTCACAAAGGCCGAATGTTCCAAGTCCTGATGCATAAGCTGCATGTCGTTCAGACCAGGTAGAGGCATATCCGTACTTTGGCGAGATTCTTATGCTGAATTGGGGAGTGAGTACAGGGGCGACTGCCCTGTATCCTCCTGACTCCAAAGATGTCACAACATGTTTTCGGAGGATTTCATTGGTTTCTTCACCAAAAATGCGCCCTCTCGCCCATCTTTCAGCAGGATAAAATTTTTCTTTTCGGTTATCGGCCTTGGTGGCATTATTATGCGGCAGAATCCAGCTAATGACCGTCAGTTCCTCAGCCTTTATGCCAAAATCCCTGAAAGTAACAGTAAATATTTCCAAAGGTGTTAAGTAGAACGGCCCCACATGATCTTTATACGCCTCATATAAAGGATCGTCTCCTCTTGAAAACCCTACCAGCGGCATTTCAAAGGCTTTATCATTGTTTTGATTTTTTAATGTGTTTTCAGGCGAGGTTTCAATGAAATCTTTTATTGTTTTTTCTATCCATATGGCATTCTCTGCAGATTTATCTATATGCACAATTTCACCTCCCGCAGCATTTTTTTGTTGGACTTTTGTATGGTTTTTTGAATCATGACCTTACCAACGCCATTAATAATGAATAATCATGATGATTAAAATACCACAATAATTATCACTGCAATTTGACAACTATCTGGGTAGGAAGGAACTTTCTGACAGGCAACATAAATTTTATATTCATAATGATTTGATTAATCATCAGAGGATTTTAATATTCACCCGCCGGTTTCTGGGGCCGTCAAATTCACAGAAATAAATACCCTGCCAGGTGCCAAGAACAAGAGAGCCGTTTTCCAAAGGTATGGTTTCGGAAGGGCCGAACAGGCTGACCTTTATGTGCGCGGCAGAATTGCCTTCCATGTGTTTGAAATGATCATCCCAGGGGATCACCTTGTTGATGGTATTTAGAATATCTGTTTCAACGGCAGGATCTGCATTTTCGTTAATGGTGATCGCGGCGGTGGTGTGCATGGAAAAGACATGGACAAGGCCGTTTTTTATTTTGGATTCTTTTACAGCATTTTGAACCTGGGAAGTGATATCGACCATCTGGGTTCTTGCGTTTGTTTTAACACTGATCTGCATATTCTGCCTCCTTTTTTAAAACCCGGGAGCCAAAGAATTTTTGGCACCGGGTTAGATGCTACTTAAGGTTTGTTATTTTAAAAGATCAAGCGCGTTATTAACGATATTTTCCGGGGAGAATCCATACTCCTTGAGTACGGTTTCGCCGGGTGCTGAAGCACCGAATTTATCAATGCCGATGGTTTTACCTTCCTGGCCTGTGTATTTTTCCCATCCCATGGAAATTCCTGCTTCAACAGCCATTCTTTTTGTCACACCGGACGGCAGAATTCTTTCCCTGTAGGATGCAGGGGCCTTTTCAAAGAGTTCCCAGGACGGCATGGATACCACGGCAGCTTTGATGTTGTGATCTTTTTCAAGTGTATCGGCTGCCTCAACGCAGATATGGACTTCGGAACCAGTGGCAATGAGAATCATATCCGGGTCCATGACATTTTTGACTGTATACGCTCCATAATTAAATTCGCCGTCCCGCCGGGATACATCAAGGGTGGGCAGTTTTTGGCGGCTTAGTATCAATGCGGTGGGTGAATCAATAGTTTTTAAAGCCTGTTTCCAGGCAAGAGCCGTCTCATTGGCATCGGCCGGCCTTACAACGGTAAGACCCGGAATAGCCCGCAGCGATGCCAGGTGTTCAACCGGCTGATGGGTGGGTCCGTCTTCGCCCACAGCAACGCTGTCATGGGTAAACACATAAATCAGCGGTAGTTTCATTAATGATGCCATACGGATGGCCGGGCGCATATAATCGGCAAAAACCATGAAAGTCCCGCCATAGGGTCGGATGCCGGAATGAAGATACATACCTGACATGATGGCACCCATGGCATGTTCACGAACGCCAAATCTAATATTTCGTCCTTCCCAGGCATCTTTTTGAAACTCGGTTGAATTGTTAAGATAAGTTTTATTTGACGGTGCAAGGTCGGCAGATCCCCCCATTAATGCAGGTAGACTGTCAGCAATGGCATTGAGTACCTGGCCCGATGCAGCCCGTGTGGCAATGGGTCCGTCTTCAGGATCGAATTGAGGAATATCTGCATCCCAGCCCTCAGTTAAAAAGCCGCTGACAGCATCAACAAACTTGTCAGCATGTTCCGGGTATTCAGTTTTATAGTCGTTAAAGATGTCCTGCCAGCTTTGTTCAAACCCTTCTCCATATATCAGGGCTTTTCTACAGTTCTCCAATACCTCTTCGGGTACATAAAAATCCTTATCATCCGGTACTCCATAAAACTGCTTAACCAGCTTAATTTCGTCCACTCCAAGGGGTGCGCCATGGGCATCGGAAGAGTCCTGTTTGTTGGGGCTGCCATAGGCAATATGCGTTTTTATCTGTACCAGTGTCGGTCTTGCAACAGCATCTTTGCCTGCCTGGATGGCTTTCTGGATTTCTGCAAGGTCGTTGCCGTCTTCAACCGTGACCACATGCCAGTTCTGGCTTTCAAATTTTGCTTTCACATCTTCTGTAAATGAAATGTCTGTTTTTCCTTCAATGGTAATGGAATTGTCATCGTAAAGGCAGATCAGTTTTCCAAGTCCAAGGTGTCCTGCAAGGGAAATCGCTTCAAGGGCAACCCCTTCCATGAGATCCCCATCACCGCACATCACATAGGTATGGTGGTTGATAAGTTCTTTTTCTTTCATGTTGAATCTGGCTGCCAGATGACATTCTGCAATGGCCATGCCCACAGCATTGGCAATTCCCTGGCCCAAAGGACCGGTTGTGGTTTCAACACCCGGGGTATCTCCGCGTTCAGGATGTCCCGGGGTTCTGGAACCCCATTGTCTGAAGTTTTTCAGATCACTAAGTTCAAGGCCATAACCCATAAGATAGAGAAGGCTGTAAAGCAAAGAAGAGACATGGCCTCCGGACATAACAAAGCGATCCCTGTCGATCCATGCCGGGTTTTTGGGGTTGTGTTTTAAAAAGCGTTTGAACAAAACATATGCTGCAGGCGCTAAGCCCATAGGTGCACCCGGATGTCCGGAATTTGCTTTTTGAACCGCATCCATACAAAGGGTTCTGACTGTGCTGACGGTTAATTGATCAAGATTTGTTTTGGCTTGGGCCATTGTTTGTTTCTCCTGTGTCATTCAATTTATGTTACAAGGCTCTCATGAATTCCGGCTTAAGCTCCACCTTTCCTTTGAGCGCCTGTGATATCAGTTCAAGTGTTTTTTCTTTTTCCTGGGGCAGTTTTGCCCTGATGGGAAGATAGTTGGATGCATGGTTTGCATGGAAAAGCCCGTCTGAAAGATGGGTAGAGGCGATCATCAATCCCAGTTCTTCAAGCATTTCTTCCGGGTTGATGAGTTCAAAATCCCCCTTTTCATGCTGATCGTTGAGTTCGGTACCCGGTACCAGCATCAGGGTTAACGCCCCCACAAAATCCGGGTCAATGGCAGATAGAACCCTTCCGGTTTCCCTGGCATGGATTTTAGATCTTTCCCGTCCTCCAAGACCGAGAAGAACAGTGATAGACAGCTGAATGCCGGCTTGTTTAACCCGTTTTCCCATTTTGATCATTTTTGCGGAATCAGCACCTTTTTTAATTTCCTTTAAGATCTGATCATCCCCTGATTCAAGACCCATATAGGCGATTTTAACTCCCAGGTCATGCAGCTCTTTTAATTGTTCATCGGTTTTCATGCCAATACTTTTGGTGTTGGCATACAGGCCAACCCTTTCCACCCAGGGAATCCGCTCCTTTATCTGTTTAAGAATATTGACCAGTCTTTTCTGGGGAATGATCATGGCGTCTCCATCACAGATAAACACCCGGTTCTGCCTTTTACAGTGTTTTCTGGCAAATTCTATATCTTTAAAGATCACATCATCTTTTTTTATATTAAAGCGTTTTTCCCTGAATGTGCCACAGAATGTACATTTATTATGGGAACAGCCTAAAGTGACCTGTAATAAAATACTATCGGCCTCACTTGGCGGCCTTATCATCATACCTTCATAATGCATATCATCAGATTCCTTAAAAATTAAAGCCAATTAATAGCAGGTATTGTCAAAAAATTCAATGTGTTGATTTGGTTCAAGTCCTCTTTGATTAAACATTTTAATAAATATGATCCGGGAGGTTTTTAAATCGCAAGATTCGGGTGGCTAAATCTATTAATTTAGTTTATTAATTTGGTTTGTCTTATTGTAAAAGCTATAAACCGCTTTTGGTTTTAAAAAGGAAAATACAGAATGGAAAATATGAATAAGGTTATGGGGGCCAGACTATGGTTTCTCATCATCATTCTTTCAATTATCTGGGGGGCATCTTTTTTCTTTGTAGAGATTGCTGTAAAAAGGATGACACCTTTGACCATTGTGCTATGCCGGGTGGGATTTGCCGCCTTTCTCCTCTTGGGATTTGTTCGCCTTACGGGACGTGAAATGCCAAAAAATCTTGGTATCTGGGGAGCATTTCTGGCCATTGGTATGCTGAATAATGTGATCCCCTTCAGTCTTATCACATGGGGACAAAAATATATTGATTCAAGCCTGGCAGCTATTTTAAATGCGACGACGCCTGTTTTCAGTGTGATTCTTGCCCACTTTTTAACAAAAGACGAACCGCTGACAACAAACAGGCTGGCAGGCGTCTTATTCGGATGGATGGGTGTAGCGGTTCTGATTGGCATAGAAGCCTTAAGCGGTGTTGGAATGAAGATCGCGGGTCAGACCGCTGTGCTGGGTGCAGCTCTGCTCTATGCTATTGCAGCTATTTTTGGTCGCAGGTTCAAGGAGTTTGACCCTGTGGTTGTGTCAGCAGGAATGCTGACAGGCTCTACCATTATGATGATTCCTTTGGCATTTATCATCGAACGGCCATTCACCCTTGACCCCGCACTTGTGACATGGGCTGCTCTTTTCGGGCTTTCCGCCGTTTCAACAGCTTTGGCCTATATTATTTATTTTCATGTACTGTCCAAGGCAGGAGCCACCAATATCTTGCTGGTCACCTTTTTAATTCCCGTGAGTGCTATATTCCTGGGAATGATGGTGCTGGGAGAAACGCCTGGATGGAATGTTTTTGCCGGCATGGCATTAATTTTTATGGGATTGATCTTTATTGACGGTCGGCTGTTAAAAAGATTTAAAAAATAATACGTTTACAAAACCTTTATTGACGCTGAAATTCCCCTGGCATACCTTGACATTTTGGTTTTTGCTACAATTATTATAAAAAAATAATTTATTTTAATAATTAAAAAAACAAAGAACAGGAGTAAACATGGGAACAAAAAAAACACGTAAGTTTAAAACCGAGGTGCAGCAACTCTTGCACCTGATCATCAATTCTCTGTATTCCAACAGGGAAATATTTGTACGGGAGCTGATTTCAAATGCTTCTGATGCCATTGACAAGGCAAGATTCAAAGAACAGACAGATCCGGATCTGTTTGTCGATGATAATGATTATCATATTCGTCTTACCCTTGATTCTGAGAATAAGACTTTCGAGATTTCCGATAATGGGATTGGAATGACCTTTGATGAGGTTAATGATAATATCGGGACCATTGCTCAGTCAGGCACGGCTGCATTTATGAAAGTCGTGGAAAATTCCAAAAAAGAAAACACATTGTCACCTGAACTGATCGGCCAGTTTGGTGTTGGATTTTACTCGGCATTTATTGTTGCCGACAAGGTCAGGCTCGATACAAAGGCACCGGGTGAAGAATCGGGTGTCAGATGGGAATCGGACGGGAAAGGATCTTATACTGTTCAGGAGATCGAGAAAGAAAGTCGCGGCACAACAATTATACTTAATTTGAAAGATCCTGAAGACGGTGATCAGGATTTTACAGAAGAATACACCATCCAGCATATTGTGAAAAAACATTCTGATTTTGTGACTTATCCTGTCATCATGAATGTTGAAAAAAGTGAGCCCATTCCTGAAAATGAGATCATTAAAGATTCAAAAGGCAAACCCATTGGTGATACCTTCAAAAAAGTCAGGAAAGATGAAACCCTGAACTCCAGAAAAGCCATCTGGTCAAAAGCCAAAGAGGATGTGACCGATGAAGAGCATGAAGAGTTCTACAAACATATCAGCCACAACTGGGACAAACCGCTGGAAACTATTCATAAAAAGTTTGAGGGAGTAACCGAATATGATGTCTTGATGTATTTGCCTTCCAAGGCGCCTATGGATCTGTTCAGACCGGAAAGAAAGCATGGGATGCAGCTGTATTGCAAGCGCGTTTTTATCATGGATGACTGCAAGGAGCTTTTGCCGGAATATTTTGGGTTTGTTCAGGGCGTTGTGGATGCGCCGGATTTAAACCTTAATGTGAGCCGTGAGATTCTCCAGGAAGACCGCCTGGTCAGAAATATTAAGAAAAACCTTGTTAAACAGATTTTTTCCGCGCTGGAAGGTATGGAAAAAGAAAAGTACGAAGAATTCTATGTTGAGTTTGGCCAGGCCCTGAAAGCCGGTATCCCCACGGATTTTGAAAACAAGGAAAGGCTGGCATCTCTTTTAAGATATAAGACCACCAAGTCAGACGGTAAATATGTCACTCTGGACGACTATATTGAAAATATGAAAGAAGACCAGAAAGAGATTTATTATCTGACTGGTGAAAGTCTGACATCCTTAATGAACTCTCCTTTGCTTGAGTCCTTGAAAGCAAAGGATTATGAAGTCATTTTAATGGTAGATCCCATTGATGAATGGGTCACCCAGTCTCTGCCCGAGTATAAGGAAAAGAAACTTAAGAGTGCGGAGAAAGGGGATCTTGATCTTGAAGAAGTGGATGATGAAAAGAAAAATGAATACTCGGCTCTCCTGTCCTTTCTTAAAGGAAAGCTTGAAAAAAAGGTCAAGGATGTGGTGGTATCCAACAGGCTTAAAGATTCTGTCTCCTGTCTGTCCGGCGATGATTATGGCATGAGTGCTTACATGGAAAAAATCATGAAAGCTTCGGGTCAGAAAACACCGGATCAGAAAAGGGTGATGGAAGTCAATGTCAACCATCCTGTTATGGGCAAGATGAAAGAAATTTTTGAGACCGACACCACCAACCCGGTTTTAAAAGATTATAGTGATCTTCTGTTTGATATTGCTGTCATCAGTGAAGGCGGCAAACTGGATAATCCTTCAAGATTTTCCAAACAACTGGGAGACCTTATGACCCAGGCAATATGATCACTTTCCTTGAGACCCTTGGATGCTCAAGGAACCAGGTTGACAGCGAAATCATGCTGGGGAAGCTTGTAGGGGCAGGTCACATGATAACGCATGATCCAACCCTTGCCCAGGTGATTATTGTCAACACATGCGGATTTATATCAACAGCCTCTGATGAGGCTGTTGATGTTATTTTGGAAATGGCAAAATTCAAGGAAACAGGAAAATGTGAAAAGCTTATCGCCACCGGATGCCTTGCCCAGCGGTATAAGGATGATGAGAATCTTGTTGCCACCCTGCCTGAAGTGGATGCGTTTTTAGGCACCGCCGCTATTGATCAGATTGTGGAAGCCGTTGAGAACGAAGAAATCAAACCCTTAATCCTTTTTCCTGATCCCAACAAAAGGCCGTTCCAGGACCTTTCCTTCCAAAGAGAGCTGATCACGGGTTCTTATGCTTATATCAAAGTGTCAGAAGGATGTAACCGGAAGTGCACCTATTGTATTATCCCTAAACTTCGAGGTACCCAGCGGTCAAGACCAAAGTATGATATCTGCAAGGAAGCCAAAGATCTTGTCTCCCGGGATGTCAAAGAGATTATCCTGACGGCTGAGAATACCACCGATTATGGTCAGGATTTTCAAGATAAAACAGGGTTTGAACACGTTCTTACATCTTTGGCAGACACCCTGGGAAAGGAGCGTGTCAGAACACATGTCTGGATACGGTTTTTATATACCCATCCCAATTCATTGACAGAACCGGTCATGCAGGCTGTAAAAAAGCATAAAAACATTTGTTCTTACTATGATGTCCCCATCCAGCATGCCTCTTCGAATATACTCAAAAAAATGGGACGGCCTTATACTAATGAAGATCTTTATGCGCTTTTTAAAACCATCAGGAAGATTGATCCCGAAGCTGTTTTAAGAACCACTATTATTGTGGGATTCCCAGGTGAGTCTGAAGAGGATTTCAACATAGTGATGAAGTTTATTGAGGATATTAGATTTGACCATTTGGGTGTATTCACCTATTCTGATTCAGAGGATCTTAAGTCCCATCTTTTAAAAGATCATATCCCTTACGATATTGCAGAACAAAGACATGACATGATCATGGCAGCCCAGGCCAAAATTTCAAAAACAGTGAATGAAAAATTATTGGGCAAAACTTTTGAAGTCCTTGTTGAAGAAAATCCGGAACCCGGTGTGTACATTGGCAGAACCATGTTCCAGGCTCCGGAGGTGGACGGGATTACATTTATTTATGCTAATGGGCTTGAAATAGGTACCATGGTTAATGTAAGAATTACAGATGCGTTTGAATATGATATTGCCGGAGAGATTGCATGACAAAAGGGTTAAAACAAAGAATCATTAAAAGGGCGGCAACGGATCTGGAAAAGGTAGAAATTGCCCTTGAGCATCTCTTGAATCCTAATCTGGAGCTTGTTAAAGAGATTGCTTCCCACCTTCTTTTCAGCGGCGGAAAACGGCTGAGACCGCTTCTGATGATTCACAGTGCAAGGCTTTGCGGTTATAACACTGGCTTTGAAATTCAGTTTTCCATTATTTTTGAATATCTTCATGCCGCCTCCCTTTTACATGATGATGTAGTGGATGAAGCAGATATCCGGCGTGGTAAAAAAGCTGCCCACACAAAATGGTCTGCTCCCAAAGTTGTGCTGACAGGAGATTTCCTTATGGCCCGCGCCCTTGATATTGCAGCAAAAGCAAAAGAACCGGATATCATCTCAGTTATTGCGAAAATTACCCGGGATATGTCCCAGGGGGAAATAGACCAATTGACGAAAAAAGGAAAGCTTGATCTTTCTGAACAAGAATACCTTAAAGTCATTGAAAGAAAAACAGCCGTTTTGATCCAGGGGGCCTGCCAGTGCGGGGCCATCCTTGCAAAGGTAGAAAAAGAAAAAGAAGATGCGCTGAATCAATACGGGTTTCATTTAGGAATGGCCTTTCAGATGGCTGACGATCTCTTAGATTACACGGCAAGTGCCCAAGACTTAGGAAAAAATCCAGGCGCAGATATACGGGAAGGAAAGCTGACCCTGCCGCTGATCCACAGCCTTGCCAACGCATCTCCAGAGGATAAGGCGTGGATGCAGGATGCCATATCAGCAGTAGAGTTCAATCCGGATCAGTTTGAAAAATTAAAAGAAAAATTATATGCGTATAAGGGAATCGAATATACCCGAAAAAGAGCACAAGGTCATGTAAAAAAAGCAAAGGCATGCCTGGATGGTTTTGGAGACTCTGAATCTAAACAGCTTTTGTGTCTGATCGCAGATTATTCCATTGAAAGAAAGGTATAAGAAGGATGTTTAAGAAAACGCCAGCTATCGGCTTCATTGTTTTATTCATCGGTATCATATTCATATCCGGGCAATCATTTGCAGCCAACCGTTCTGATGTATTAACCGGTGTGACCGCAGGCAAAAGAAAGGTTATCAATCATAATATCCAGCAGGCCGAGCAGAAGGCAGTATCAGACGCTCTCGATCTTGCGGTTCAAAATGCCGTTGTTAAACTTTTATCAAGACATGTTTTTGCATCCAATCTTGATTTTTTTTACAATCAGATACTCTCCCATACATCGGACTACATTATTACGTACCGCGTTCTTGGCGGAATTGAAAACAAAGGCCATTATCTTGTGGGTGTGGAATCCAAAGTGGATATCAAGCTGCTTGAAAAGACACTGACCGATGCCAGAATACTCAATGCCAACCATGATAAACCCGTGATTCTGTTTTTTATCGCGGAAAAGACCCCATCGGATCTTCTGCCTAAATACTGGTGGGGAAATAATCCAATACCTTACCAGTCTCTTGCAGAACAAATTATTATCAGCAAAATGCTTCAGGATCGATTTATTGTTACAGGAAATGACGTGGAGCGTCCCGATCCATCTTTCTATAATATTACGTTTGATGCTATCTATGATATTGCTGCTGCCAAGGATCTTGGCAGGGAAATGAAAGCCGACATGATTGTGTTTGGGAAAGCAAGCTCGTCAGAAGCCATCAACCGTATGGGTGAAGAAAAAACCTTTAATGCGAAAATCAATCTGGAAGGATACAACCTTGAAACCGGAGAAAACGTCATTACATCACAGGTAGAGGCTACGGTAAAAAGCGATATGGACAAGCAGGGAAATATAAATGCAATTGTTAAGGCCGCCAACCTGTCAGCCAAGGATCTGAGTGAAAAAATTGATGCATACTGGGCACAGAATCTGAGAACAGAGCATGCCTTTGATATCATAATAGAGGGGGAGAATTTTCTGCCCAGGTTTATCGCATTAAAGCAAAGATTTAAACAAATGCCCAGGATTGAGAACATGCAGCCCAAAGAACTGGGGTCAAACTATGCGGTTATGCAAGTTTTTTATAAAGGGAAACCGTCTCAGTTTGCCGATGCACTCATGCTGAAAACCTTTGATTCTTTCGGATTGGAGATTTCAGATGTAATAGATGATATTGTCTTCATCAAGTTTATTGAAAAAGATCAACCCACCCTGTTTGATGAGTCTCAAAGTACGATAGATCCAGTGGAGGGAAAACAGAATACAACAGAATAAGCTTTAGTCTAATGTGAAAACCCTGGCCCTCAGGGCCAGGTCAGAGTGCAGAGGCTTTGCCATCTGTACGACTCATGTTACTCTATGATCGAGTTGTCCC
>NZ_JAUWQB010000139.1 GCF_030611305.1 Desulfobacula sp. | reverse complement strand
AGAAGAGAAGAATATGAAGAAAATTGATTTAATATTTTTTTTAAGGGAAGAAAAAGAAAGGAAGAATACGCACTTTCAATCCGGGAAGATTATTTCATTTTCAGGTCAAGGCTGACACCCCATTGCCTGACAAAAATCTTCTTGATGAATGCGCATGACATTCTTGGCGGTCTTTTCCCTGTCATATCGATCAACAACAAACAATTCATGATTACCGATTTTCATCAATCTTGAATCAGGCACCCATAATCCCATTTGTTGAGCCAATTCCATACAAAAGGCCTCGTTCCTTGGGATATCCGGAAAACCGGCATTGGCAGGCTTTATAATATGGGTGGTTGCCGAACCTGAAGTGGCAGGCAAATAAAACTGATCTTTTTCAAGATAAACAGGTAGTTTATCCTGAACACCGGCAATTGATAGTCTGGCTTTTTTCATTTCGGGAAACAAAGTATATTTTTCCGGATTAGCCATGATTTTATCCAAAGCCTCTATCAACTCGGTGTTTATACACTCATATTGTCCAGGGGTAAAATCTGTTTTGCTTTCATCAGGAATAATTGAAAGAGCACCGGCACAATCTTCTCCAAAATTTTCAAGAAAGGCAAAAGTATCTTTTTTATCAAACCTGTGATTGAATGCCAGAATAGTTCGTGCATTATTCTCAGGAAGCAGGTTTTCAAAAAAAGCTGTGCTGATTGCCGGAGAGTATTTTTTTTTTCTACATGGAAGAGAAATAGAAATAGGCTTGTCGATATTATTGAGCCAATCCATAGAATACTGAAATACCACCCTTCCTTTTGTATTTCGTTCCAATGTCCCAACCAATAACTCATTCCATATAATTAAAAGTCTATTTTTATTCTTCATTTTCACTCCTTGAAGAGAGAGGATCAGGAGTTACATAAATCAGAAGACCCAAAGCCCTGGCCAAATCGAAAACTTTATCCATCTGAATAGTTTCTTTTCCACGCTCAACATCACTGATAAATTTTACACTGGTCCCGGTGATATCGGCCAACTCCCCTTGAGTCATTTTTTTCTTTTTACGAGTATCCTTTAGTGCCTTGCCCATGTATTTAACTAAGCGCAATCTATATGGGTATCTTATTTCAGTCAATTTTAGGCCTCCTCCTGTTTTTAATTGTACTGTTAAAAAAGGCACGACCAATATACAATTAACCGTACGGTTAAAAAAAGACCCTGTCAAGCTAAATTAACTGTACGGTTTAAAAGCTATCAACTTCATACAGGTACTGACTATAATCATTTGCTATTGGATGATCCATTCATTTTAATCTCCAGAGAATTAACCTTTCCATATTTATTTCCAACGTCTCAGGACTGCGGAAAATCCATCTTCCAATCTAAATAGGTCTCCATATGACATTCTTTTAAAAAATTCGTCACAGCTTTATTCTCATGAAATTTATAAAAATTCATGAGCAACGTATTGTATTCCAATAGCCTTGCTGCCGGGACTGAGCACGGCAAGAGACCATTACTCATGAACAATCCATTCATCATAAGATTACCGGTTCTTTTATTACCGTCCCAATAAAATTGATTCCAGGTAAAATCCAATGCCAAATTATAACCCCTCTCGTATAATGGAATCTTTTTTTTACTGGCATCTTTTAGAGTCTGGTCGAATAATGATGGTAACTCGTGAGGCTCAGGTGGATGATAGGTAAAATCACCACTGGTTACAGAGACCGCCCCATCCCTGATTATACCTGGAGTTAAAGCTTCATCTTTTGCAACGATATATTCCAGTTCACAGGCAATTTTTTTAGATAATTTAAATTTCTCCTGCTCAATAAGCTCAATAAGTCTCTGCCATGCGAGCTGCTGTTGCTTGAGTTTCTCCTGGTCTGAAATTTTATGACCACCAATGGTAATACCCTGAAGGAATGTCTGGACCTCTGGAAAAGTAAACGGCATCCCTTCCAGGGATTGAAAATCATAAACAAGCTGGGTAAACATCTTTTTAGCAACAAAAATGGCCTTTTTGATATTCTCTTTCATAGCCTTCCCTATCCTTTTAAGGGCATTGAATCATCTTGTGTTACTGAACAGACTCTTATAAAGGGTGTTGAAATCAATCTCCAAAATTAGTAAATCACCGACCTCCTGCATAGCAGGAGGTATGATGAAGCCCCCTCTAAGGGGGCATTGTGTTAGGAAAGCCCCTCAAGGGGCTATTAAACAGTTGTTACTTTGTTAATGTTTCTTGTCTTTCTCTCTAATATATTTCCTTATGGTTTCCTCATCTAGACCCACTGTACTAGCACAATAACCCTTTGCCCAAAAACTTAATCCTGTCATTTTCTTGGACCCAAGCAGCTCTCGATGTATCCTTATGGCACTTTTACCTTTGATGAAACCAACTGTATTGGACACACTGAACTTCGGAGGTATGCTCAAGCAAATATGAACATGGTCTTTCATGGCGTGTCCTTCGTGTAAATCCAATCCTTTTTGACGACACAGATCTCTTATGATACCCCCTATTTTTATTCTCAGCTTCCCATATATGATTTCATGTCTATACTTTGTCACAAATACAATATGATATTTACAGATCCACTTTACATGTGATAATGATTGCCAATCTCTCATAGGTTCTTCCTCTCTTTTCCCTTTTGGAGCTTTCCCGGGGAAGAACCTTTATTACATTTTTTTCACGCCGGAACGGTAAAACCTTTTAGGGTCGCTCGGGCATAGCCCGAGGTTTAATTTAAAACAATTATTTTATATAAATTCAATAACTTGTGTTGCAAAAACCTCTGTTTTAGTGTATGCTTTTTTAAGCAATTACACAAAAAAAACCGGCAAAAAAACAGAGGCCTTATGCACATAAAAAATATCAGGAAAATAATTAACAAGCAACTGAAAACTAATCATCCATACTGGAAAAGTATGACAAGAAAATCTAAAAAAGCGTTAGCCCAGGAAACAGCAATGCTTTGGACATTGCTCACATCCATGAAAAACTCGATGAGTTTGCAAGTTTTTATTGTCCTGTTATCAAACATTTTCCTATGGGTTATCATTGGAGCGTAATGCAGGTTGAGTATGCGACAGATATCATATTCAAACGTCAAAAAGATTTGAGATTGATTTATGACAATTTAACCCCCGTACTGCTATTCATTCAGTCAAACCGGAAAACATCGCCACCTTTCTTGGCAAAAAATTATCACCCTTATATCAAGATGAAATGGGTAATAATTTCTCTACAAGAATAGAGGGGACCTGTATTAAATTTAGAATGGGTCGCACCTCAATAAAAATGTACGATAAACACGGCATCATTCTCAGGATAGAAACGACAACAAATGATGTCTCTTTTTTTAAGCACTACCGGAAGGTAGAACATCGTGATGGCACAACCTCAATGAAATTAACAAACATGAAGAAAGGTTTGTACAACCTGGGGCCTTTAAAAGACGTATTGTTCAATGCAAACAAACGCTTTTTGAAATTTATTTCAGATATAGTTGATCCGAGTGTTGGAATAAAAAAACTTGAGAAAGTTTCAAAGACCGTTGTCCAGAACAACCGATCCTTCAAAGGTTTCAATTTTTTTAATGAAGATGATATGAATATTTTGCAAACTATAATATCCGGAGCATTTACAATCAGCGGTTTTCAGAATAAAAATCTTCGTTATAATTTTAAAATTTATTCAAGCAGTCAAATTTCAAGAATTCTAAAAAGATTACACACACATGGTTTAATCAAAAAAGTGGCCAACACTTATAAATACTATTTAACCCGATTCGGTAGTCAGGTAATTACCATGGGAATGAAATTAAAAGAGATGACGATAATCCCTGAATTGGCAAAGATTTATAAACAACTTGCATAATTCTTTTGCCAAAAAAACACGAAAATGAGAACTAAGAAACTAAATATAAATAATTCGATTTCCAAAGAACAGTAGATTATATGCCATAACTTTTCTTGAATGAAAAGATGGGGTTAATTGAGCGCTTACTTAATACCGGCCCCTCTGGGGGCCGGATTCTTTATTTTTGGGCGGATACTTTATGGCAAATATTCAAGGACATTAAAACACGTACTGCAAATATACTCTGGAATCGGTTAAATCTTCACCCCCCTGGGCTTTTTGGACAATCGCATGCCGCAACCTGAGGCTGAGTCCTTTTAACGATTTATCGAATTTGTACTGTAGGTCTAAATCAATTTCATCAAAGTCTTGGGATGCATTTTTACCGCTGTCCGGTGTGTCATAGGTGGCATAATATACATAGGAGCTCAAACCTTTGAGGCCAATTTGTCCAAAATCATAAAATAATTTTGCCCCATAGCTATCTTGATCAGCTTTATCGCTACCGTATACCTGCTGAGCTATGACTTTATTATGTCCCCATTGTATAACAAGACTATCGTCACCGACCTTTGCGTATAAAAGATCCAATCTCGCACCGTAAGCTTTCACTCCTAAACTGCCCCCAGCCATGTAGGTGTCTATTTCTCCGGCCAACGCATCCCCCACATCATCCTGATTAAACAATCGCAGGCCCGCCAGCAGGGTGTAGTCTTTGTTCAGTTTGTAGGAATAATCAGCCCGCATATAGGCCATATTGTGGACGTCTTGGGTATAATAGTCCCAAAACTGAATCTTTAGGGCTCCCGGCGCTTTCCAGACAATTCCGCCGATAATGACAGGCTTTTCGTCCGTTATTTTTGAAGATATCGACTCTGACATGGATTGAAATTCAGTGCTGGTTCTTGTCATGATTTCATCAACATAATATGCGTACAATTCCACCTTTGGGATGCTCTTGTTGACAATGCTCAAAGCACGGTATGTGTTTGGTGTCAGGCGGATATCATGAGCATTGAGCCATGGCGTAGTGATATTCTGAGCACCGAATTTTACTTTGGTATCGAAGCCTTCGAACTGAAGATAATATTGATTCAGAGCAGTATAATTTTCGTGATCACCTTTTGAATCTTTAGCAAACAAACCGTGAACGCCCATGTCATCATCGTTCCAGCTGGCGCCCTGGGAGGTTTTGAATCCGACGCTGACGCTGAACCCTTTCAAGGGTGCCGTTTGAGCATTGAGCACGCCACCAATCGCAAAATCTTCCGTATCGGCCGTTTTTTTGTCAAAATCTCTGGTAAAATAATAGGAACGGATATTTCCACTGATTTTCCCTTCCTTAAATGCACTTGCAAGATCGTCTGCAGCGAATGATACGGCAGTCATTGCAACCAACAGCATAATAGTCAACCCAATTTTTTTCCACATTTTTAATCCTCCTTTACTCTTTGCTCTTTGCTATTTTTGTTTGTTATTAAGCCAACAAGTATTCTCCCAAACAACCATAAACACAATCACCTCCTTATATTACATAGGGTATGGACATAAGCCGGGGCACCCCGCAGAATAAGGCTTTGTTGGAATGCCCTATTTTGAGGATAACGTGCTGGAAGACTTTTATCAAACGGTTCAAACTGTCCCGTCTTATGTCCGTAGCCCAAAAATCCATAGATTAATTGTGTATTCTCAAACTATGAATCAAGCTAAGAAACTATATTTGCAATTGTAGTGCCA
>NZ_JAUWQB010000103.1 GCF_030611305.1 Desulfobacula sp. | reverse complement strand
TTGTTTTGTTTGTTGTTCCAAATAACTAAAAATAAGCAAGCCCCCGTCTGCATTAAACCTCAACTTCTGCAGGTATATTAATGTCTGCATCCCGGATGTCTGACAGTTTGGGGATTTCTTTTTTCCCGGCTTTCCACCCTCTGTGTTTCAAAATACCCTCAAATGGAGGTTCTCCTGAAACATTTCCAACAAGCTTAATTGAATCAATATCAAATCCTGGTTCGATTGTTACTCTTTCACCCTCTTCATTGTCTATCACAGGCTTTGGATCAATATATTTTTTTATTGTTTTTTTGCAGTCCTCGTGAATACTTCGTACAGCAGCACCAATCTGCTCATCATCATACAGACTTAAATCTTCATCAAAAAAATCCAAAAGCCGCCCGTCCCGCTGCAATACAGACAAACTGTGTAAGAACAAACGTGTTTTCCGATCCTGCTCTATTTTCTGATCCACAAAATCTTTTCCATGTTTTTGAACATGAACTTCAGCAACTGCCTTTGAGCTTGAACGTCTTAAAACAAGCCATAATACCCAGCCACACAATAGAAGACCCACGGCTGCTGCCGGCACCACCCATAAATCAAAATTATTGGATATCAGCTCTAAAATATTCATACGCCGGACTCTCCTTTTCAAAAGCCTTAAACAAAAAAAACCATGCTGTAAATTACAGCATGGTTTAGATAATAATACAAAAATACTCTATATCAAGCAACTGGTTTTTAAAGACTTTAAAGATTGGGAATCAGGGAAAATTGCTGCGTCAGAATTTTTATTCATCTTTTACAACAATGACATCCTTATTAGCATCAAACACTTTTTGCCCAATCCCTTTCACTTTCATAATGTCTTCGGGTTTCTGAAAAGGATTGTCCTTTCGATATTCAATTATCCTGTCTGCGATTTTGTCTCCGACATGCTTCAATATCACAAGCTCTTTTTTGATTGCTGTATTTATATTTATTTTTTCACCGGCGGCGATCACCGGCTGACAAAAACTGAGAAATAACAAACCTGCCAAAATTAATAACGAAATTTTTTTAAGTTGTTTCATTTTTTTCTCCTTTTAATAATAAAAAAATAAAAATATCCCCTGATTCCCAGGGGTTTAAAACCCACCCATTTAATATCAGGGATGGGAAATATATTCCGGAACAATCTTTTTAAACTGAAGTCTTATGTTCTCAATATCTCTCTTTTCCGCTTCTTTTCGCAATGTTTCAATCCCGCCATTCAATTGTTCAAGATCAACTTTTCTGCCATTAAAAATCATAATTTTATTATGACAGGTTGGTATAACATCCTCCTGGTCAGTCATCAGCTCTTCATACAATTTTTCACCGGGCCTTAACCCTGTATACTCAATCTTGATGTCAACATCAGGCTCAAAACCTGAAAATCTTATCAGGTCACGGGCCATATTATCTATCTTGATCGGAGCCCCCATTTCAAGGATGAAGATTTCACCCCCTTTTCCCATGGCACCCGCCTGAAGGATCAACTGGCATGCTTCCGGAATAAGCATAAAATATCTTATAATCTCCGGATGAGTAACTGTCACAGGGCCGCCTTCTTTTATCTGCTTTTTAAACAGTGGAATTACACTGCCGACGCTTCCAATTACATTGCCGAACCGGACCGTTACAAACTGTGTTTTTGACTCGCCAATCAGATTTCTGTTTTGTACGATCATTTCAGCGATTCTTTTGCTGGCCCCCATAAAATTTGTTGGATTTACCGCCTTATCCGTTGATATAAAAATAAACTTTTCACAACAAAATTTATCTGCTGTCTCTACAAGATTCTCCGTGCCTGCAATATTATTCTCCACTGCTTTCCATGGATGGTTTTCCAACATGGGAACATGTTTGTATGCTGCGGCATGAAAAACAATTTCAGGTTTAATTAATCCAAAAACCTTTGATAAATCCTCTTTATGCTGAATATCACCCAGAATCGGAATCACTTCAATATTGGGAAAATTTTTTTTAAGCTCCAGGTCAATCTCATATAAAGGGCTTTCCGCTCTTTCAAAAAGAACAAGCTTTCCGGGGTCAAACCTGCAGATCTGCCGACACAACTCAGTGCCGATGGAACCGCCGGCGCCGGTAACAAAAACAACTCGACCGCTAAGATAACCCCCTATTTGCTCAGTATCCAGATCTATGGGCTGCCGGCCCAGCAAATCTCTGTATTCCACTTTTCGGATGGCATTCACAGATACCTTGCCATTAATCAGTTCTCCCATGCCCGGGACTGTTTTAAATTTTATGCCGCTGTCTTTACAGATTTTAACAATTTCTCTCATTCTTTTTGCAGAAACAGTTGGCAACGCAATAATAACCTCAGAAACTTTAAGGGATTGACCCACTTTTTCTAATTCTTCAATCCTGCTCACCACAGATATTCCGTGAATTTTTCTTCCGATTTTTAAAACATCATCGTCAAGAAACCCAACGACTTTATAGTGAATTGCGGCATTGTCATTTATTTCTCTAAAAATTTTTTCAGCACAGTCTCCTGCCCCGATAATTAAAATTCTTTTTATAACTTGCTGATTTTTTTTCAAACGATTCCTAAAATAACCAATCAATTCTTTAATCGTTATTTTTTGAACAAGGCGCTCATAGCATATCCGTATGAACACCCTGAACCCCATTACAAACATCAGGGTCAGACAAAAATCAATAAAAAAAACAGACCTTGAAACGCCCTGAAATCTGTATCTCCATAACACATAAATAACGATCAATCCAGATGATACAGCAACAGCTTTGACTACATCCAAAAGGCTGTTAATACTGGTGTATCTCCACATACCTTTGTATAAATCCATACTCCAGAAACAGATAAGCTTGATGATCAGAACATATGGAAGTAACTCTAAACATATAGCATGAGTATTCTTATCGATTTGAAAATCAAACCGGATCTGATGCGAAAGATAGAAGGATAAACAGATAAGGATTGAATCAATAATCAAAACTGCTGATAAATTTTTATACCGACTAATAGGCATGACCCAATATGTCCTGACTTTTTAAAAATCGTTCAGTTCAATGATTTTTCAATTTTACGATCATACTATTAGAAAAAAATATAAATATCAATCAGGGTAAACCCTGATTTTTGCAAAAAAACCGATAAAATTGTTTAAAGAACAAGGTTGATCCTTTGAAAACCGCATGTTATATATTTTGGGCTTAAAAAAAATATCACATAGTAAAAGAAAAAAAGGAAAAGGAAATTATGAATCAGGAAGAATCCCCAGGGAAACAATACCCGGAAAATTATCCGTATCAGGAAGATGAAATTGATCTCATTGACTATCTTCGTGTTCTGTGGAAATGGAAGGTTTTTATAGTTCTTATGGTAATTCTGGGTACTGGCGTGACCCTGGGAATAACAATGCTGACACATCCGGCAAAACATGTGACCGAATGTACGATTTCCTTAAATTTCCCGGGCATAGACAAGCATAAAAATCCGGATGGGGAATTATTCAACAAAGAACAGGTTATTACCCCTGCCATTTTAACAAAAGCGACTGCATTTCTTCAAAAAAAGAAAAAGGAGTTTGCCGGAGAAGGCATAAGGGGAATGGTAGATATAAAAGGTATAATACCACCCGAAATTAAAGAAAAAATAAAAGCGGCTGAAAAGAAAAAAGAATCCTATCCGTTTTTTCCCAATCAATTCAGTTTAACTATTACCACAGAACAAGCCGATATTTTTTCAATAAAAGAAAGAGATCAGATTTTACTGTCAATAGTAGACGAATACAGAAAAGAATTTGAGAAAACCTATGGAGAAAAACCCTTGATAGTGATTAAATTCCCCGCCAATTTTCTTGCAAATTCTGACTATCTTGATGCGATCAGCACCTTTAAGGTTAGAACGAATAACTTCATCGGATTTTTGGATTCCAAAATAGAGGAGGCCGGATTTTTCAGATCCCAGAAAACGGGCGATTCATTCATAGATATGAAAAATGATCTTGAATTGCTTAATAATATTGAGATTTCCGAAATAGAAGCAACTGTTAAAACACTGAAGCTTACCAAAAACACAGAAAATCTTATTAATGTATACCGGCATAAAATAAGAAGCATTGATGTTGAAAGAAAAAAGAAAGAAAATGAAGCATTGGTTGCCGGGAAACTGTTGAAGGAGATGAAACAGTCTGGAGGATACGAGCCATCAAAGGGCGCTTTTGACGAAAAAGGGGGGACAAGCCTGGTCCTCGATACTTCCTTTATCAAGGAACTGGTCAAAGAGGATTCTTCTGCTCTTCTTTTAAAAACTGCCCTTCAGGCAGGAATAAAAGCAAAAAATCTGCAAGTCGACAAGGAATTTCTGGAAGAAGAGATCGCACTTTTGAAGGAAGAAAAGAAAGGGAGGGAAAAGAATAAAGAGAATACTGCCCGCGTAGAGACAGGCCTGAAGAATATAGAGAGCAGGATTATTGCCTTGTCAAAAAGGGCAAATGAACTGAAGAAGGAATATCTGGAAAAATTAATAAATAATGCCGTACAGGTAACCCATGATCCTGAAACATATAAAACAAGAGATGTAAGCATGAAAAAAATCGTTCTCCTGGCCGGAGTGGTTGCGCTGTTTATGTCGGTCTTTCTTGCTTTTTTCATCGAGTACATAAGAAAACATCGGGAGTAAGAACTGGTAAGCACTGGGGTCACCCGTCTCACATCGCTGAAATCAGTCTCCGAATCTGCCCAATAAGATAAAAAGGCATTGAAAGCAACCTGTATTCAATGGATTGTCCTCCAGGCAACTTGTTTGAATCCTGAAGAACAGATGGTTTTGCAAGATTGATCCGAACCGCTGAATCAACCCCTTTTTCTTTTATAAACTGGTGCAGTGATTTCAAACGGCCGGTTTTCCCCGCCTTAATTTCTACAGGTATGATTTTTGAGCCCGAAGAAATAATATAATCGACTTCAGCCGAAGAGCTTTTCGCCTCCCGTACCCAGTAAAATAAATCCGGTTTCTTATAATATTCATCCGAATAAAGAAGGTGCTGCCCGGCAAACTGTTCACACAAACTTCCGGAATTAACCATCATTAAATCATCAGCATTGTCAATATCAATCATGCTCATACCGCAGGCACCGGCCATAAGCCCCACATCGAGAAACAGGAGTTTGAACTTTTTTTCATTCACCTGAGACCCCAAAGGCACACCATTGCATGCACTATGTTTTACTCGATACGTTATTTTTGCCATTTCAAGCAGATGTAACGCTTTTTCAATATCTTGCGCTCGTTCATTTCTATCAACATTCACATATTTGAACTTTTTCCCGACCATCAGGGGAAGTTTTTTAAAAACATTCAGGAGACGCATATGATTGACTCTTGTAGAATACTTATTAGAATCATCTTCATATGTTCCCAAAATGGATTCTTTTACAATTTCAGATTCGTAAAAAGAGTTTGTTTCAGAAAAAACCAGAACAGCTTCCGGCATTCCGCCGATAATCAGGTATGTTTTAAAAAGAGACACCAGATCAGAATGAACAGCATCAGGCAGATCTTCTGAAATCCAATAGTTTTGAATGAAATCAACCAGCATTGTTTTTCCATTTGCTGCCAGAAATTCTTCAAACGTCATGGGTCCAAGGTGCAAATACTCAATTCTTCCTACCGGCATAGAAAAAGTATGCTCTTCAAGAATGAATTCCAACAGGGAACCGGCTGCAATTATATGCAATCCGGGTAAATCTTCATAAAAATATCTCAGTTTTGCAAACACTTCCGGTGCTGCCTGAATTTCATCCAGAAAGAGAAGCGTATTCTCAATATCAATGATTTTGTTATATCTAAGCTCCAAAAGCTTTATGATCTTTTCCGGTGTCCCGGAAAATAAAGATATTACCTCCTGATCTTTTTCAAAATTAATTTCAATAAAATTTGAAAAATTCTGTTCAGCAAACATGGAAACAAGATATGATTTTCCAACCTGCCTTGCCCCCCTGATGACAAGTGGTTTTCGTCTTGCTCTCATTTTCCACTTTATAAGATACTCTAACGCTGATCTATACATAACCTATACATAACCTGTTTTCTGCCAAATATTAAAAAATGATTTTTTTATAGGTTCTTTTATCAAGAAAAGTGATTTTTTACAAGGTAAAACTCTGGCCGGACGGAACACTAATTATGATTGACAAATTTTATGGTAGGATATATACTTCGATATATACCAAGCACCAAGCAAGGAGGGCTATTATGCAAACTGCAAAAATATTTATAAATGGGCGAAGTCAAGCTGTAAGATTGCCCAAGGAATTCCGGTTCACGGGCAATGATGTTTTTATAAAAAAAATTGGGGGGATGGTCGTCCTGATCCCGAAAGATGATCCCTGGTCGATTTTAGCGAACAGTCTTGATCAGTTTACTGATGACTTTATGGAAAACAGAGATCAACCAATTCAGAGTTCCAGAGAAAATTTATGATTGAATTTATGCTCGATACCAATATCTGTATTTATATTATCAAACAAAAACCGATACGGGTAATAGAGCTGTTTCACAAATTTCCTATTTCAAATATTGCTATTTCTTCAATCACTTTTAGTGAACTCGAATACGGGGTGATGAAAAGTACAAAACCAGATCAAAATCAATTTGCTTTATCCCAATTCGTAGCGCCGTTAGAAATTTTACCATATGATGATGATGCTGCACAGCATTATGGTAGGCTCCGGGCATATTTAGAAAAAAAAGGGACGCCTATTGGTTCTCTTGACATGCTCATTGCAGCACATGCGCTTTCTGTTAACTGCACTTTGGTTACGAATAACGAAAAAGAATTCAAGCGAGTTCAAAATCTCAAGATCGATAATTGGGCATCATAAGGTCAGGGGTCACCTTTAAGGAGCATGACCGCTTCCTTTTCCGTTCAGTGATGCCCCTTGTCCCCCCCAATAACGACAACACGACAACAACGCGCCTGACCCCACTAATACACTAATACTTCAGGATATCTTCAAAACGGCGATATTCTCCATCATTCTGAAAAACAGTTTGTTTTGCGTTCCCCCTGACCCTAACTGCTAAAAGAAATTTTGATCTGTTGAACATATGTTTGGATATCCATAATACTGTCAAGAATCTTACTGCAGATAATACTTGAATCAACAATATCATAGTCATGGGCAAGGAAATTACGAAACCCGGCAATTTTTGCAAAAGAATAAGCAAATTCAGGATCAAGAACACCGCTGTCACCCAGAATATCAAAAGCTTCTGAATATGACTGAGGGGTTCTTAAATTCTTTTTTTTGATTGTCATCTCGGCAAGCACGATAGAAGTATCTGCCAGTAAATACAGATAATGAAGCATGGCACCCCTGTAAACAGCATCTGTATCGAATCGTTTCTCACACTCATCTTTTATATTTTCAATAATTTTTATATACTCATTAATGCGCCCGATTTTCTGGATGATTCTTTCCATTAACCCTCCATAGCCATTTTTCTCTGGGTTTTGAAATCAATAGCACTATGCAGAATTTTCTGCTCATATTCTATTCTTATGGATTCATTCTTTTCATGGATAACTTGTCCATGGGTGATTATCCGGTTCAAAAGAATGATATTTTTACATTGGTTCATAATAACGATATCAATATCATTTCGTTTCAATGCACGGCTTAGCCGCAGATAAAGGTCAATTTTTATATCAAAAAAATGTCTTTCAACCTCAGCGTTTAAATAAACGGCAATATCAATATCACTCGATTTTAAATATGTTTTCTGGGCCAGGGAACCAAATAGATATGCGAATAAGAAATTCTCTTCTTTCTCATTAAATTCCTTTTTTAAAATTTTTATTAGATTTTTTTTCATCAGATGAGATCAAGCCCTTGAATCCTGGTCATTTGCAGCCGCGCTTACTATTATATTTCGGGAACGCTCTGTAGCACCGGAAACGGCTTTTCCCGCAATCTCCTGGACCTGTTGATATGCTTTTTCCTGCTGATTATTGAGTTTTTCCATCTGTTTTCCCTGGTCTTTGGTGAGTGATTCCAGAGCAGCAATATTTGCCTTCAGGACATTTTTTTCGCCTTCAAAACCTTTGATCAAAAGAGCTTCTTTCTGTTTGAAGTGCTCTGTAATATTCTGTTGGGTTTCCTTGACAGACGCGGTTACTCTTTTTTTAAGTTCTTCAGGAAAAGAATCAACCTGTTCCTGCAATTGTTCCATTTTTTGTTCTCGTTCTGCTACACATTTTTCTCTTTCATCCAGTTCAATGTTCTTTGACTGCTGTAATTTTTCAAACTGCTCCTGCTTTTGTTTTATCTCCTTATTAACAATATCCATCTCGTCTGAGAATTTATTTTTTTCAATTTCCTGAGTTCTTTTGATCTGATATTCGTACTCTTCATTTTCACGTATTCTCTGGTTCTTGGTTTTGGTCTTCTCCTCAGCCAAAGCTTCCAGATACTCTTTTTCTTCTTTTTCCCAGTTAGCTTTAGTTTCTGATATCCGGGTTTCAAGTTTTTCTCGAATTGTTAACAGGTCATTTTCCTGTTTGGCCCGCTTTTCACTGAGTTCACTGGTGAGATTCTCGCGATTTTCTGCCATTTCAGCTTCAAACTTTTCTTTTGCATAGTTTTGTGCTTCAATTAGTGCAGCTAAATTGGCAGCCTGTGTTTCAATTCCATAAATTTCATTAAGTTCTTTTTGTTTTAATTTAATTGCCTGGTTAATGTTTTCATATTTTTCAGCTTCAGCCTCAACTTTATCAGAAAGTCCTGTCAGTTCCTTGTTTATTGAAATTTTGAGGTTATGTATCTGGGTGCTTAGATCTGATGAAGCTGTCTGCTCCGCCTTCTGTAAAGTTTCAATATCTTTTGTTTCTTTCTTGATCTTTTCCGGGTCTAATTTTGTTTTTTCCTTTTCCTCGATTTGCTGCTGCAGCTTGTTAATGATCTCCAGCATCTCTTTTTTAGTGTTTTTCATAGAAACTTCTTCAACCATTTTAGATCTCCTTCTTTCACGTTGACAATTGACCATAGAATACCATAACTATTTGCTGCGGTCAAAGATATTAAAGCCATGTGTTTCAGTTCTTTTCCCCTGACCCGGGCCCCATCCTGACAATCTACGAAAATCTGCGTCAATCTGCGCCCCATTTCTCAATACTTACCCCCTAAGTATTAAACACCCTTCAATAAGTAACTTGGATGAAGTTGACTGAGCCCAAGGAAAAAACTATGTTACCATCGCTTAAAACCGCTAAAATTCTAGTAAATAAACAATTCTGCATGAGAACCAGTTCTGCGTAGTTTTATAGAGGATTCGTCTATTTCATAAATTAATAACCAATCTGGTTCGATATGGCATTCACGCGCCTTTTGATAGTTACCCGACAACTTGTGATCCCGGTATTTTGTTTCCAGTTCCAGACCCTCACAAATACAATCAAGGACATCTTTCAGTTTGCCTAAATCTTTTCCTTGATTTTTTAATTTTTTGACATCTTTTTTGAACCGTTTAGTAACTTTCAAAATTTTCATCAAATTCCCAGCTCTTCGTACAGCTCCGAAGGAGTTTTGTATTCATCCAGGTTCTTCTCTTCCATTGCAGCAATCGAAGCTTCATTGAGTTTCATCTCAGGAATCTTAACTGGAAAAGGAAGACCATTTTGAAAGGTTATCTGTTTGTAGAAAACATTAATCGCTTGCGATGGAGTCAAACCCAGGGAAACTAATATGTTTTCAGCAAGATTTTTTAGTTCAGCATCCATTCTTACTGATATTGTTGTCGTCTTTGCCATAATAACCTCACTATTAATTTTATCAAATTGCCATACTTTGAGAATACATTGAATGGACAAAAAAATAAAGAGGGGAATAAAGAAATGCTATTTTAATATTTACAAATATTTTTCAATACTTTACACCCAATAACGACAACAACGCAAGCCTGACCCCAAGCTATTTGCCTCCCCGGCAAGCTTTGTAGGCTTAAACACCCCTTTTTACCATCAAAAAGCACACTCTAAGACCTTTTCAGCCCCTGATTCAGGCAATATCTTTTATAAAAACAACAACTTATCGGGTCACGGTAGGAATGCCGGTTACCCGGCACCCCCCGTACAGATCCGTACGTGAGGTACT
>NZ_JAUWQB010000042.1 GCF_030611305.1 Desulfobacula sp. | reverse complement strand
GGGCAGCCTCTTTATGGGCAATCTCATTTTATGAAAAAAACGGATATACCCTGGTGTCAGAGGAAGAGAAGAACCTTCTTCTCAGTGATTACTGGTCGATTCCAGAGCGACAAATGGAAACATCTGTGGTTTTAGCGAATCAGAGATGGTGTAAAGCAAAGCTGATTTTGGCGGAAAGGAAAAAAAATCTATGGAAAATAAAATAAAATACATTGTAAACATTTTATTATGAAAATTCTATTTCTCGAACCTTTTTTCGGCGGGTCTCATAAAGACTTTGCAGTGGGTTTTAAGGCCCACTCCTGTCATGATGTAACGCTTGTAACGCTTCCGGACAGATTTTGGAAATGGCGCATGAGAGGGGCAGCCCTTTATTTTGTCAATCAAATCAAAGACTTCTCAGTGTTTGATGCGATTATCACCACTGATATGCTGGATTTAACAGATTTTATGTCTCTTGCAGGCTTTGATCTTCCTCCCGCATTGATGTATTTTCATGAAAACCAATTGTCCTATCCATTGGCACCCAGGCAAAAACGTGATTTTCATCTGGGGTTTACCAATATTATTTCTGCATTGGCTGCGGATAAGGTTTTATTTAATTCCAGATTTCATTTTAATGATTTTATTTCTTCAGCAAGCCAATTGATCAAACAAATGCCGGATTTCAGGCCCAAATGGATGATTGAACAAATCAGGGAAAAAACCGAAGTGGTTTATCCGGGATGCCGGTTTGAAAAGGGCAGGGTTGATTTAAAAGAACGGGATATGAATAAGCCGTTGATCATATGGAATCACAGGTGGGAATATGATAAGAATCCCAAACTCTTTTTTGAAGTTTTAGGCGGCTTAAAAGAAAAGAATATTCCTTTTTCCCTGGCCTTGTTGGGGGAAAGGCTTGCCATGTTTCCTGAGGTTTTCAGCCGGGCCCGGGAACAATTTAAAGATGAGATGGTTGTTTACGGGTATGTTGAATCCCGAAACGAGTATCTGTCCTGGTTAAAAAAAGGAGCAATTGTCGTGAGCTGTGCAATCCAGGAGAATTTTGGTATTTCCGTTGTCGAGGCAATAAGATTCGGTTGTATCCCACTGCTGCCGAACCGGTTATCTTATCCTGAGATTATGCCCAAAGAATTTCATTCCAAAATTTTATATCAGACAAAAGAAGAACTGATAACAAGGCTGGAAGACATGCTCGTAAATTATCAGGAATATTTGCCTCTGCAAGAAAGATTGTCCATAGAACTGGAACAGTTTTCATGGGAAATCATAGTGAAATCATATGATAACGCTCTGGAAAAGTTGAGGAAATAGTTTTTTATTCTTGAATCATTTTTTTTAATTCCTCCAGAGCCTTATCCGGCATGTTAAAGGAATGTTCCTGAGCGGGAAAACCCTGGTTGATTACGTCTTCTTTATAGGCTTTCATAGCTTCTATAATCGTGGGTCTGATCTTTGTGTACTGTTTAACAAATTTGGGTATAAATTTATCAAACAGTCCGATCATATCATGGGTTACAAGCACCTGGCCGTCCACTTGACTGCCTGCTCCTATCCCGATAACCGGGACGCTGACAGCCTCTGCAACAATTTCTCCAAGGGGTGCGGGAACAGCTTCAAGAATCATGGAAAAGACACCGGCATCCTCCAGGGCTTTAGCATCGTCAACAATACGTTTGGCCGCTTTTGCGTCCTTGCCCTGCATCTTGAACCCGCCAAGGGCGCTGGCAGTCTGGGGAGTCAGCCCGATATGACCCTGAACAGGGATTCCCGCCTTTACAATGGCTTCAATAGTGGGGGCAAAATCGACACCGCCTTCAAGCTTGACAACATCGCATCCGCCTTCTTTCATCAGTCGGCCGGCATTGATAATGGCATCCCGGACAGAGGTGTTGTAACTCATAAACGGCATGTCTCCGATAACAAGCGGCGTCTTGCATCCGCGACTCACCGCTCTGATATGGTGTATCATGTGTTCCATGGTGACCTCAACCGTACCGTCAAGCCCCATGACCACCATCCCCAGAGAGTCTCCCACCAGGACAATATCCACACCAGCCTCGTCTGCCATTAATCCGAAGGGATAGTCATAGGCAGTAACCATCACAATTTTCCGATGATCTTTCTTGGCCTGTCTGATATCCTGGATAGTTATTTTTTTGTTGCCCATTTTACTTTCCTCCTTATTTGCAGACCCTTATTTATAATTCTTTTGCAATGTTTGCACCAGTGCAGTCAATGTCTGGTTTACCGGAACGGGTATCCCTTTTTTTTGTGCCAGACTGACGATGGCACCATTGATAGCATCAATTTCAGTCAGTCGCTTATGATCTACATCCTGTCCCATGGATGACCGGTTGAGACCGGTTGCCTTTGCAATTGTAAATACCTGCTCGACAATATCATCCGGAAGTTTCACACCATGGGCCAGGGCCACATCACAGGCTTCTTTCACAACCATACGGACAAGTTTGCCCGTGGGTGGGGAATCGATTATTTTGCCGTTTTTTATCCCTGTCAGGGCAGTAACAGCATTAATCCCCACATTAATTATCAGTTTCTTCCAGACTATCAGATGTATATTATCCTCTATTCTGGTGTCAATACCTGCATTGCAAAATACATTTTTAATATTTGTAAGTTCTGTGTTGTTTTTTTCTGACCACATGCCGATCAGCGTAGGGCCGGCACCTGCATGGCGGATGAGTCCCGGGCCCAGTATGGTTGCCCCGTGGGAGGTTGTACCGGCAATGACCCTGTCAGGATCTACAACCTGTGAAATTTTATCGGCATTGCCCATTCCGTTTTGAAGGGTTAATACAAGGCTGTCATCATTTAAACATTTTAAGGCCTGAACAGCCGCTTGTTCTGTCTGCGTGGATTTTACAAAAATGATCACCAGATCTGATTTTCGGATATCGTTCATATCGCTTGAGGCAGAGATATCCATCCAGTTTATTTTTTCATTAAATTCAACTCCAAGGCCCCGGGAATTGATGGCGCTTACATGATCTTCCCATATATCCATGAGAAAAACGTTTTGTCCTGATTGTGCCAGGAAATATCCAAAAAGGCCTCCCATTGCACCCGCGCCAATAAATGTAATATTCATAATTTCCTTTCCGTGTTTTTATTTTACCATCAGGTTTGCCATCCACATGGTAATGGGAGAATAAAATGTTATGATCAAAAGGTCTACAATTAATATGCCTAAGAAAGGCAGGATGCGTCTGCTGATGGCAGCAATACTGTCATTGGATATGGAACATGAAACAATCAGACATATGCCCATGGGCGGCGTCAGCATGCCGATGGCCAGGTTGGTAACAACAATGACACCGAGCTGAATCATGTCGATACCCAGGGCCGGCTGCATGGCTGTGATCATTGGCACCAACAGTATGAGCGCTGCTGTTGTTTCAACAAATGTTCCGGCAATCAGCAGAACCATATTTATCAGCAGAAGCAGAATAACGGGGTTGTCAGACAATCCCAGCAGGGTTCCGGCCATTTGAGCCGGAATGTCTTCAATCGCTGCAATCCAGCTGAATACAGAGGCGGTGGCAATAATAAACATGACAATGGCAGATGTTATAGAGCCGCTGAGGAACAGGGGGAAAAGGTCTTTAATTTTTATTTTCCGGTAAACAAACAGGCCGACAACCATGGCATACACAACGGCAATTGCTGCGGATTCCGTAGCCGTGAAAATACCGAACAGGATCCCTCCCAGAATAATCATGGGGGCGCCCATTGCCAGAAGAGACCGTCTGAATGTCCGCCATATCTCTTTGAATGAGAATGCTATTGTTGCAGAGTAGCCTTTTTGCCAGGAAATAAACGTGGCAACACTGATCAAAGAGATACCTATCAGAATACCGGGCAGAATACCGGCAGCAAAAAGACGACCGATGGACGCACCTGTCAGGAAACCAAATATAATCATAGGAATGGAAGGGGGGATGATTACACCGATTGATCCGCCCGAGGCCTGGACAGCTGCAGCAAAGTCGGATTCATAGCCTGACTTTTTCATGGCCGGGATCAAAATTGCGCCGACAGCGGCTGCATCAGCAGCAGCAGACCCTGAAATACCCGCAAAAAACATGGCGGCCACAATCGTTACAGCAGCGAGCCCACCAGGAAGCCAGCCTACAAGAGCGTTGGCAAAATCAATGATCCGGCGGCTGATGCCTCCGGCCTCCATGATGGTCCCGGTGAACATGAAAAGCGGAACGGCCATGAGATGAAAGGAGTCTGCACCGCCAAACATGCGTTGCACCACCATCATCAGACTGAAATCACCTTGTACCAGAATTGCCGTAACAGATGCAACACCGATGGCAATTGCAATGGGTGTGTTGATGGCAAAAAGAAAAAGAAGTGACAGAATCAGGACTTCAGTGGTCATGGGAATCTTCCTTTAATTCAGCAAAAAGAAAGCTTACGGCATGGATCATCAGAATGACGCCACTGATGGGAATAATACTCAAGATAATCCATTTGGGTATCTGGAGCGCAGGAGAGATTTGCAGGCGCACAAACCAGGCAAATTGATATCCGTAGATGATCATGACAATAAACAGGGACATGGATGCCAGATGGGTACTTATTGACGATATTTTTTTCAGCAGCGGCGTGAGTTTTGCGTAAAGAAAATCAACCCCCGGGTTGACCTTTCGGTAATATGCGCTGGACGCTCCCAGGAAAGTCAGCCATACCAGAAGAAACCGGGCAAGCTCCTCTGACCAGAACAAAGAATGGTTCAGTACATATCGAAAAAACACCTGGACGGCAACAACGATAGTCATGGTGAACCCCAGACCAAATATCAGATACTCTATCCACTGGTTGATACGAGAGCTTGTTTTTTCAATCATACTGTCTCCGTTGTAATCGGGAAAATTGACGGTTTTCACTCGAGCACTATTTAACGGCTTCCATAATTTTCAAGAGCAGGTCCTGTACTTTCGGGTTCTTGTAAATGTCCATATCCTTTAGATCGGCAACTTTGGCCCGGAATGCATCAATGTCAGGATTCTCAACAATCTGCATGCCTTTTTCCTTTAAGAGCGTAAGGCGATCCGCATTTTTTGATCGATTGTCGTTTCGCTGGTATACCGCTGCTTCAGCCATGGCCTTCTGGATCATATCCTGATCATTTTTAGCAAGGGTTTCCCACCATTTGAGAGATGCAACATCTATGTGGTATGAGTAAACATGGCGGGAAAGAGTCATATATTTTTGGATTTCATAAAATTTATACACTTCCATGACCCACAACGGGTTTTCCTGTCCGTCAATAACCTTTTGTTCAAGTTCCGTATAAATCGGCCAGGGCATGGGTGTTGGATTGGCCCCAAGTGCTTTCCAGATTGCCTTGTGAATGGCGGAAGCCATGACCCTTACCTTGAGCCCATTGATATCATCAGGGCTTTTGATCGGACGTTTGCTGTTGGTAAGGTTTCTAAAACCGTTTTCAGAAAAACTTAAGCCTTTAAAACCATAGCTTTCAAGGCTTTTGAGTATCTGTTCCCCCAGAGGGCCGTCAAGGATTTTATCTGCCTGGGCATTATTTTTGAAGAGAAAAGGATAGTTGATGACCCGGGTAATGGGATCAAAGGTGTCAAAGGGGCCGCCTGTGACAATGGCCATCTGGAGAGTGCTCATCTGAACCTGCTGAAGAATTTGGGTTTCATTGCCAAGGGATGCAGAGTGATAGATTTTAACTTCAAACTTTTTGTTTGAACGCTGCTCAATCAATTCCTTGAATTTTTCAGCAGCGATATTCTGAGCGCTGCCGGGTTTGGTTGCAACCCCCAGCTTTATTTTTGTGACAGCCAGGGCATTGCTGGAAATGAACAATATAATAACAACCAACATAAAAGTAAAAAGTTTTTTCACGACAAATTCTCCTTAAAGTAGTGGGATCATAAAATTCATTTTGGGAAAACTGCTCCTTTATCTGCGCTGGAAACAATTTTTGCGTATCTGGCCAGATAACCGGTATCTATTTTAGGGGTAAATTCAGGCAGCCCGTCGATTCTTTCCTGAATTTCCCGCTCAGATAGTTTGAGATTTATTTTTTTTGCGGGAATGTCAATCTCAATCATGTCACCGTCTTTGACAATGGCAATGGGACCTTTTGCAGCAGCTTCAGGAGAAATATGCCCGATGGCAGCCCCCCGGGTAGCCCCTGAAAACCGCCCGTCGGTAATCAGGGCAACTTCCTTGTCCATACCTGTCCCGACGATGGCTGACGTGGCAGATAACATTTCCCTCATTCCAGGGCCGCCTTTGGGTCCTTCATACCGTATGACAATGACTATTCCTTTTTTTATTTTTCCTTCCATAATTGCTGTAACGGCTTCCTCTTCGCTGTCAAAAACTTTTGCAGGCCCCTCATGTTTCATCATGTTTTCGGCAACTGCCGCCTGTTTGACAATGGCACCATCAGGAGCCAGATTCCCTGTCAGAACAGCCAACCCTCCGGTTTCATGAACAGGATTGTCAAGGGATCGGATAACAGAAGAATTTTTTATTTCCGCCCCAATGTCATTCAGCATTTCTTCCATGGGTTTACCATACACGGTCATCTGTTTTCCATCAATACGTTTTGCCCGGATCAGTTCAGACAGTATCGCTGGTACACCACCAGCATGATAGAGGTCTTCAATATGATGGGGACCGGCAGGGGCAAGGGAGGTCAGGTGGGGAATTTTTTCGGTAAACAGGCTAAAATCCTTTAAAGTGATATCCACATCTGCGTAATAGGCAATGGCCGGGATATGCAGGGTGGTATTGGTTGATCCTCCAAGTGCCATATCCAGGGCAATGGCATTGTAAAATGCTTGTTTTGTCATGATATCTCTGGGTTTTATTTTTTTTGTGATTAGTTCAACAATTTTGAATCCGGTCTGCTTTGCAAGGTGTGTCCGCCTTGAATAAACAGCAGGGATGCTGCCGTTAAACGGCAGGGACATGCCAAGGGCTTCACTTAGATTACTCATGGTATTGGCCGTAAACATCCCGGAACAGGAACCTGCGCCAGGGCAGGCATTGCATTCATATTCCATAAGTTCACTGGTGGTGATTTTTCCTGCGGCATGACTTCCCACAGCCTCAAACACCTTATCAAGACCTGTATCCTTTCCAAGGACCCTGCCGGCAATCATGGGACCGCCTGAAAGGAATATGGAAGGAATGTTCAATCTTGCTGCACCGATGAGCATACCGGGAATAATCTTGTCGCAGGAAGCCAGAAGTACGAGACCGTCAAAAGGATGAGCCATGGCCATGATTTCCAGAGAATCTGCGATATGTTCCCGGCTGCACAAAGAGTATTTCATACCCTCATGATTCATGGCAATCCCGTCACAAACACCGATGGTATTGAATACCATGGGTGTTCCTCCGGCCGCATAAATCCCTGCCTTCACGGCCTGAACCAGTTTGTCCAGATGCATGTGGCCCGGGATAATTTCATTAAAGGAATTGGCAATGCCGATGATCGGCCTTTCAAATTCCCAGTCATCGAATCCGTCCGCCCTCAGCAATGACCGGTGAGGGGCACGTTGCGGCCCCTGGGTCATAAGGTTGCTTCTTTTTTCCATCTGCTCTTTCATTCTTTTCCTCCATCTATAATGATGACAAGGCATTCACTTTCAGTTTCTCCGGCGTTCTGCCCACGATGGGGAGTTGATGGATCAAAGTGAATTGAATCACCTGTTTCAAGCCGGATTGTTTTTTTACCATATATAAAGTCAACTTTTCCTTGCAACACCAGGAAAAATTCTTCCCCGGGATGATCGTAGAGTTTCGTTGGTTTTTTATTAGTAACAGGGTATTTTACGATAAAAGGTTCTATTAGATTGTCAGATTTCAGACCCGACAGCGAATAATAGTTTAATTCTGCCGTAGTCCCCCTTCTGTTTACCTGTTTGCGATCGCCTTTTAATGTCACGGCATACCCTTCTTCACCCGTTGTCTCTTCTGTATCAAAGAATATGCCGATGGGAACCTCCAAGCCATGTGATATTTTGGATAGTGTGGCAATGGGGGGGGAAACCTGACAGTTTTCTATTCTGGATAAAAGACCCTTTGAAAGGTCTGTGAGCCTGCCTAATTGTTCCAGGGTATACCCTTTTCTTTTCCTGATTTTTTTAATTTTATTTGCTATTCTTTTTTCCAGCATGTTTATTTCCTTTAAACTTGTTTCACTATATGCAACTTTTAAAACCTCTGTCAAGGAATTTTGTGAACCTCTGCAAAATATTGGAAGTTTTGGCATGTGAACCTGAAAGATTGAATCTGCTACAGGCATATTAATGATTAAATTATGGAGCAGTTTGTGCTATAAGGTCAAAGTTATAGTCAATTGAGAATGAAAATTTGAAAGTGTTGAGGTTTCCCAAGCATTGTGGGACAAAGATCTTATGGAAATGATGAAAAATGAAAATTAATATTGCGATCAACGGCTATGGCAGGATCGGGCGCTGTATTACAAGAGCCTTATATGAATCGGAAAAGTTTTATGACAAAATTAATCTTGTTGCCATAAATGAAACAGCAGATGCAAAGACCATTTATCATTTGACCAAATATGATTCAACCCATGGCAGATTTCTTTTAAATGTTGAACATGAAAAAGGCTTTCTTGTTATTGGGAATGACAGGATAAGAGTGTTTCAAGAACAGAATATTGCGGATTTGCCGTGGAAAGATCTGAATATTGATGCAGTCCTTGATTGCACGGGATTTTATAATGACAGGGGGTCTGCTGAGCTGCATCTGCTTTCAGGGGCCAAAAAGGTTATTTTTTCACAGCCCGCAGCAGATAAAATGGATGCCACTATTGTTTATGGTGTGAATCATAAAATTTTAAAAAAAGAGCATACCATCATCTCAAATGCTTCCTGCACAACCAATTGCGTTATCCCTGTTCTTCATGTGCTTGACCAGGTCTTTGGAATTGAAAGCGGGGCCATTACCACTATTCATTCTGCCATGCATGATCAACCTGTAATTGACGCCTACAATTCTGATCTGAGGAAGACGCGGTCGGCTTTGCTGTCCATCATCCCGGTGAATACAGCCCTGGAAAAAGGGATCTCCAAAATACTGCCGTCCATGGAAGGAAAATTTGAAACACTGGCTATCAGGGTTCCCACCACCAATGTATCTATTATGGATATCGTTCTTATGGTAAAGTCTGATACGGATATTCAGGCAGTCAACAATGCGTTAACCAAAGCATCTGAACAGGGATTGAAAGATATCCTGGGCGTGACCGATGAATATCTGGTCTCCTGTGATTTTAATCATGATTCCCGATCTTCAATTATTGATCTTCACCAGACCCGGGTGAGCAGAAAGCGGCTGGTCAAAATCCAGGCCTGGTTTGATAATGAGTGGGGATATTCTCATCGGATGCTGGATACTACCATCGCTGCATTTCAAGCAAAATAAATAGTGCCCGCCTTGTGCTCGAAAAAATTTCAGGTTTTTTGCCAGACACTATAATCTGCTTAAGAACCCAGTTTAATCAGTTTTTTCGTGATCTCTATTAATTCTTCCGGTATCTGGGTGATATCATCAAAGGGGCGTGTCCCATCCCTGTCCGAACGAATAATTTCCTCCATTTCCGGAATAAATCCCAAAATTTCATAATCCGGCATGCTTGTCTGTATCAGTTTTTTATCTTCTTTAGATTTGATCCTGTTTCCCAGCACCACAATGTTTTTTATCCCGATATCATGGCCCAGCTTTCTTATTTTATCTGCCGCCACCCGGCTTCTTTTTCCCGGGTTCACAACCACGATAAGGGCATCCACAGATCCTGAGGTTGCTCTGCCCAGATGTTCAACACCGGCTTCCATATCCATGACCACTACTTCATTCCGGGCGAGCACAAGGTGGTTCATCAAGGCCTTTAAAATGGTTGCCTCAGGGCAGATACATCCTGACCCACCCTGTTGGACCGTTCCCATGACAAGCAGCTTTACCCCATCTTTTTCAAGGGAAAAGCGATCCGGAATGTCATCTACTTTGGGATTTAAGGTAAAAAATCCTCCCATTGTGCCGGGCGTAGCCCCTGTTCGCTCTGCAATGAGATCAGAGAGTTCTGAAACCGGAGTGATGGGTTTTGATTCATCAATGCCAAGACCTGCCGCAAGATTGGCAACAGGATCAGCGTCTATGGCAATAACTTTAGTCTCTTTATTTAGTGCGGCAATGGATCGGGCTATTAAAGAAGTGATAGTAGTTTTTCCGACACCGCCTTTGCCGCCGATTGCAAGTTTTAAACTCAAAACAGGTCTCCTGTGATTTTTTCTAATATACTTCCCTTGTCATCCAGAAGGAAAACTTCATAATTATTTTTTTGGGCCTGATCCATCAGGTCCTCTTTTATGATGGCCTGAACTTCATATTTATTATTCATAATATCCTTGGGCATTATAAGAAAGCATTGCTGTGCGATTTCTTTGGTTTTAAATGCCGGAATAAAAATGGCGTTTGTCTCTTTGTCCGTATAGCCCACAAATTGTTCATTGGATATTCCCGGGTTCTGAATAATTATATAATACCAGGTATCTTTTGCTTGATCATTCAATTTTTAAACTCCTCCCAAACGGTTTGTTTCAATCAAATATAAGACTGTTTTTTACAAAATAAAGGTGAAAGCGGCAATAGAAATAAAAAAAGCCCCGGCCTTATTTAAAATAAGGGCAGGGGCTTTTAATACTTAATACTTAATATGTCTAAATTTCAAGCCATGAATCAGAATAGAGTGTTTCACCCATAATGACTTTATAGGTTTTTGCATAATCCTGCATTTCTTTATCAAGGCTCGCAATATCCGGTTTGTTGCCATCCATCATACCATAGATCAGGTCAACTATATCTTGTCTTTCTCCCTTGGCGATGCTGGTCTGCTGTTTATCAAGGGGATCAGCAATAACGGATTTCATTCCGTATTTTTCAAGCATTACCATATAGGTCTGGTTCAAGATGCCACGTAAGTGTTCTGGAGGTCCATTGGAGATATTGGAAAGACCACAGGTGGATTTGGAACCCGGTGCCATGTCTTCCAGCATCATCTGGAAATTCAACAGGCTCATCAACTGCTGCTGCTGAATATTGACAGGCGTTACAATTCCATCAACCCAGATTCTCTCGTTGGCAATTCCGGCTTCATTGGCAAAATATAAGAGTTCGACAGCAAGCGCCGCTCTTTCATTTTCATCCCTTGGAAGACCATCGGGTCCCCACATCAGTGCAACAAAATCAGCATCATGTTCTACAGCAAGAGGCACCATTTTTTCATATCTTTCAGGTCGTGCCATAATAGAATTGATGATGTGCGGCTGATCAGCAGGTTTGCACACTTTAAGTCCTGCTTCAATGGCATCAATGTTGGAGGAGTCAAGAAGCAGGGGCATTCCCGGAAGTGCTTCCTGAACAACATTAACAACCCAGGGCATTAATTCTGTACCGAATTTTTTTGCCGGTCCTAAGTTAATGTCAATATAATCCATTCCCAGTTCTTTTTGTCTGACAACTTCTTCCTGAATGGGTACTGGATTACGTTTGGCTGGATCTGCTTCTCCGAATTCTTTTCCAATGATATTGGAAATGACGTTCAGACTTTCACCAAAAAGTATCATGTTTTTTTCCTTTTAAATTAAATATTTAAAAATTTTAAGCCGGGGCGGTGAAACTGTCCCGGCTTTTTTAATGACTTATTTGGATTTGAGGAATGCCGGCAGGTGAGCCGCTTCCCTCGGGCCAACCGTAATAGTCCAGCCGGGAAGTTCTTCTTCGATATCACCTGCAATAGCAGCCGCATACCCTGGAATAATGAGTTCAGTATGTTTTACCTTATCCATTATTCCGCTCTTTTTAACAAACATTCCCACATCATCGCCGCCAAATTTACCGGCAGCCCAGGCAGTCAGAACGGAAAGACCTTCAGAGTCTTTGACCAATAACCAGGCAGGCACTCTACTGGCCTCGATCTCACCGGAAACAATAAAGTAGGTCAATGCAAAGTTAGTGGTCACAAGAACCGGAGAATTTTCATCTGGATTGCCAATCTCAAAAATACCTTCTGTTACGGTCATGGGTCTTTGAGGATCAGTATAAATATTGAGCCTTTCAAGTAATAGCGGGAAGAGAGATTCTGAACTGAAATCAGACATGACAACAATGCCGCCGTATTTGGCAACAAACATTCCGGCGATAAGGGTTTCCATATCAAGGTTGGATGCCATCTCACACGGGAATGTAATGGTGGGAAACCCAAGCGATTTATTGGAAGCTTTAAGGGCAGCTCGCCTGATGGCAACCTGATCTTCAAGGGCCTGCTTGATTTCTCTTGAGCCCGGATCAAGAACAAGATCTTTGAGTCCCATACCGGTCAGTTTTTCTGTCAACGGCTGGAGTGCATCAACAGAATCAGCTTTAACGGCCAGAGGCAGATCATTGTCTTTTGCCAGAGCACCCATGTCATCCACGTTGTCAGCAGTCGCAGCATAAAGCAGCGGTCGTTTGAATCCGGCGGCTTCAATGCCGGCTTTCATTACAGCAAGGTCCTGTGTCATCAATACCAGATTGAATTCAGATTCTTTGGCGATTTTACCTGCAACGGCCGCAAATCCTTCTGCACCGTTACCCGCATCTTTAACAACCAGAAGTTCAGGTCTTAAATTTAAGCCAACCCGTTCGAACTGGAATGCATTATAGATTTTAAGGGCTTTATCAAGTTCTGCCGCATCAATGTCTGAAGATACAGTCGCTGCAAGAACGGTTGGATTGAAAAATGTTTTTTCATGTCTGTAAAGAACTGTTTCCCCGCCTGTTGTGGTTTTGCGCACACCTTTACCCAGCGCAACAGGGCGGATGGGAGGCGCAGATGCTTCAGCCAGCTGTTCTTTTGCTTCGTCGGAAACATAGGGGCACGCGTCCAGCTCCGCCTTTCCGGATGCAAGATTCATTGCAAAGGCAAGGCAGGTTGGAACCCCGCACTCCTTACAATTTGTCTTGGGCAGGAGTTTGAATATCTGTATACCGGTTAATGCCATTTTTTTCTCCTTAAGTTTTAAAAAACCTTATAAAAAGGTCCGGCAGTAGAAAATCTGGTGTGAAAAGCTGCCGGACCTTTTGTTTTATTAATGATTAAACAAGTGATTCCATGTCAAGTGCGGGATGACCTTTTTCCTTGAGGAAGGGCATGATTTCTTCCTCTGTCAGACCCACGGTTTCATCCGCTATCATGTCATAGAGACCCGGAACACCCATTGCTTCTCCACGGGCAACGATACGATCCTTCAGCTCCTCTTTGAGCTGTTTCGGCATCCAGACCATTCTAAGAAGACCGCCGTCACCCAAGATGAATTTACCTTGAGTGATATTGAACTTGGAATGACCCACAAAACCCGGAGAAGATGCACCACCGCCCATAACACCGGCAAGTGTGGTAAACTTCATGCCGCAGGGTGTCTCGCCTGCGTAATCACGGCCTACTGTCATGACACCGTTACAGCCCGGCAGCATGGCAGCGATACATTCGCAGCAGCCGCAGGTTGTCATGGGATCAATCACCATGGAGTAGAAGTTGTAATGGGTAACAGCCCCCCTGGAAGCTTTGTATATAAAGTCGTTAACACCTTTCCACTGACCAAGTTTCGTATCAAGACATTCACCCTTTTCAATGGGCTGGTTCGGTCCGGTGGGATTGATTTCAAAGGAAGCTTTACAGTCCATCCAGTTGTAAGCACCGCAAAGACCTGTTCTTTCAGGACTTACCGAACATACATGGTTGGGAGCAAAAGACTGGCAGAGCGTACAGGAGTAGTAAGTCTCCACATCCTCGTCTGTCATATTATCCACCCGGGCATCACGAGTCTTGTAGTTGGATCTGGCTGTGGCAGTCAGCTTGTCAACATCCGCTTTTTTTGTATAAAGGGTAATCTGAACCTTATCAACAATATTACCAAAATCCTGGTGGAATTTGGCATGGAGAACCACACCGATATCTTTCAGGGTAAAGCCTTTTTCAATGGCAGCTTTACTGATGCGAACCCAGGAGATATCTCTCTGGCCTATATGCATGACACCCTGAATATAGTTAACAAGATGATGTATCTGTCTTTCTATAATCGGTTCAAAGTCTGTCTGAAATTCACGTCCGGCAATCTGTACAAAGATTCCGAGCGGGAAGGTTCCGCCTTCTTTAATACCGTCAAGGTCAGGACCCTCAAGAATAACCTTTCCATCTTCAATATCACCTATGGCAGCCATTTTTACAAGCTCGGTGCACTGGGTTTTTCCACCGCCGCACTGTGCATGTAAATCCGCACCCCTTACTCGTTCACCTTCGTAAGCAGGACCGAATGAACATGCAATATCAACATCGGAAACAAGAGTTTTAAGTCCGCGGACTTCAACCGATTTTGCGCATATTTCATCATGGGAAACAGGGGATACAACATGCTCGTATGTACAGATACCCGTGGGAAGAATTTGGGTAATGTCGGTGTCGGCTATTGTTGGGAAACCCCAGTTTACACAGCCGGCAGCAGCAACGCCCCATTCGGTTCCAACATCCCCCAGAGCATTAACAAATGCAAATACTCTTTCTTTGTTGTACATGAGAATTTTTTTATAATCGCCTGGCTGAACACCACCGAAAGCCATTGCAACCCTGTTTGCAAAACCTGCTGCAAATACTGCTGAAGAAATATCAGGACCGAAACATGCTATTCGTGTGCTCCAGCCAACCTGCACTCCGGCTTCAATAAGCTGCTCGATTAAGGTTGTACCGTTATGGTTTGCAGCCAGGAACATATAAAGACCTCTTTGCTGATAATCTTCAATGATCATTTTTGCAGTTTCAGGATCGGGTGCAGAACCGACTATTGCAGCAAAACCAGGAGCTGTGCCATCAACAAATTCCACCCCTCTTTTCCTGAAGATGGTGTCATCTGCAGCGCCGGTCCAGAGTTTTCCGTTCTCAATATCTGGATCTTCTGCATGTAGATAAAAATCAGGTTCGTTAAGATACCTGAGCGCCTCTATGACTTCAAAGGATATAATTCCCGCCATTCCTGCGTCCAGAAGAGGCCCAAGGAACGGAAGCCAGTTTTTGCTTTTAATATGCGGGGGAAGAAGTCCCCGTGCTATATCCAGAGGTTCCTGTAAATCTTCAAGGGTTTCAACCTTGATTCCGAAAAGTGAATAGATTACCGGCAGATAATACCCGGTGTTGGGAAATCCTACTTTGGTATCTGCATTATAGGTTGCAAGAGCTTTTTTATACGCTCCTTCAGCCTGTGAAACAACTTTATAACCACCTTGAATGGCAGCAAATGCTATTAATCTTGACATTTTGTTCCTCCTTCGTTGAGGATTTTATATTTAATGATAATTTTACAATACATAATTTTAAAATTATTCCTAAAGAGCCTGGCGTGAAGCAAAATCCATCATAACCCTGTCTCTTGCCTTGTCAATACCGAGCGCTTTACGTTTTTTGTCAATATGCGCAATCATGAGATGGGCATGCTTGATAGGATCTTGTTCAGCACCCCACATACCGCCGTAAAGCTCTTCAAATTCTTTACAGATATAATCATTGAATACTGGGGCACCCGTTGTGGGCAGGTTGCTGAAAATAGTATAAACTCCGGAAGCAACAAAATAATGACCAATACTTATGGCCTTTTCACTCATCCATTCAGGAGCACTTCCTGCTACAGGCAGATCAGAAATGTCATTTCCAAGCCCTCCGGCCTTAACAACTTCTGTTGCCGCAAGAAGAATCCGGCTGTTGTCAACACAAGAACCTAAATGAAGAATAGGGGGAATACCAACTGTTTCGCAAACCTCAGCAAGACCGGCGCCGGCATGCGTTGCAGCAGCTTCAGGCATAAGCAGACCTTCCATGGCGCATGCTATTGCTGTACATCCGGTTGTAAGAACAATCACATCATTTTTGATCAGTTCCTTACATATCGCTATATGATCTTGATTATGCCTTGTCCTGGCATTATTACATCCAACTACGCCTGCAATACCCCGGATACGTCCATTTATTATGTTATCATTTAGAGTATAGTAAGTGCCTCGGAATGATCCCCCAAGATGATATTCTGTGGATTCAACACCAAAGCCTGCTACAAGAGGTGCTTTGTGCTGAGGAATCATTACTTCTGCACCACGGTTTTGAAAATTATCAATTGCCATTTTAACGATTCGTTTAGCATCTTCAATTGCATGATGTTCATCAAATTCAATATGGATAACATTTTCCTGTTCCATCTTGGCAATGGGATGGGTGGTGATCAGATGAGTATGGAAACATTTTGCAACGTTAGCAATATTTTGCATGATACACTGGATATCAACAACCATGGCATCAACTGCGCCGGTTATGATGGCAAGCTCCTGTTGTAAAAAAGTTCCGCATAATGGTACACCATGACGCTGAAGCATTTCATTGGCTGTACAACAGATCCCTGAGAGCTGGATACCTGCCGCACCTTTTTTCTTGGCATAATCAATCATCTCTTGGCTCTGTGCAACAGCTATAATCATTTCTGATAAAACAGGCTCATGACCATGAATAACGATGTTTACGTGATCCGCTTTCATGACACCGAGGTTGGCTTCAGACTGGAGGGGGTAGGGTGTTCCGAAAAGGATATCCTGCATGTCAGTGGCCAGCATGGAGCCTCCCCATCCGTCTGCAAGGGCTGCACGGGTACCTTGCTTCATAAGGTTTTTATAATCCTGGTCAACGCCCATATGGGTGCGGTGCATGATTTCAACAATTTCTCTGTCAATATTTCTTGGGATCACGCCCATTTTTTTCCAGAGTTCATAGCGGGCTTTGGGCGCTTTCTTCACGCTCAGGACTTCTCCTTCAGCCTTGCCCCATTCACCTAATGCAACTTCTGCTGTTTCAACTGCGATTTCATCAATGTCTCTGTCGAGCTCTTCTCCATCCACTTCAACAGTGGTGGCAACGCCAAGGTATTTGGCGACTTCAATAAGCTTATCAAAATCTTTAATTTTATAAGCTTCTGTTTCTTTTCGAGCCGCAGACAAAAAGATTTCTGCAACACAGCGTCCATGATCAGAGTGGGCAGCTGCGCCGCCGGCGATCATTCGGATAAAATTACGCGCCGCAATAGTATTGGCTGTGGCGCCGCAAAGACCTTTTCTTGTATCTTCTCCTTCAATCCCTGCTTTGGGAAGCGGTAAACGACAGGGACCCATTGAACAGTTTTTACAGCATGTGCCCTGCACTCCTATGGCACATTGTTTCATTGTAAGGGCTCTGTCAAAAATTGTTTCAATCCCAAGTTCATGGGATCGGGCTATCATCTCCTGTGATGCTACATCTATGGAAGATGCAACAGGATCTGCCAGTTTCGGAGCTTTAACTTTTTTCTTTTCTTCTGCCATTAGAGGTTCCTCCTCATATTATTATGTTACTAAATTTATCATTTAAACGGTCATTAATTTTTAAAAAAGCTTTTAAATCTTAAACCTTGATTCTGCATTTGCCAAAACCCGGTTTGAAGATCTTCAGCTGCCTTATCTTCTGATTTTCTTAAATTTAGACAGGCCGGATTTCTGGGTTTTGGCTGCTGTCATTGTAACCTTTTTATCCTCGGTTGTGCTAGCCTTTGCTATTCTTTCAGCCTGCTCTTCGGCTCTTTTTTGTCTTATTGCATCTTCTTCAGCTTCACGTTTGGCAACTTCTTCAGCCTTTGCCTTTGCTTCAGCATCAGCCTTTGCCTTTGTTTCAGCTTCTGCCTTTGCTTTAGCCTCTGCTTCAGCGTTAGCCTTAGCTTTTGCCTCTGCTTCAGCTTTTACCTCTGCATCTACTTTAGCTTTTGCCTCGGCTACAGCCTTTGCTTTGGCATCTGCCTCAGGATCTACGGCAGGAGCGGCAGGTGCTTCTTCTTTAGGAGCGGGAGCGGCTTTTGCCTCTTCCTTTTTAGGAGCCGGCGCTGCAGCAGCTTTAGGAGCAGCCTTTTTAGCAGGAGCGGCTTTCTTTTTCTCTTCTTCAATGGTGAGATCCGCTTCAGGTGCCATGCTGGCAAAATCAATCTCAACATCGTCCAGTCTTTTTGTAATAGGGGCAACATCCATTGCAGAACCACCGTCGGAAATAAGACCAATAAAGGCCTTGGCAAGTTTGATGGATTCAGGATGACGCATCATCAGTATGCTGGAACCTGAAAGCAGGTATGATACCGCCCCAACAGCTTCCATGAGAACAGCTCTTCTTTCAGGGTCACCCAGTTCGGGTGCGTCTTCTACGGTCTGTTTGGCTTCTTTGCATTTCCAGACCTCGTTACCCAGGTTATTGATCATGGGGTTCTGGAGCTTGTCATCACCCTGGGTCATGGCTGCCTGGGAAAGACGTTCCATCACAGAATAGGAATACTCAAGTCCATATCCCAGTCCACCGGTTGTGGGGTCAACAATAACATTGTCAAGGGAAAAGCCCAGGTTTTCAAGAAGAATGTTTACCTGTTTTGCAAGGTTGACATCAATGGGAGAAGAAGAGATGACAGTGTGGCCATATCCCATGGCAGCCGCACCGATACCTTTGTAGTTTTTTTCTTCAACCGGGCCAAGAATCAGACTTTCACCTTCACATACTTCACAAATCTTTTTTAATACTTCTTCGTCTTTGGCAGGGACTGCACAACCCCAGATAATAAGGGGAACGTTGATCGCGCCTAAGACATTTTTAACTGTTGCAGCTGCATCGTCAGCGCCCGCATCTTTGTCATTGGGATCCGTGCTTTTCAGTTGCAGAACAATGGCCTGTGCACCGTATTCGTCCACGCATTTTTTTGCCCATGCAGCAGGATCAGACACAACGTCCTTAAATGGTGCAAGGGCAGCTTCCGGCCAGTCTTCGGGTTCCATATCCCAGATTTCCATCGCAATGATGGGCTTGTTGGGCATTTCACCTTCAAACTGGTAAAAAGGATAACTGGTTTGTCCGCCGACGGTAAGGGCATTGTCACCTTTTCCTATGGTGATGCCTTTGATACTGCCGGCATAGGTTTCTTTGGTTATTTCAAATCCCACTTTTACCTCCTAAAGATAGTTATGAATTGGGGGGGGTTAAGATTAAACTGACAGGACGTTATCAGAAAAGGACAAATAAATAATGGAACAGCTAAATCAAACCCAGGTAACACTAACTTGAAGTATCTTCCCATTTAGGTGCCCTTATCATTTCTTAATTTGTTGATAACAGGATATGACTTATAATTTGTATGGTTTTTTGTCAATAGACGAGTAAATTTAATGATTTTGTGACTTAATCGTCAAACCCCCCAATAGAACTGAGATTCCGTGAAGGTTGCCTACAATGTGGTATCTCACTGAATGGAATTTAATTAATAAATTTAAGTTGTATAGGCGAAAAAAGTTGATTTTTTATTTTTTATTTAATAGGTAGATTATGCAATTAGAATTTTTATGACCAAAAATGTATATATTGGTTTCATCGGTACTTTATTTTTAACGACTCATTTTTCGAGTCAACAGCAATTAAGGAGTAAATCATGGCATTAGATCCAACCAAACATCTAGACTGGGAAATCGCAGAAGATGCAGAAAAAACAATGCTTACAATCTATGAAATTGGTGAAAAACTGGGGCTTACAAAAGAAGAACTTCTTCCTCAGGGTCACTATATTGCAAAAATGGATTTTAGAGCAGTACTTGATCGTCTTAAAGATAAACCAAACGGAAAATACATTAATGTGACCGCAGTTACACCAACCCCTCTTGGTGAAGGTAAATCAACATCAGCCATGGGACTTGTTCAGGGTCTTGGGAAAATCGGGAAAAATGTTTGCGCAGCTATCCGTCAGCCATCTGGCGGTCCTACAATGAACATTAAGGGCTCAGCTGCAGGTGGTGGTCTTGCCCAATGTATTCCTCTTACACCTTTTTCTTTGGGTTTCACAGGTGATATCAACGCCATCATGAATGCACATAACCTTGCAATGGTTGCGTTGACTTCCCGCTTGCAGCATGAAAGAAACTATACTGATGAACAGCTTGAAAGACTGTCCGGGATGAAAAGACTGGATATTGATCCCACAAAAGTAGAAATGGGATGGATCATGGATTTTTGTGTCCAGTCTTTGAGAAACATTATTATTGGTATTGACGGTGTAAATGGTAAAGCTGATGGTTTCATGATGAAATCAAAATTCGGTATTGCAGTCTCTTCAGAAGTTATGGCGATTCTTGCTGTTGCAACAGATCTTAAAGATATGCGTGAAAGAATGGGTAAAATCGTTGTTGCATATACTAAAAAAGGTAAACCTGTTACAACTGAAGATCTTCAGGTTGCAGGTGCCATGACAGCATGGATGGTGGACGCGTTGAATCCATCTCTAATACAGACTCTTGAAGGTCAGCCGGTTATAGTTCATGCAGGACCTTTTGCAAATATAGCCATTGGTCAGAGTTCCATTATTGCAGACAGAGTTGGTCTGAAACTTGCTGATTACCATGTTACAGAATCAGGTTTTGGTGCGGACATCGGATTTGAAAAATTCTGGAATCTTAAATGCCGCTATTCAGGTCTCATACCAGATTGTGCAGTTGTTGTTGCAACAATCAGAGCACTTAAATGCCATGGTGGCGCACCTGTACCTGTACCTGGTAAACCAATGCCTGAAGAATATAATTCAGAAAATGTTGATTGGGTTGCAAAAGGATGTGCCAACCTTATTCATCACATAAAAAATGTCAGAAAAGCAGGTATTTCTCCTGTTGTATGTATTAATGCATTTTATACAGATACAGATGCTGAAATTGCAAAAGTTCGTGAGCTTTGTGAAGCAGAAGGCGCAAGAGTTGCTCTTTCCCGTCATTGGGAGCATGGTGGTGACGGTGCTATTGAATTTGCAGAAGCTGTTGTTGCGGCTTGTGAAGAAAAGTCCGAATTTAAATTTCTTTATGAGCTTGATATGCCAATTAAAGAGAGAATTGATCTTATTGCCAAGGAAGTTTATGGTGCTGATGGTGTTGATTATTCCAATGAAGCAAATGTGGCTATTGACAGAATCCAGGCTGATCCCGAGCTTGCAAAAATGGGTATGTGTATGGTTAAAACTCATCTTTCTCTTTCTGACAACCCTGCTCTTAAAGGAGTTCCAACAGACTGGAGATTGGCCATAAGAGAAGTCCTTACCTATGGCGGCGCAGGTTTTATTGTTCCTGTTGCAGGCGCCATCAGCCTGATGCCGGGCACGGGCTCAAATCCTGCCTTTAAACGGGTTGATGTAGATGTGGAGACCGGGAAAGTACAGGGTGTATTCTAACAAGTTTCAAAAATAGTTCAATTTTTGAAACTTTTATTGCCGGGCTTAAATAATAGATTTATTTAAGCCCGGTTAGCGTTCAAAAAATTATTGTTTCCAGTTAAATTTTTTATATGGAGGTTTATAAATGACTGCTGAAATTATTAGCGGAACTGAAATAAGAAAGGCTATCCTCGCTGAGGTCAAAGAGGAAGTTGATCAGATGAAAGAAAAACATGGCATTGTGCCGGGTCTTGTAACAATTCTTGTGGGATCAAGCCCTGCGTCAATCAGCTATGTTACACTTAAGGTCAAGACTGCCATCAGTCTTGGTTTTCATGAAATACAGGATGACCAGCCGGAAGATATCTCCGAAGAAGATCTTTTAGGCTTGATTGATAAATATAATAATGACCCTGCTATTCATGGGATTCTGGTTCAGTTGCCTTTACCTAAACAAATTGATGACAAAAAAGTATTGACTGCCATCAATCCGGATAAGGATGTGGATGCGTTTCATCCGGTTAATGTGGGGCGGCTTATGATCGGTGGTGACGAAGCAAGATTCCATCCCTGCACCCCTGCAGGTATTCAGGAGATGATCTTAAGATCAGGCACTGAAACCTCAGGCGCGGAAGTTGTTGTTGTGGGAAGATCCAATATTGTGGGTAAACCCATTGCCATGATGATGGTACAAAAAGGTGTGGGAGCCAACAGCACCGTAACAATAGTTCATACTCGGACCAAAGATCTTGCTTCCCATTGTAAAAGGGCAGATATCCTTATCGTAGCAGCCGGCGTTCCTGATCTTGTAAAACCTGAATGGATCAAACCGGGATCAACCGTTATTGATGTTGGTGTAAACAGAGTGGGCATGAATGAAAAAACCGGAAAAGCCATTCTTAAAGGTGATGTTGATTTTGAAGCAGCCAAAAAGATTGCAGGAAAAATTACACCAGTTCCGGGCGGCGTAGGACCCATGACCATTGCCATGCTCATGAAAAATACATTGAGATCAGCAAAATTAAGTCTTTAATATTGTTGGAGTAATCTAAACAATAAGAGCAGATAGCCAATTGCCGGGATCAATAATAGTTGATCCCGGCAATTTTTTTTTGCATTCTCCCAGCAGATAATTATCCTCATGAAATTTTGATTACAGATTGACAACAAATTAGACAAATTGATAAGGTGAAAAATATTATATCACCCAATTGAAACTGAATTGTCAATTTCTTCATCACCAGTATCTTTCGATTGTTTATGCTGCAGTCTGTGTCAACACTTTTTTATCAAACAATCATTGTTTAAAAAAAGGAGCACATTATGGCAGTTTCCATTATTATCAGACGATCCGTAAAGGATGAGACTATGGCAGGCCGATTAGCCCCTTTGATCGTGCAACTCAGATCCCGAGCAACGGTTCAGCCTGGTTTTCTGACCGATCAAACCTTCAGTTGTTTAGACTGTGAAGGGGAGTATCTAATCATCAGCACTTGGAATTCCCTTGAGGACTGGAACAAATGGATGCACAGCGAGGAACGCATGGCCATTCAGCGCCAGGTGGATGAATTGCTGGGGGAAAAAACCCTTTACCGGTATTATGAAGCTGTTGTAGGCGGCATCCCTCCACGATTTAGCCCGGATAGCTGAACACAGAACCGTTGTCAATGAGATTGAGCAAATCAGCAGCATAAGCCATTCTTTCAGATTAAAGTGTATAGACACTTTGAAAAACTTTTACAAATTCACAACATCAATTATTCTGAAAGGTACCAAAATATATAAAACCTTATTTTAGATGATCTTCAACAGTATCAGGGCTCTTTGCCCCTGACTTTCCTTTGGAGTTTAGATAATACCCTGCAGCATGAAAACCAAATAGTAGAAAATTGTTTTATAAGATGATAATATGAACAGATAAATTCTTTGATATATCTTAAATGAAAAACAAAATTACCTTGGATATATAAAGGGGGAAGAATGGATAGGTTGGATGCAATATTTGCACCTGAAACCATAGCCGTTATAGGGGCATCAACTCAAAAAGGAAAGGTTGGGCATGATATTTTTGCCAATATCTTATCCGGAGGATATACGGGAACCCTCTATCCGGTTAATCCAAAAGCAAAATCCGTATCAAGCGTCAAGTGCTACACCAGTATAAAAAATATTCCTGATCCCATTGATCTGGGTATGATTATTCTTCCCCCGAAACCTGCTTTGCGGGCGGTAGAAGATTGTATTGCAAAGGGTGTCAAAGGGATAGTGATTGTCTCTGCCGGTTTTAAAGAGGTGGGCGGCGAAGGGGCTCAGATTGAAAAAGAAATCAAGACCTTGTGCGCCAGTGCCAAAGTAAGGCTGGTGGGGCCGAATTGCCTGGGAGTGATTAATCCATCTCCAAAAGTATCGTTGAATGCTTCCTTTTCAGCACGAATGCCCGCCCCCGGAAATGTTTCATTTATTTCTCAAAGTGGAGCACTTTGTACGGCTGTGCTTGATTATGCGGCAGACAAAGGATTTGGTTTTTCAAAGTTCATTTCGATTGGCAATAAGGCGGATGTGGATGAACTGGATTTATTAAGGTATTATCACAATGACCCTGATACAGATGTGGTCATGATATATATGGAAGAGCTTTCACGGAGCGCAGAAGAATTTATATCAGAAGTCAGAGAGATGACTTCGGGAACCAACCCAACCCATGTGATTGCCATAAAATCAGGTTCTTCAGATGCCGGTGCAAAGGCTGCCGCTTCTCATACAGGAGCCCTTGCAGGCTCTGATGCTTTGTATGATGCGATTTTTACCATGTCTGGAATCTTACGTTGTGTATCAGTCAATCAATTGTTTGATTATGCCCAGGCATTTGCTGCCAATAAATATCCGACAGGCGATAAGATTGCCATTATCACAAATGCAGGCGGACCCGGTATTATTGCTACAGACATGAGTGAACAATCCGGGTTGAAGCTTGCCCAATTTTCAGAAGATACCATTAAAGAATTAAAAAAATATCTGCCGGCCACAGCCAATTTCCAAAATCCTGTGGATGTAATCGGAGATGCAGCTAAAGATCGGTATGAAAACACATTGACCATTGTATTAAGTGACCATGGAGTGGATGCGGCTTTGATTATTTTAACGCCTCAATCCATGACCGATGCCATTGGTACTGCTGAAGCCATTGTGAATATTGCCAGGAACAGTATAAAACCCATCGTTTGCTCGTTTATGGGGGTCGTGGATGTGTCGGATGGCGTTAAAATTTTGCAGAAGCATAAAATACCCGTTTATCAGTTTCCGGAGAGTGCTGCCAGATCTTTAGGCGCTTTAAGGGAAGGAATGAAGTGGCTTTTCAGAAAAATTTTACCACAGTTTGAGCTGGAGTATGATACGGCTAAAGCAAAAGAGATTATAGAAAAAAATTTGAAAGAAGGCAAAATGGTTTTGGGCGAGCTGGAAGGGAATGAACTCCTTAAGTGTTACGGGTTCAAAACCCTTCCCATGGCTTTGTCTAAAAATAAGACAGAGGCCTGTAAAATTGCAGACCAGATGGGTTACCCGGTTGTCATGAAGATCGTGTCTCCTGATATTCTGCATAAGACCGATGCCGGCGGTGTTGTTGTCGGGATTGAGGATGGCGGAGGCGTAAAAAAGGTTTTTGAAATCATCATGGAAAAAGCAAAGGCCTATAATCCTGATGCACAAATAGAGGGCGTCTTGATTCAGAAAATGGTTCCTAAAGGGAAAGAAGTGATATTGGGATTATCAAAAGATCCTGTTTTTGGGCATGCCGTCATGTTTGGATTGGGCGGTATATTTGTTGAGGTCTATAAAGATGTTGCCTTCAGGTTATCCCCCATGGGTCGGAACGTGGCAAGAAGAATGGTTAAGAGCGTTAAGGGATATCCGATTCTTAAAGGATTGCGAGGAGAGGAACCGTCAGATATTGAAACCATAGAAAAACATATTGTTTCGTTAAAAGCCATGGCAGATAATCATCCCATGATAAAAGAGCTGGATATTAATCCCCTGTTTGTACACGAGGAAGGAGAAGGTGCAACCGTCGCAGATATTATTATTCAACTGGAAAATGAGGAGAGCTGATTATTTTTTTATATCCGGTCATTACAAAGGTGCCTGAAACGATTAAAGTTCTGAAAGGAAAAAAGAAAGTTGCTGCCTTAAGTCAGTTTGCCAGGAAAAGTGCGATGAGCTCCGGCTTAAAGTCAAAGCATCATGGGGACATATTTGAGAAGGATGCTTTGGGAGTCCCCAAGCCATCAAATGGTGTATACTGGTCTGTCAGTCATAAACCGGATTATGTGGCCGGGGTTGTCTCAACAGGAAAAATTGGAATTGACCTGGAGCGGATTAAAGAGGTTTCTGATGCTTTATTTGAAAGAATTATTGAACCGGAAGAGGAGGTGCATTTCAGGAATCAGGATAAAAACACAATTTTTTTTAGAGTATTTACAGCAAAAGAAGCCGTATTAAAAAAAACAACAGATGGGATCAAAGGACTGTCAAAAGTAAAAATAAAAACGGTTGTTGATGATGAAAATTTAGTTGTTCAGTATTTAGATGAAAAATATTTAGTTGAAAATTTTTATTTTGACGGATACCTTGTATCAGTGACAAAAGATCACTTTGATGTTCAATGGACATTAGAATAAGAAATTTATTCAAGGAGAAAGAAAATGGATGAGGGAAACGGTTTTACAATGAATGATGCCCCTTCAGGGACAGAAGACCCGTTAAAAATTGATTTTTCAAGCTTTATTTTGTCATTATACTCATCAGGACTGGTTCAGCTTGGCAAGGTTGAAGAACCGTCAACAGGAAAAAAATCCATTAACCTTGGCCTTGCAAAGCACACCATAGATATGATCGCCATGCTGGAAGAAAAAACCAAAGGGAATTTAACCGAGGAAGAAAACAACCTGCTCAAGGTGCTGCTCAGTGAACTCAGGATGGCCTTTGTTGAGGCAAAAGCTTGATAAAAAAGGTTAAATCCTTTGCAAAGATAAACCTGTTTTTATATGTTACCTCCAGACGAAAGGATGGGTATCATAATCTTTATTCTTTGATGACACAGATCGATTTGTGTGATGATATTTATATTGATTTTTCAAAAAAAAATTTGTCAATTGCCTGTGATCATCCGGATGTGCCGGAAGATGAATCAAATCTTGCCTATAAAGCAGCGGTATTGTTTTATCATTCTTTGAAAATAAACGGCTGTGAAGAAAAAAAAGATCTTTCCATTGAAATCATAAAAAGAATTCCACCGGGTGGGGGACTGGGCGGTGGAAGCAGCAATGCAGCGGCAGTTTTAATTGCTTTGAACGCTCGGTACAAAATGCCTTTTTCAAAGGCAGAACTGATGAAAATGGGATTGAACCTTGGCGCAGATGTCCCCTTCTTTATTTTTGGAAGCCCGGCAATTGCTAAAGGCATTGGAGAAAGGCTTGAAAAAGCGCTAAATTTGAGACCGTATCATCTTGTTTTATGTGATCCGGGGATTTTTGCATCAACAGCCAACGTATATAAAAATATTGATTTTAGATTGACATTAAATCAAAAATATAATAAGAAGACTGGTTTGAATGTACCTTTACGGGGGCAGGAATTTGATGTAAGGGATCAGATGCACAATGACCTTGAAGAATCGGCGTGCAGGCTCTATCCTGAGATCAAAGAAATAAAAGAAGAGATGGAGTTGTTGCTGAAAAGAAGAGTGGGTATGACGGGAAGCGGCTCGTCTCTTTTTGCTCTTTTTTCAGCCCGAGAAAATGCAAACAAGGGCTATGAAAGGCTCTTGAAAAAGTGGGCCAAGAGCAAAAGAAAAGTATTTCTCTCCTCGTTTAAGTAAAAATTGTGAGTTTAATTGTACTGGGGCGTCGTCAAGTGGCAAGACACAGGGTTTTGATCCCTGCATTCAGAGGTTCGAATCCTCTCGCCCCAGCCATATTTTAATAATTTGAAAAAAAGAGATTTGATATGAATGGCTTGTCAATTTTTGCGGGTAATTCGAATTTAATCCTTGCGGACAGGATTTCGGAATATCTTGCAAAACCGTTGGGAAGATTGAAAGTCGACCGTTTCAGTGATGGAGAGACCCAGGTTGAAATTCAGGAGAATGTCAGAAAACAGGAAATTTTTGTAATACAATCTACTTGTAAACCTGTAAACGACAATATAGTTGAGTTGTTGCTTTTGATTGATGCTTTTAAGCGGTCTTCTGCAAGTAGAATTACTGCGGTTATTCCTTATTTCGGGTATTCACGGCAGGACAAAAAAGTATCTCCCAGGGTTCCCATCAGTGCCAAATTAATTGCAGACCTTCTTGAGAACGCAGGTGTTCACAGGGTGATAACAATGGATCTGCATGCCGGGCAGATTCAGGGGTTTTTTAATTGCCCGGTGGATAACCTTTATGCTGCTCCGATCATAATTGATGATATTAAAACCCGTCATCCAGAAAAGCTGGTTGTTGTATCACCCGATGCCGGCGGTGTTGAGAGGGCAAGGGCATATGCCAAGCGGTTGAATGCAAGCCTTGCCATTATTGATAAAAGAAGAAGTGCGCCAAATAAGGCAAAAGCCATGGCAATTATAGGGGATGTTGAAGATAAAATAGCTATCATCCTTGATGATATGGTTGATACGGCAGGGACATTGACAGAGGCTGCAAGTGTTATCGTGGAAAAGGGTGCAAAAGAGGTTCATGCGTATTGTACGCATCCAGTGCTTTCAGGGCCGGCTATTGATCGAATCAACAAATCATCTTTAAGTTCTCTTGTTGTAACAGATACCATCCCTTTGTCTGAAGAAGCAAAACAATGTGACAAAATTGAGACGCTATCCATTGCCAAACTGGTTGGTGAAGCGATTATGCGTAGTTACAGGGGTGATTCTGTAAACTCTCTATTTGTATAAAATAAGTATATATTAGTTTTTAAGCATGCATGCATGCAGTTACGGAGGAGAAAACATTGGAATTAATTGAATTAAACGCAAAATCAAGAGAATTAAGTGGTAAAGGCGCTGCCAGAAAATTAAGAAGAAATAATGCCATACCTGCGATTGTCTACGGGGCAAAGGCAGATCCTGAAATGCTTTCCATTAATACAATAGATTTTATTAAAATTATCAGGAAACATGGTTCAAAGGGTCTTTTTTTCAATCTCAATATTGAAGGAGATTCTGGGAAGAAAAAGAGCGTCATGCTCAAGGATATGCAGATGGACACCTTTGGTTTGAACTATCTGCATATTGATTTGCATGAGATTGATATGGATGCCACGGTTACAATAAGTGTGTCTGTAGAAACTATTGGCGAAAGCAAAGGCGTAAAAGAAGGAGGGCTTCTCCAGCTTATTCGGCGTGAGCTTGATGTGGTTTGTAAGCCGTCTGATGCGCCGGACACTATCCAGATTGATATTACCAACCTTGATGTGGGTGATGCAGTTCATGTGGAGGATATTGATCTGGGTGAAAATGTTGAAATTCCCCATGAAGTTAATTTTACAATAATCACAATTGTAGCGCCGACTGTTGAAGAGGAAGAAGTTGAAGAAGAAGACGAACTCATGGAAGAGGGAGAAGTTGAAGCTGTTCCTGCTGATGAAGAGACTTCCGAAGAGTAATTTCATTGTAGATGTCGGATTTGAAATTTAAAATTATAGCGGGCCTGGGCAATCCAGGTAAAAATTATGCCCGGACCCGTCATAATATCGGCTTTTTAGTCGTTGAAGCACTGGCTTCAAAATTCCGCCTTACCATTAATAAATCCCGTTTTGATTCTGAGTATGTGAAAGCAAGGATTAAAGACAGAGAAGTTTTCCTTGTAAAGCCTTTAACCTATATGAACAAAAGTGGGTTTCCCATCCATAAATTTGCCTCATATTATAAAGTCGGTATGGAAGATATCATTATTGTTCATGATGATATAGATCTTTCTTTCGGGAAAATTAAAATTGTTAAAAGCCGTGGACATGGCGGACATAACGGGGTGCGATCCATTATGGATGCTTTCGGCAAAAAGGATTGCATCCGGATTCGAGTAGGGGTGGGCCATCCCGGATCAATAGAGGATGTAACAGGGCATGTCCTGGGGCATTTTTCTCCTGATGAAATAAAAATACTGGATCATTGTATCGACACTGCGAGGGATGCCTGCCTTTATATCCTTGAAAATGGTGTCACCGCTGCCATGAATTTATTTAACACCAAACACTAAGCTGTTATAGTAATATAAAATTCTTGTTTTTTCCGTTTGTACAATTCTTTTATTGGAGGGGGGTATGACCTTTGTCCTGGAACCGAAATTTGCTTTTGGTCAGGGATCAGCCGGGGTAGAAAATGGTGTTGAAAAACTCAATAATTTCAGGGAAGATATTATTTATATTTAAGTTTTCATAAAATTATTTCATCAGCAATTCTCGGTGAGGATTTTTTTCATGCGTCAGTATGGTTTTCCATTAAAAGGTAAATATTTTTTTCGTAAACTATTGCCCAAATCTCACGTAAGTTATTGATATTACAGGAGAAAAATAAGCCTAGATTTTGTCTTAAAAATATTGTATATTTTCAGCATGTTACAATATGACAAAGCAAATACCAGTGCATATTAAAAAACACCTGGGCTTTACAGGCTTAAGAAAAATACTGTCAAAACGATTCCTTAAAGTCAAAGACAGCCGTGAAGCAGACAGGGTTAA
>NZ_JAUWQB010000153.1 GCF_030611305.1 Desulfobacula sp. | reverse complement strand
GGACCGAAGTGCTCCGTCGATTTATAAATAGGTTTATAAAATGGCAGAATACCTTATTCAAAATTCGACGTTGGACGTTCGATGTTCGATGTTCAAAAATCCCTTTCCTCTGTGCCTTCTATCTCTTCACTCACTACTGATTCCACGGAGTCTTCGAGTCGCATCCAGGTCAAGTGTTCCAGAGTCAGGTTCAATAATAACTCCGTAATATTGTTTTGCTTTTTCAATACTTACATAACCATATTCTACATCACGTTCTACAGCTTTTGGGTCCCGTTCAAAGGGATTGCCGTATCCGCCGCCGCCCGCGCTGACAAATGAGATTCGATCGCCGGGGTCACAAAAAGTCAGCCCGCTGGGATCAGCATTCTCCTCATTTTTCAGGAATTTGGCTTTTGAGCCGTCTTTTCCACCGAATATGCCTTGGGGCGGGTAGATAAACCGGCCGGCCTGTATGGCAAAGGTGGTCCTTTTGGGTGAATTTTCACCATCATCAGGAGCTCGTATGATCATCTGCCGGCCAATACCGCCACGCTGTTTGCCCGGGCCTCCTGAATCCATGACAAGCCCTCTTTCTTCAATGATCAGAGGTGTGTCGCTTTCAAGAATCTCAACAGGTGTGTTGGCCCCGTTAGCCGGGAAGATGGCACAGTGATGGCCATCAAACCTGGAAGAGGCTCCCATGCCGCCGCCACGGATAATCATGGTGTGCCATGGTTTACCATTGGCCCGTTTGCCGTAAAGGATGTTGGTCTGGGCAGGGGTACCGCCGGAACCGGCAATGATATTATCCGGTGTGGCTTCTGCCATGGCATTAAACACCATTTCAGTCATAAAGTGGCCCACCTGCATTCTGGCTGCCACGGCTGCCGGGAATTTGCAGTTAATGATTGAGCCTTCAGGTGCCGTCATCTTAATCGGCCGGATAGCGCCTTCATTAATGGGAATATCCGGGTCAAATGCGGATTTGATGGCCATAAACACATAGGCATAAGTAAAATTATAAACAACATTTACACCCCAGTCCACCTGATCTGATGTACCGTCAAAATCCACATAGATGTCTGACCCATCCACTTTAACAGTAAGTTTGATTTTAATATCCGATTTTTCTCCGGCACCTTCAATAATGCCTTCATGGGCATAGGTGCCGTCGGCAATCTTTTCAATGGCCGAGCGCATGGAACTTTCCGTCCTGTCAATGATTTCATCTGCCAGGGTATCCAGAGTATCAAGCCTTTCATCGTCCATCATTTCTATGATTTTTTGTGCGCAGACATGGTTGGCGGCCACCTGTGATCTGATATCGCCTGTGACTTCTTCCGGGGTTCTCACATTCCACCGGATTATGTTTAGAACATCCTCGTTAAGTTTTCCTGCATCATATAGCTTTGTTACAGGAATATAAATGCCTTCTTCAAACACTTCGCGGTTGTCGGAAGATACCCTTCCTCCAATATCGGAATGGTGGAACACGCAGGCAGTGAATGCCACAGGTCTGCCCTTAAAAAATATCGGGCTTAAGACACATACATCATTGAGGTGTCCTGCAAGAAGCCAGGGATCATTGACAATAAAGACATCACCTTCATTATAATTTCCAAGGGGAATAGATTTGATGATTTTTTTTACGCCCAGGGCCATGGCGCCTGCCTGGCCCGGTGTGCAAAATGTTCCCTGGACCAGTTCCTGTCCCCGGCTGTCCGTGAACATGCAGGTGTAATCATGGGCATCCCTTAAAAGACTTGAAAAGGCCGTTCTTGCAACGGATGCATCTGCCTCATCCACAATGGAGATAAGTCTTCGCCATAAAATTTCTAAAGTAATGGGGTCAAATTTTCTTGCAGAGTTATTTGTCATTTTTCACTCCCGCCTGACCTATGCCTGATTGGTTTAGTTGGATCCATACAAAGCCGAAATTGTCAACTTCTGCTGTTGCATCCTCACCAATCACAATGGTGGATTCACGTTCCTCAATAATGGCAGGGCCTGGGATTTTCGCATTGGCAAAGAGTTTTGACCGGTCATAAACCGTAAATGGGATATAATCTTTTTTAATATAGGAAAATGCCGGTCGTTCACCCTTGATGCAAGTTTGAATATCAGTATTGTTATTTTTAAGTTCAGGGATTGAAAATGGCCGTTTGGGAAGACTGGCTCTTACCTTAAAAGTGACAAGCTCCACCGGGGTTTCATGGTAGGTTCTGCCGTAAAGTCGTTTGTATTCCTCGTCAAACAGTCTTCTGATATCTTCTTTTGAAAATTTATCAAAGGCTTTGGTTTCTATGACAAGGTCAGTTTCCGCACCCTGGCCCACAAACCGCATCAAAAGGGTTCGCTCATAGATGACTTCCTGGCCTTTTGCAGCATCTTCCAGGATGCCGGCACTTTCCTGTTCAAGTGCGTTAAAGAGCTGTTCAAGCTCTTTAAAATCTGCATCATCAAGAGCCACACGGTGACTCCTGGAAAGATCAAATGCCACGGGTGCCGTAAAAAACCCGAGAGCTGACCCAACTCCTGCCAGGGGCGGTACCATGATAGCCGGGGCTCCGATCTTTCTTGCAAGCCCGTAGGCATGAACAGGACCAGCACCGCCAAAAGCCGACATGGTGATTATGTTGGGATTGCCGCCTTTTTCTGCAATATGGGTTTTGGCTGCCGCAGCCATGGTCTCGTTGATGAGATTATGGATGCCGAAGGCCGCTTCAACCATAGTAGTGCCAAGAGGTTGGGCAATTTTTTCTTCTATCGCTTTTTTGGAAAGTTCCAGGTCAAGGGCCATAGTGCCGCCCAGGAAAAATTTGGGATCAAGATATCCCAAGACGAGGTCTGCATCCGTAACAGTCGGGTTTTCGCCGCCCTGTTTGTAGCAGGCAGGTCCAGGATCTGCACCGGCGCTTTCAGGGCCCACCGCAAGCAGACCAAGTGTACTGATTTTGGCAATGCTTCCGCCCCCGGCCCCGATCTCCATGAGATCCACAACAGGTACCTGGATGGGAAGGCCGCTTCCTTTTTTAAAACGCTGGACACGGCCTACTTCAAAGGTTGAAACAAGACCTGCATGGCCTTTCTGGATCAGGCAGGATTTGGCTGTGGTGCCGCCCATGTCAAAGCAAAACATGTCCTTTATATCAAACATCTTTCCATAATATTGGGATGCAATGACAGCAGCCGTTGGACCCGATTCAATAATCCTGACCGGAAATTCCCTTGCTGTGTCAACACTAGTGATCCCGCCGGAAGAGAGCATGATAAAGAGTTTACCCTCAAATCCGATGGTTTCAAGCCGGGTCTTCAGTTTTTCCAGGTAACGGTAAGTAATGGGTTTAACATAGGCGTTGACGGCCGTAGTACAAGTCCGTTCATATTCCCTGATCTGGGGAAGTACTTCAAAAGATGTGGAAAGGAAAAGATCGGGCGCTTTATTTTCAATAATATTTTTGATCTTTTTTTCATTCACCGGATTTTCATAGGAATTAATAAAGCAGACAGCCAGGGATTCAATTCCTGCAGCCTCGAACTGTTCGAGGACTTTTAACACCTCTTTTTCATCCACGCCCTTTAGAACCCTGCCGTCAGCTGTGAGCCGTTCATCTATCTCCATTCTTAGAGCACGGGACACGATGGGCTCCGGGTATTCTGAAAAAATATCATAGGCATCGTAGCGGATTTCTCTTCCCAGCTCCAGCACATCCCTGAATCCCTTTGTGGTGATCAAACCGGTTTTAGCACCTTTTCTTTCAATGATGGCATTGATAACAAGAGTTGTCCCGTGGATAACTTCTTCAACTGTGTCCATGAATCCAGGCTTTGTTTCATTAAGTTCCCGAATGCCCTGTTCTACGGCGTCTGAAGGATCAGAAGGGGTGGTCAGACATTTATTGGTATAAAACTCTCCGGTTTTATTATTTACCAGAACAAAATCCGTAAAAGTGCCACCAATGTCACAACCCAGACGGTAAGTCGTTTGTTCCAAGTTACTCCTCCTTAACATTCTCTAGTAAAACTCCGGCTCGTTCCATTCTCCAAAAGTTTCTCTGAACACACCTGCCATTTCTCCGACCGTGGCATAGGCATGGCAGCATTTAACAAGATAGGGCATGACATTCTCACTCCCTTTGGCGGCTTTTTCAAGTGCTTTCAGGGCATAACTCACATCCTTGTCATTTCTGGTGAGGCGAAGTTCTTTTAAATTGGCTTTGGATTTTTGGGCCCATTCTTCATTGTATTCATGGAGTTCCACATCGGTTTGCTCTGATTCT
>NZ_JAUWQB010000003.1 GCF_030611305.1 Desulfobacula sp. | reverse complement strand
TTTCTTTTTTTCATAGTGAAGCTCCTTATAAAATTCAACTGCTTAATTGCAGATTGATCATCAAAAATACCACTATTTTAGATGGTACATTTTATTTATGGGGAGCTTCACCCTTTTGAGGATAAATTATTCTGTTTTCAGTTTAAATTATATGAAAAAAATGAAACTATTTACCCCAGAATAATTGAGCCATGAATCTGTGTGAGATAGTTTGAAAAGCTCTCACAAATTCATAACATCAATTATTCTGAAAGGTACCAGACAGATTCAAGCTGGATAGCCCGATACGATGTCCCGTATAATTTTATGATACTGGTATTTCCGATAAATGGTTTGTTCACTATTTTTTTTAATTTTTATTTTGCGGTGACGGGAATAGTCTGTGTGGTGATAAAAATAAATATTCTCTTGCTTATTGTTCGTAGAATAGATATATTTTTCGCATGACTTATATTTTCAGAAACATTGAGCCTGAGTTGTATGGATTTGTCAAATCTTCAGATGAACACAAAGACGTGCTCTTGGTAGAAGGAGCACGTCAGGTTGGGAAGACTACTGTAGTTGAGCATGTGATCAGCCGGTTCCCGGATAGAACAACCATCATTAATCTGGAAAAGGATCGTCTTTTCAGGTTGAAAATTGATGAGTGTAAGCAGTTTTCAGAGTTCGAGGACTTACTGCGAATATCTTTTGGTTTTGACCCTACAGCAGGAGGCATTCTCTTTATTGACGAATCCCAGGAAAGTATGGTTCTTGGCCGGTTTGTTCGTTTTATGAAGGAATCCTGGCCACGCACAACCACAATTCTGTCAGGATCGACTCTGGCAAGGCTGTTTCGCAAAGATGTTCGTTATCCGGTTGGCCGGGTGAAGAGACTTATGGTGTCTCCATTTTCTTTTTGTGAGTTTTTGCGGGCTGGAAAAAATGATTTTCTGGTTGAAAAACTTAATACTCCCTCTCAAATATCAACAATAGTTCATAAAGAGCTTATTTTAAACCTGGATAAATATTTAGAGGTTGGCGGCTTGCCGGCAGTTGTTATGGAATATTTTCTGGACCGGGATTTCAGGCAACTTCGCAGTGGGGTTATTGCAGACTATGAACAAGATTTTATCCGTTTGTTTGGTGAAGATGATCTAAGTATTGTCAAGGGTTGCTTCAGAAGTGTGGCAAATTATGTAGGTTCTCCTTCGAAAAACAGCAGTGTCATACCCTCGCCAACAACACCAGTACACCATAAAATCAATCAAGTTTTTACCCGGCTCGAACAGTGGAAACTGATATTGTGTTCAGAACAACGTGGGGTATCACCAGAACACAGTCACCGTTATCTGCCCAAGCGATATCTGTTTGACACAGGGATATTAAGGCATTATCGGGAGGCGGCAATCCCGTCAATTAGCCTCATCGATTCAATAAACCCTGACTTAAGAAAACCTCTGGGTGGTATAGCCGAAAATCAGGTGGCAATAGAGCTTGCCCGGAAAACTTCAGGCTTGCACGGCTGGAAAAAGTCCCCTTCCGGGATGGAAATTGATTTTATCTTGCAGCGTGGAGATGACATTGTACCCATTGAATGTAAAACTGCAACCCGTATAAAAAAAACACATCTGAAAGGCATTCTTTCCTATCTGAGAATGTATGATCAGAAAAAAGGGGTAGTGGTCAGCCTTTCACCGTATGAGCATATTGACTATGATGGGGGATTTGAAGTTGTCAATATTCCGTTATATATGGCTGAAAGTATATGGGACCTGGTATGATTATGAGTTTTGCTTCTTTTTGATTTAAAGGGCAAGCCTGGCAAATTCAATGAATTTTTTACAAATCGGAGACAAGGTTCTTTTTTTTGACAGGGTCAGATAAAAAAAACGGTTAAGGTCGAGGCCTTTTACGGACAATGCTTTTAAGCGCCCTTTGTCGATATCATCCCGGACTGCGATGGTTGAAAGGATGGATATCCCGACATTATTTAGAATGCCTTGAATGACAGAGACCGTGTTCCCCATAGTGATACTGGCATTAATTTTCTTTGAGTCAAACCCAGCGGTTTGCATACTTTTAAGGATGGATTGCCATGTTCCCGATCCTTTTTCCCTTGCAATAAATTTTTCTTCAAAGAGCTTTGAGCAGTCAATAAATGTTTTTTTTGCCCATTTGTGATTTGAAGGAACAATCAGTTTCATTTCATCTGCAACCAGTTTTTCCTGCTTGATCTGGGGGTCATCAATGTTTGCACCGACAATGCCGAGCTCTATTTTCCCTTTTTTGATCTCCTGGACAATTTGCAGGGTGTCGCCTGCCGTCAATTCAATTGAAATATCAGGAAATTGTTTTGAAAAAGGTCCGATGAGCCTGGGGATGATGTATCCGGAAGGAATGGTGCTGCCACCAATAAAAAGTTCCCCTTTGGTTCTTCCCAGAAAATCGTGCAGGGCAGATTCTGCCTGGTCTCTAAGGGCTAAGAGCTTTTTTGAATATTGATATAGAATTTTACCTGCTTTTGTGGGTTCTGTAATTTTTCCAAGCCGGTCTAAAAGGCGGCATTGGAAATAGTCTTCAAGCTCTTTGATGTGATTGCTCACTGTGGGTTGGGAAAGGTTAATGGCTCCGGCTGCCCTTGAAAAGCTTTTATTTTCAACAACAGCTACAAATATATAAAGCTGCCATAAATCCATTTTTTTCCTCTATTGCTTTATTCTAGGGTATTTTTCTATCAGTTTTAGTTCGACTGCTTCCGGGACCATACCACTGATATCCCCGCCAAACTGTGCCGCTTCCTTAATAATGGAAGAACTGGTGAAAATCCATCTGAACCCGGTCATTAAAAATATAGATTGTACTTCCTTGTTCAGTTTTCTGTTCATCAATGCCATCTGGAACTCACTTTCAAAATCAGAGAGGGCCCTCATCCCTCTAATAATGGCTATGGCATTTTTCATTCTTGCATAATCCACAAGAAGTCCGCCAAAAGAATCTACTAAGACGGTTTTTCTGCCGTTAAAGCTTTGTTTTATCATGTCCACCCGTTCTTCCATGGTAAACAATGCTTTTTTGGAAGGATTATGCAGCACTGCGATAATAACCTCGTCAAAAATATCCAGGGCCCGTTCAATAATATCAATATGTCCGTTTGTTAAGGGATCAAAAGAGCCGGGGTAGATTGCTGTCTTTTTTTTATCTGTCATTGATGAGCCATCCTTTTAAATTTTGTTAATAAAGGAAATGATTGTTTTTGAATATTTTTTTTGTCTGTAAATGTCAAGGGTTGAAAGTCCAAGTTGAAGGCTTTCTGTGAAAGATTGTTCGGCAATGATGATACTGTTTTCATCCAGCAGATCTGTAAATGATTCTTTTTCAAGGGTTACTTCAATATACCCTTTTCTATACGGCGGATCAATGAATACAAGATCAAAGCGCTGTCCATTGAGGCTTTCGGGTATGGGGGCCTTCACAATATCACAAGAGATGACGGTGGCTTTTTTTTCAAATCGGCAAAGTTCAAGGTTTTGATGGATGATATTGCAGGCAAGATCAATAAATGTGGTATGGCGGGCACCCCGGCTTAGAGCCTCTATGCCCAAAGCACCTGTCCCTGCAAAAAGATCAAGCACGTTGGCCTTCCTGACCTTTTGTCCTATGATGCTAAAAATAGCCTCTCTGCTACGATCAGATGTAGGGCGGATTTGATGACCTTGAATTCTAACAAGTTTTCTGCCTCTACAACTGCCGCTGATCACTCTCATGAAGTTTGTGAAATGCTTTTTTTAATGTATTTTACAGAAATGCCAAGCTTTTTAGCCACAGATTTCAAGTCCCCCTCTTCCTCGGCAATTTTTTGATTAATAAATTGTTTTTCAAACTGCTTTTTAGCCAGGATTAGATTGTCTTCATAAAGGGAAAGATCTTTTTCTATCAACTGGATCGGTTTATATTCCGGATTATAGGGTTGGGGGATATCCGCCACATCAATATGGTCTGACTCAACCATGATTGAAAGTCTTTCCAGAAGGTTTTTCAACTCCCTGACATTGCCCTGCCATTCGCAAGTCACTAGAAGGTTAAGGGCATGTTCAGATATGGTTTTCTTTTTTTCTGAAGACTGTTTGGATAATTTTTCAAGAAAAGTGTCCACGAGCAATGGTATGTCTTTCTTTCTATCCCTTAACGGCGGTACATGAATGGGTATCACGTTAAGCCTGAAATAAAGATCTTTCCTGAAATTGCCGGTCTCAATCTCTTTTTCAAGATTTTTATTTGATGAAGCAATAAGACGGACATCCATATGAAGGGTTCTTCCTCCGCCGATTCTTTGGAATGTCTTCGATTCAAGAGCTCTTAAGATTTTTGCCTGGGTATTGATATTCATATCCCCGATTTCATCAAGAAAAAGTGTTCCCCCCGAGGCCAGTTCAAATTTGCCTTTGTTTTTTGATGTGGCCTTTTCAAAAGCACCTTTTTCATGGCCAAAGAGTTCACTGTCAAGATTCTCTTCGGGGATGGCTGCGCAATTGATAATGATAAAGGGCTGTTCGGGTCTCAAGCTGAATTGATGGATGGTTCTGGCAACCATTTCTTTTCCTGTACCGTTTTCTCCTGTAATCAGGATAGAGGCATTTGAAGGGGCTGCGTTTGTGATTTGTCCATATAGTTTTTGAACGGCAGAACTGGTCCCGGTAATGGAATTTTTTTCGATACTCTTTTTCCGCAGGTATATGTTTTCTTCTTCAAGTTTTCTAAAGTTCAGCGCATTGTTGATGGTGACCATGACTTTGTCGATGGATAATGGCTTTTCAAGGAAATCGTAAGCGCCTGATTTTGTTGCCTCAACCGCAGATTCAATGGTTCCATGGCCTGTAATCATCACAACAGGAAGACTGGGTGTTATTTTTTTAATTTCTTTTAAGGTTTCAATCCCATCCATTCCAGGCATCCATATATCAAGCAGGACAATGTCAGGGGATTCAACCTCAATTTTTTTTAATGCTTCATACCCGTTAAAGGCATGCATGACTTCAAATCCGTCGTCTGAAAGAATTCCTTTAAGAGATTCTATGATGGTTATCTCATCATCAACAATTAACACTGCCGGATACATACTTCTTTCTCCTGTAATACGTTTAAGTATTAAGCCGGAAGCTCAATAATGAATTTTGCACCTTCAGGCTTGTTATCCTGAACCCTTATTACACCATTATGATCGGAAATGATAGAGTGGACAATGGCAAGGCCAAGTCCCATACCCGATTTTTTGGTGGAAAAGTAAGGTTCAAATAACTTGGTTTTTTCTCTATCTGATATTCCTTTGCCGTTATCCGCTATTTCAATCCTCACAATTTTTAAAATCTCATCATAGGAGATATCAATCAGGATCGTCCCTTTTTTATTTACCGCATAAACAGCATTCTCAACCAGGTTGATAAATGCCTGTTTCATATGCTGCTGATCCAGTTTTAGCACTGGAATATTTTTAGCAAAACTGGATTTGATATCAACATTTTCAAGGCCTTCCTTGTACAATGCAATGGTTTCAAGAATAATATTTTCAATTCTGCATTGGGCAACGTTTGCATCCGGGAATTTTGCAAATGCGGCAAACTGGTTGACAAGGTTTCTGATCAGGTCCACATGTTCCACAATAGTATCTGTGCAATTGGTAAAAATTTTGTCATTAATCTGGTCGCCATACTTGCGCTTTAGCCGTTGAGCTGATAATTTTATCGGCGTTAAGGGATTTTTCACCTCATGGGCAATTCTCCTGGCAACCTCTCTCCATGCAGCGACTCGCTGGGCTTTTTCAAGTTCGGTGACATCATCAAAGACCAGCACGGCACCTACGTTTTTATCCTGGTCATTTTTTAATGTATTAAAATTTAAGAAAAAGTGTTTGGGGTTTCCTGAAACCGTTGCGGAAAGTGGAATTTTAAGAGTCTCCTGTCCCTGGGCTACCTGGTTATAAATTTTATTGGCAATCTGTAAATAATCATCTTCTAAAACATCTTTGAAATTCTGGTTTAAAATATTACGACTGTTAATATCCAGCATGGATTCGGCAGCCTTGTTGATGGTCATTATGGTTCCCTTATTATCAATGGAGATCACCCCGGCAGAAATATTTTTTAACACAATTTCAATGTATTGGCGGCTTTTTTCAAGTTCGGCGTTCCGTTGTTTGAGCATATCTCCGGAAAGCGCAATCTGTTCCCTTCCTGTGGCAAGTTCTTTGGTCATGGAATTAAAGGACTTGATAAGAGTCCCGATTTCATCGTCCGTCTGAAAGTCAATTTGATAGTTTAAATCTCCATCAGCGACACGTTGCGTTCCTTCTGCAAATTTCATTAGGGGGATTGTAATGGATTTTGCCATCTGAAACCCAAACCAGATAGCACAGAAAATAACGAGAAGAGCAACAATAGAAAGCGCAATATAATACGCTATCTGCGCAGGTTTTTTCGCCATTTTGAGCTGCTGATACTCTTCCACTCCCTTTAAAATGGCCTGTAGGTTCTGGGACAGTTCCGGTGATACCAGGGTGGTGATAACAATAAATGCTCTGGCTTTTTTAGGGTCAGTTCCAAAGGGAATGGCTGTAATTGTCCTTAAAAATTCACCTTCTTTGATATTTTGTGAAATTGTGTGGCTCTGCCTTCCTTCAGGGATGCCGGTTAAATCATTACTGGTCAGAAGGCCGAAATGAAGGTTTTCCAGTTCATTTGCCAGTGACAGGCTGACACGTTTGACGTCAGGTGTATAAATTTCAACCGCATGTCGGTTAAATGCCCGTTGTATGACCTGGGTATATCGGTTCAGTTTTTTCTCATTCTCTTTGTCCAAAAGCTTTCGGGAGTCAATTTGAAAGGCAGCTCTTTTGGCAAAGAATTCATTTTTTTCTTCAATATATTCATAAAGTTTTTGGCCGACAGCTAATGAGCTGTTCAGGGTTTGTTCAACTGGTGCATTAAACCAGAAGGCAATGCTTGTGGAAATAAAATGAATTGAGAAAAAGAAAAGAACCGTTGTCGGCAAAAGAGCAAGTACAATAAATGCAGTGACTAGTCGGGTTTTGAGTTTGGACCCTAAAATATTATTCTTTTTTTCATAGTACAGCTTTGCAAGATTTCTAAAGACCAGTAAAAGCAATGCAAGCAACAGCAATAAATTAGTGTTTATCAGGATAAACATTAATACCGTGCTGGATAAGGGAAAATTACTGCCGAAATTAGTGATCCGGGTTTCAATAAATGTCAGGACCCCGACCGTAATCAGGATAATGAGAATTAAAATGCCTTCTCTTTTTTTTCTAGACCGTTCGTTTTTTGAGTGTTTTGATTCAGCCATATGTTTAATTTCAGGCAAGATTTGTCAATATGAACGCTAATAGGTAAAATTAATTAAATACCAGTTTGTTTCAAAATTCCAAAAAGAGACAAAAAAGAAAACAGTGTGAAGAGATAAGGGTAAGGTGACTTTATCAAGCTCGGCCTTGATTCTGAGTTGGTATTTATCTCCTTTAACAAGTTGATTCAATGGTATGATTGTTAAATTGTCCATTTCAGTCATCAAGGATTTTGCCTCTTCAAATGACGGTGTGATAATTGCGTTTTCATTTTTCCAGGATCGCAAAACAGAGAATTCTTTTTTCAGGGAATTATATTTTAGTGTGGATTTAATCTGGATGTCGGATATTTTTTTGTCAAACCATGAGTTACCCGTTTTATATAGAGTAATATAAAACGCAAAAGTGGTTGGAATACCATTAAGGACAGCCTGGTTTATTTTTGGGGTAAATGCCTGTCTTACATCAAAATATGTTAAGAGATCATCTCTTGTGTTCGCAAGTTTTATATTTTTTATAACAGCAGTCTCTTTTGCAAATGCAATAGAGGGCAATAAAAGGCAGAGCACAACACTCATTGACATAAACAGTGTAATAGCCGTTCTATGGAAGGAAGGTCGTATCATTGTATAAAAGTACTATTTAAATTTTTGCCGGTCCTGTTTCCCAGGCATCTTTGTTTTCTAAAAATGTTTTAATGAATAAATGATTCAGGGTATGTCCTGATTTGTGGGTAACGATATGCCCCTGAATTGGCATGCCAAGCAGGGAGAAATCTCCAAGACTGTCTAAGAGTTTATGTCTGACAAATTCGTCAGGGTACCTTAGCCCTTCTTCATTTAAAATTCTATCTTTATCAATAATGATGGCATTGTCAAGGCTTCCGCCCTTCCCAAGACCGAATTTTTTTAAAAGTTCCAAATCCTGGACAAATCCGAATGTTCTGGCATGGCTGATTTCTTTCTCAAAATTGTTTTTGGCCCGGTCAAACGTGATTTCCTGTTTTCCGATCAAAGGGTGGGCAAAATCAATCCGGCAGGTAATTTTAAAACAGGGTTCCGGATACACAACAACGGATTTATCATTATCGGTTACTTTAATTGGTTTTTTAACGATAAAAAAATGTTTTGGAGCAGCTTGCTTTACAATACCTGCTTTTTCAATGAGTTGCGTAAATATTTTTGCACTTCCATCCGTAATGGGTATTTCATAATCATCGACTTCCACCAAGGCGTTATCGATCCCTAATCCCGCGAAAGTGGCCATTAAATGTTCAATTGTTGAAACAATGGCCCCGTTGGTTCCCAGTACCGTTGCAAGGCTGGTATCAACGACTATTTTAAAAAGCGCCAGGATATCCTGAGTGCCCGGCAGATCAAGCCGCCTGAATTTTATACCATGGTTTTCCGGCGCAGGTTTTATTGTCAAATGTGTCTGTTTTCCGGAATGAACGCCTGTCCCTGAAACAGAGACGCTTTGTGAGAGGGTTTTTTGTAAAAAATATTTGGTCATAAATTATTAGTTTATTTTTATTGCCAATTTAAAATTTGCTTAAAATTTAGTTTGCTATATATATCTGGTTTTAATACACAAAGCAAATGAGAAATTTCTTTGGTTCGTCCTTGTTTTTTGATAAAGAAAAGTAAAATACAATATTGCAAAAAATGGTATAACCACTATTAAACTATTTGAAAAGGAGCCAAATTGCTTGCAAAAGTAAACTCATGTTCAGTGGCAGGGATTGATGGATTTATTGTTGAGGTTGAAGTTGATATTTCCTATGGTCTCCCGGTTTTTAATATTGTCGGGTTGCCGGAAGTCTCTGTCAGGGAGAGCAAGGACCGGGTTAAAACAGCGATAAAAAATTCAGGTTATACGTTTCCCATGGAAAAGATTGTGGTCAACCTGGCTCCTGCCGATGTCAAAAAGGAAGGAACAGGATTTGATCTGCCGGTGGCCATTGGTATTCTGGTTGCATCTGAGGTTATTCCGTCTGAAAAGGTAAACGAATATCTTATTTCAGGTGAACTTTCCCTTGACGGAAAAATAAAACCTGTAAAAGCGGTTCTCCCGTATGCGTTGACAGCAAAGGAAAGGGGTAAAAAGGGGATCATGATACCTGCTGAAAACGCAGCTGAAGCTGCTATGGTGGAGGGTATTGATGTTTTTCCAGTGGAAAATCTGTCGCAAATTGTTGATTTCTTTTCAGGATTTGTTGAAATTGAAAAGTATCGTATGGATTCGACATGGCTGACCCATGTCAATGATAAGGCATATGGAATGGATTTTTCCGAGGTAAGGGGTCAACAACATGCCAAGAGAGCTTTGGAAATCGCTGCGGCAGGTTTTCACAACATTCTAATGACAGGACCACCGGGATCCGGGAAAAGCATGCTGGCAAAACGGCTTTCAACCATTCTACCCGCATTGACATTTGAAGAAGCCATTGAGGTCACAAGGATTTATTCTGTTCTGGGTTTAATTGAAGATAAAAGGCCATATATGTCAACAAGACCGTTTCGATCTCCCCATCATACGATTTCCGATGCAGGCCTTGTGGGTGGGGGATCCAAGCCTGTTCCCGGAGAAATCAGCCTTGCCCACAATGGTGTGCTTTTTCTTGATGAGCTGCCGGAGTTTAAAAAAAATGTGTTGGAGGTTTTAAGGCAACCCCTTGAAGATGGGAAAGTTTCCATTTCAAGGGCAGGTATGAAAGCAACTTATCCGTCACAATTCATGCTGGTGGCAGCCATGAACCCCTGTCCCTGCGGGTATTTGTCCGACCCCATGGGCAAATGTACCTGTACACACCCTCAGATTCAAAAATACAGATCAAAAATTTCAGGGCCGCTTCTGGACAGAATTGATATTCAAATTGAAGTGCCAAGAATTGAATATAAGGATCTTGCTGCAAAAACAAAAGGAGAGGTCTCTTCCCAAATAAGAAAAAGGGTGAATCGGGCAAGAAAGGCACAGGAAGAAAGACTTGCAAAATTAACCGTATCCAGTAATGCCAGGATGCACAGCCGTCACTTGGGAACATTTTGCCACCTGGATGTCGAATGTGAAAACCTCCTTAAACGGGCGGTTGATGTTCTTGGATTCTCTGCCAGGGCCTGCCATTCTGTCATTCGGGTGGGAAGAACCATTGCAGATCTTGAAAATGTCCCCAAAATCGGGCGGCACCATCTTGCCGAAGCCATCCAGTACAGGAGCTTTGACAGGGGGTTTTCATAATAGAGGGTGAATGATGTTCAGGATAACCACAACTTAAAAGAATATGAGATATGGTTAAAAAAGATATTTTTAATAATGATGTCAAAGAGCAGTTTAAAGCCTCTGCAAAAGACAAGATATACAGGTTTATCATGGCTGACCAAATGATCAGGGGTGCTGTTGTTCATTCCACCCGGATGGTGAATGAAATGAGAGCAAATCATGACCTGGGGCCTTTGGAAACCCTTGTGCTGGGGCAGGCATATATTGCGGCAAGTCTTCTTTGTTCGGGCCTCAAAGATAAAAATGACAGGCTCAGTATGAATATTCAGTGTTCCGGGCCTGTAAAAGGACTGGATGTTGAATCAAATGTGTTTGGAGAGGTCAGAGGACATCTTAAGACTCGTAAAATAGAAGTAAAACATTCTGAAAAGATTAAATATCTGTCAACGCTTTATGGTGCCGGCTTTCTTACAGTGACAAAATATCTGGACAATGCGCCCACACCCTATTCCGGCCAGATAGCCCTTGAGCATGGGAGTATCGCAGAAGATCTGGCTAATTATTTTTTAATATCCGAGCAGATTCCCACCGGGTTTAAATTGAGTGTTTATTTCGATGACAAGGAAGCGGTTAAGGGTGCGGGGGGGATTTTCCTCCAGGCTTTGCCGGGTGCAGATGCATCCCATGTTATTGAAGCCGAAAAAATGATTCGGGGAATTGATTCTTTGGGCGAATTGTTTGCCAAGGGGCGATCACCCGAAGAAATTATTTATAAGGCCTTTTCAAGTCTTGAACCGCAGTTTTTGAGCAACAGCCGGGTGGAATTTTTTTGCAGGTGCTCAAAAGGGAAAATGAAAGGATATTTAAGAAATTTATCAAAAGAAGAGAAAAAGGATATGGTCAAAACCGGTCCGTTTCCTGTAGAGGTGCGCTGTCATCATTGTAATTCAGTATATCGGTTCAGTGAAGAAGAGTTACAGGAGCTCTGAAAAATAAAATATTAATAAAATTAACAGTTTCTCTTGCAAAAGCCAGAAGATATATTATAACTATTCGGTAGCATTGGACAGCCATAAGACGGCTATAATAAAGCTAAATATTTGACAATAATCAAAATATTGAATGAAAGGTGTTAATAATGTGTAATCATTGCAGTGATCATATTCATAACCCCCGTCATCCTGGGATCGTTCAGTTATGACGATACAAAAAAATTATATTCAAAATGATGATAACAGCCCTTAATCTAAGGAGAATAGATGCATAAATTATTGAACGACAGCCCGGGTGAAGAAATTATGCTCCTGGGAAATGAAGCCATTGCAAGAGGTGCTATTGAGGCGGGTGTGGCTTTTGCTACAACCTATCCCGGTACCCCTTCTTCTGAAATATCGCTGAATCTTTTTCAGATGTCCCAGGAATCAGATCTTTATTTTGAATACAGTACCAATGAAAAAGTGGCACTGGAAGTTGCTGCTGCTGCCGCCAATTCGGGGCTTCGTACATTTTGTATGATGAAACATGTCGGTTTGAATGTTGCAGCAGACCCTCTCATGACTTTGGCTTATGTAGGGGTGACAGGCGGCATGGTAATCCTGACGGCGGATGACCCCTTCATGTTTTCAAGCCAGAATGAGCAGGACAACCGGTATTATGCCAAGTTTGGCAATCTGCCCATGCTTGAACCTTCTTCAGTGCCTGAAGCTAAAGAGATGATGAAATATGCATTTGATCTTTCAGAGGAACTTAATCAGCCAGTTCTGTTAAGAACTACTACAAGGATCAATCATTCCAATGCTTTTGTGACCTTTGGTGATATGAAATCAAGACAGACCAAAGGAAAATTTATCCGGGAACCCTTAAGATGTGTGACAGTACCTGCTGTTGCAAGACAGCTTCATGCCAAACTGCTTGAAAAAATGAATAAAGCCAAAGGCATTTCTGAAACATCCCGTTTTAACCCGGTCGAAGGATCAGGAAAATTTGGAATTATTGCCAATGGTGTAAGTTTTTATTATGCAATGGATGCAGTAAAAGATCTTGGCATTGAAGAGGATACAAAAATTTTACGTTTGGGATTTTCTAATCCAATGCCGGAAAAATTGATCAAAGATTTTGTAAAGGATTGTGAAAAAGTTATTGTGATTGAAGAAGGCGAACCTTTTATGGAGGAAGCTGTAAAAGCATTTGCCCAGGAGGCAGGTATCACAATCCCCATCAGCGGCAAATCAGAAGCACTTTTTTCCCGCCTTTATGAATATGATCCTGCCATGGTAAGAGAAAAAATAGCTGCTTACTTTGGAATTGAATATACACCCAAAGAAAAACTATCTTCCGATAATGTCCCTGAAATTCCAATGCGGCCGCCAAATCTTTGTTCCGGGTGTTCTCACAGGGCAACCTTTTATGAGGTGAAGCAGGCAGCCAAAGATATGGATATTATCTGCCCCACTGATATTGGCTGTTATACCTTGGGTTTTCTGCCGCCTTTAAATATGGGTGATTTTGTCATCTGTATGGGGTCCTCGGTCAGTACGTCATGCGGATTCGGGCAGGCCACAGACCAAAAAGTGGTCTCCTTTATCGGGGATTCCACTTTTTTCCATTCAGGTATCACAGGGCTGGTGAATGCCGTATTTAACAACCATAATTTTACCCTGGTCATTCTTGAGAACGATATCACAGCCATGACCGGACATCAGCCCCACCCGGGTGTGGATATGGAAAGATTCGGTTTGGATGGTTTCGGCCGTGTAAATATTGAAGATCTTGTGAGAACCTTAGGGGTGGAACATGTTTCCATAGTTAAACCGTTTAAGGTAAGAAAGAGCATTGAGACAATCAGAGAAGCTCTGGAATACAAAGGTGTTTCTGTTATTATATCCCGGGAACCTTGTGCTTTATATGCAAAGAGTATGAAATTGCTCAAGCCGAGAGCATTTAAGGTGTCTGACAGGTGTGTTAATCACAGGGACTGTATCAACTCTATTGCCTGTCCGTCCTTTTATCTTGAAGACGGGAAAGTTAAAATTGATGCAGATACATGTGTGGGGTGTGCGGTCTGCGCACAGATATGCCCTGAAAATGCGATCACGCCTTTAAAAAAATAACCTTTAAAAAAAGGATGATATAAGAATGGAAACAACCAGATTAATCATGGTAGCTGTGGGAGGCCAGGGCAATCTTCTGGCATCCAAGGTCTTAGGTGAGGCTGCACTGATTTCAGGTGTGCCGGTTCGGATGAGTGAAATACACGGAATGGCCCAGCGTGGTGGTGTTGTTGAGTCAGCTATTGTTTTTGGAGATGCAACAAGTTCCATTATTTCAGATAGTGAGGCAGATATTCTTCTGGGATTTGAGCCTGCTGAAACATTAAGAGCTTTAAACAGATGCAGCAAGGATACAAAAGTCATTACCAATACAGCAACCCTGCCACCCTTTACAGTATCCATTGGTAAGGGTGTTTACCCGGAAGTTGAAAATATTAAAGAACTGCTTAAAGAAAAATGTGCCAGCCTTGTTGCCATTGATGCAATGAAGCTTGCCAAAGAGGCTGGAAGTCCGATGAGTGTGAATATTGTTCTTTTAGGTGCCCTGGTTCAGTCAGGAAGTCTTGGATTTACAAAAGAAAATGTGATAGAAGCTATTAAAAGAAGGACAAAAAAGGCTTTTCTGGATAAGAATCTTAAAGCTTTTGAACTGGGTTACGAGGCGGCTCAAAACTATGGCAACTAAAAAAATTCAAGTGATTAACGGCCCTAATCTCAATATGCTGGGAAAAAGGGAGCCTGAAATATATGGCTCCCTCACTCTTGATCAGATCAATACAGATCTTGAGCAACAGGCGATACCATTAGGGTTGGAACTTGATTTTTTTCAGTCCAATCATGAAGGGGCAATCCTTGATAAAATTCACGAGATTTTTAATGAAAATATAGCCGGCATTATAATTAATCCGGCAGCATTAACCCATACAAGCGTTGCTTTGAGAGATGCCCTGGCTTTGTTGTCCTGCCCGGTTGTTGAGATTCATTTGTCCAATATTTACAAAAGGGAAGACTTTCGCCATAAATCAATGCTGGCTGATATAGTCACAGGCCAGATTTCAGGATTTGGCCATTATGGGTATAAGATGGCATTAAACGCCATCGCAAATATGATCAATGAATCCTGATCTTCTCATCTTATGTGCAACACACTTTGAGATAGCTCATTTTCTGACCCTACACCCGGGTGATTCAAAAAGATTGACCCAAACCGGGCTGACAATCATATCCGGAAAAGTGCACCATAAAACATATGACCTTATGATTACAGGTCCGGGAGTGTTCAATGCCGCCCATGCATTAACCGTCTATCTGGAGCACTCATCCCCTGCCCTGATTTTACAGACCGGTATTGCAGGTGTCTTCAGGCAAACAGGTTATAATATCGGTGATGTCGCTATCGCCACCCGGGAACATTATATCCATACCGGGATTCAAACGGATTGTCTTGAAAACGCTCCCCTGCCTTTTGACTTGATTGATGCAAATCCTTTAACCAGAAAAGGGATTTATATGTTTGAACAAGAAAGGGTTGATTATTACCATGAAATTTTGTCCCAGGCGCTCTCAGCAAACAATATTAATATAACCAAAGGCCCTTTTATCACAGTCTCTTCAATCACATCTTCCTTTAAACAGGCAGCTTTGCTTTATTCGGCTTTTTCCCCTGTGATGGAAGCCATGGAAGGCGCTGCCTGTGCCCATATTGCAATACTCTATGACATTCCTGTGATTGAGGTCAGATCAGGTTCCAACTTTGTTGGTGAAAGGGATAAATCAAAATGGGATATTGATCTGGCTGTAAAACAATTGGGACGGGTATGTGCTGCTGTTTAGTGCCCAACGCAGTAATCGGGGAAATTGGCGGTTTTCGGTCGGGTATTATTTAACTTATTGTTTTAATGAAATGCCAGTAAAAAAATGAACTTTATTGATTCACATTGTCATCTGCATGATTCAAGGATAATTTCAGATATTCCCTGGATAGAGGATCGTGCAAAAATAGCAAATGTTCAATACATGGTGTCCTGTGCCACCATGGAAGATAATTTTGAATTAACTGCGCAGCTATCAAAAGATTTCCCCTCTATCCTGCCCTGTTTCGGGATACATCCCTGGTTTGTGGACAGCATATCTGATAAATGGAAAGAGCTGCTGGAATATTATCTTTTAACCTATCCATCCGGTATTGGTGAGACAGGGCTCGATTTCACAGATAAAACCTGTGACCGGGATTTGCAGATCAAGGTGTTTGAGCATCATCTGATGCTGGCAATACAATTGGAACGCCCCATTAACATCCATATCAGGAATGCCTGGGATACGTTTATCCATATCCTGAAAAAAATGGGGAAATTAAAAGTTCCCGGGTTAATACATTCTTATTCCGGTTCAGCAGACATGATTCCGATGTTTGAAAGTAATGGCCTGTACATTTCCTTTTCCGGGTCAGTGACAAATCCTAAAGCTAAAAAAGTGGTGAAGGCATTAAAAAGGGTTTCTAAAGATCGGTTTGTTCTGGAAACAGATACACCTGATATCTATCCTTATTTGCCGGAACCAAAAGCTTCCCATTTAAATGAACCCGAAAACTTGCCAGCCATTGCACAGATTGCATCAAGCAGGATCAGCATGGCATTTGAAGAATTTTCAAAACATGCCTATAATAACAGTTTAACGGTATTTCATTCTATTTTGGAGGGGAAAAAGGACAGGTAATGGATCAGTTTGCAAGGACTAAGCAGCTTCTCGGAGCAAAGAATATGGGAAAAATAAAAAATGCAACAGTGGCTGTTTTTGGTCTTGGTGCTGTGGGGTCATATGCAACAGAAGCCCTTGCCCGCACAGGTGTTGGAAATTTACATCTTATAGATTTTGATAAGGTGGATGCTTCAAATATCAATCGCCAGCTGTTTGCATTAAATTCTACCATTGGAAGGGAAAAAGCCGATCTTGCCTATGAACGTGTAAAAGACATTAACCCAGGATGTAATGTGGAACTCCACAGTTCATTTATTAATGCTAAAAGCCTTGAGGATCTTTTATTCGAAGATATTGATGTGGTGGTGGATGCCATAGATGGTCTTAATTCAAAGATAAACCTGATTGTTGGCGCAAGGCAATTGGATCTTGATGTGGTTTCCAGCATGGGTGCCGGAGGTAGAACTGATATATCCATGATCAGGACAGGAGATATCAGTGAAACCAGTGTTTGTCCTCTGGCAAGGGTTGTCAGGCAACGATTGCACAGGCGGGGTCTTTATAAAGGGGTAAGGGCTGTTTATTCCATTGAAAAACCATTAAACAAACAGCCCTACAAATTTGAAGATGCCGTGGATGCACTGCCGGATCATGGTCGATCAAGACCTCCAATCGGAACGGTATCCTGGATCCCCGGTGTTTTTGGCCTCACCATTGCAAGCGAGGCGATAAATATTATTATTCAGAATCCTCAGTCTCTTCATCCCTGAGAACACGCCTCAGGACTTTTCCGATATTTGATAGAGGAATTTCATTCCTGAATTCAATGAATTTGGGCCGTTTATAACCTGCCATATTTTCTTTGCAAAAAGCGTTTATTTCTTCTTCAGTTGTAGTTTCCCCTTCTTTGAGCTTAATAAAGGCCTTTACTTTTTCTCCGCTTTTTTCGTCAGGCACGCCTACTACAGCCACCAGCTCAACCTTGGGATTGGTATAAAGAATGTCTTCCACCTCTCTTGGATAAACATTAAATCCACCGACAATGATCATGTCCTTTTTACGGTCTGTGATGGTGATATATCCATCTTCGTCTATGTTCCCAATATCCCCTGTGAGAAAATACCGCTTGCCGTCAATCTGTCTGAAAACTTCTTCATTGGCATCCGGTCTTTTCCAGTATCCTTTCATGACCTGGGGACCGCAAATGGCAAGTTCCCCGTCTTCCCCCCGGGCAAGTTCTTTTGTGGCATCATTCATATCAACAATTTTTACATCTGTTCCGGGGAGTGGAAAACCGATTGTGCCTATTTTTCTAGTTTCTTTAAATGAAGGATTAATGCTGGTAGCAGGTGCGGTTTCCGTAAGTCCATATGCCTCGAAAATAATAGAACCGGTTTTTTCTTCAAATTGTCTGCACACTTCCGGTGGCAGGGGAGCACCGCCTGAAAGGCATCCCATAATTGAGGAAATGTCAAATTTGTCCAGGTTAGCATGGTTTGTAAAAGCAACAAATATGGTTGGTACAGCAGTGATAAAAGTAGGCTTGTGTTTTTGTACCGCCTCCAGAACAACGGTAAAAGGAGGATTCCCCGCCCTGGGATCCGGGATGCAGATCAGCTTGCTGCCTATCTTTGCTCCTAAAAGCAGAGCGCTTGTGATACCAAAACTGTGATACCAGGGTAAAACGCCAAGAAATGTATGATATCCGCCATGCCTCAATTTTTCAGCCTCACTCCCCTCTTCATGGACCAGTCTGAAATATTCTTCACAGGCTTCCAGGTTGTAGGTGAAATTGGAATGGGTCAGTTCTGCTCCTTTGGGAACACCTGTTGTACCACCGGTATAGAGCATGACAGCAGTATCCTCATCAGGATTGATATCAAGGGAAGGCGGATTCGGGCTGGAAGAGGCAACAATATCGTCAAACATCAAATGTCCGGGTTCAATTTTATCAGCTTTGGGGATTTTGCCTAAAAGTCCACCAATAAAGGCTTTGATTTTTGGAAGATAGGATTTGATATTGCAGACAATAACGGTTTCAATCTGGGTGTCTTTTATCGCCTTAACCGTGTTTGGATAAAGCAGGGGGTGGTCCATGCAAAAGACCATTTTTGATTCAGAATCCTTGAGCTGGTAATTCAGTTCTGAAGGCGTGTACGCTGGATTACAGTTCACTGCCACAGCACCGGATTTAAGGATGCCAAAAAGAACTTCAGGAAAGTGGGGTATGTTGGGAAGAAAGATAGCAACCTTGTCTCCTTTTTTAATCCCTTTGCCTGCAAGAAAGGTTGCAATTCTGTCCGCAGTATCCTTGACCTGGGCATAGGTCCTGAATGCATCGTTAAAAATGGTATAGACATTATCAGGATACTTTTCAGCCGTTTTATCAAGGACTTGGGGCAGAGGGTAGTGATAATTGGTTACATCGTGTGCTACTCCTTCAGGCCAATATGGAGTTTTCCATGCTTGGTCAGTCATTTTTGTTTCTCCTTTTATTTAGGGGTGCCCTGCCAAGGATAAATCATGCTTATCCTAAATCGTGAGTTAATCAATTTAACAATGTTCATTTGTTTATACATAACTCTATACAGGTTTGAAAAGGTTTTTTTTTATTTGGCATTAATATATAATCGGTTGATGAACAGTTCAGATATAATGCTCCTTTTTAAATTGTCATAAAAAGGAAGATAGATGTGCAGAAAACAAATCCTTTAATTTTTCATATTGATAAAGGCAGGATGCAATGATAAGGGATTAGATAAAAAAACTGATCATCAAAAAAATCTCAAATTTAAGAGGAGATAAGAATAGGATGAAAAAAATATATCAATATCTTTTGATCATATCTTTTTGGATGGTGTTTTTTACTTATCCTTTATTTGCCGAAGATATATATGTGACCGGGATTACAAACATTACCATGCGGACGGGTCCGGGACTGGAACATAAAATCATTGCCATGTTGGAGTCCGGTACCAAACTTGAAATTGTGGAATATAAAAAGAACTGGTCCCGGGTAAAGAAAGATCTTGAGAAAACCGGATGGGTTTTAACAAGGTTTTTAACCAAGGAAGTGCCGGATGCCCTTGTGGTTGAAAAATTGAAGAAAAATAATCAGAATTTGATGTCCAGATTAAAAGCGTTAGAAGAGGAGAATAAGATACTTGCGGTTAAAAATGCGACATTGATCCAGATAGAAGAAAAATATAATAAACTGAAACTGGAATCCACAGAGTTTTTAAAACTGGATGAAAAATATAAAAAAATGGCGCAGCAGTTTGAGGTCCAGAAAAGCCATATTGAGACATTGGAAAATAATTTGAATGATGATGAAAAACTCTGGTTTCTCAGTGGTGCCGGTGTTTTTATCGTTGGTTTGTTTTTAGGTTTAAGTACGCGTAAAAAGAAAAGAAGCAGCTTGTTATGATTAAAAAAACTGATTTCCTTGTGATCGGAAGTGGCATTGCTGGCTTAAGTTATGCCCTGAAAGTGGCTCAATTTGGCAAAGTCACTATCATTACCAAAAAAAAGATCCAGAAGACAAATACGGCGCTGGCCCAAGGTGGTGTGGCTTCAGTATTCAGCAAAATCGATTCATTTGGCCTTCATATTAAAGACACACTTGATGCAGGTGATGGGCTTTGCAATAAAGATGTCGCAACAATGGTGGTAAAAGACGGACCTAAAAGAATTAAAGAACTTGTAAAACAAGGGGCAAATTTTAATAAACACGGCAGTGGTGAGTATGATTTTTCACTGGGCCAGGAAGGGGGGCATTCTGCCAAAAGAATTGTATATGCCCATGATCTGACGGGTAAAGAGATTGAAGATACCCTGGTAAAAAATGTCGAACACAATGAGAATATAACTATTTTAGAAGATCATATCGCTGTGAATTTAGTAACATTTTCCAGCAGTATTCGAAGCGGACTTCTTGTCACCCAGCGTGAAAATATTTGCTGCGGGGCATATGTTCTGGATAATAAATCCGGGGAAATTGAAACTTTTTACGCAGGAGTTACCCTCCTTGCCACAGGCGGGGCCAGCAAGGTGTATCTTTATACATCCAACCCGGATATAGCAACCGGTGACGGCATTGCCATGGCATACCGGGCAGGTGCATCGGTTGCAAATCTGGAATTTGTTCAATTTCATCCCACATGTCTGTATCATCCCGAAGCAAAAAATTTTCTTATTTCAGAAGCAGTAAGGGGAGAGGGTGCTGTTTTAATCGATTTTAAAGGCAAACGGTTTATGGAAAAATATTCTCCTGACAAGGAACTTGCCTGCAGGGACGTTGTTGCAAGGGCCATTGACACTGAATTGAAGAAAACCGGTGCAGACGCTGTTTTTTTGGATATTTCCCATAAAGATCCTGGCTTTATTAAAAAAAGATTCCCCAACATTTATTCTAAATGCCTTGAGCATGGGATTGACATGACAAAAGATCCTATTCCGGTTGTTCCGGCGGCCCATTACATGTGCGGCGGAGTGGCCACTGACCTGAATGGGAAAACAGATGTTCAACGCCTTTATGCAGTCGGTGAAACCGCATGCACAGGATTTCATGGTGCCAACAGGCTTGCCTCAAATTCCCTGCTGGAAGCATTGGTCTATTCCCACAGGGCATATCAAGCATCAATCGAAGAGTTTAAGACCATTGAAAATAAGGTAAGCACTACCCTTGAACTGTGGGATGAAGCCGATACAACAGACAGTGATGAGGCCATTGTTGTCTCCCATAACTGGGATGAGATCAGACGGTTGATGTGGAATTATGTCGGTATTGTCAGATCAGACAAGCGCCTGCAAAGGGCATTAAGAAGAATCCAGAATATCCAGAAAGAAATCAATGAGTATTATTGGAATTTTAAGATAACATTTGATTTAATAGAACTTCGAAATCTTGCCACAGTGGCGGAACTGATTATTGAATCCGCTTTGATGAGAAAGGAGAGCCGGGGACTGCATTATAATATTGAATATCCTGAAAAAGATGATCAAAACTGGCTGCAACCAACCATCCTTAAAAAACGTTTTTGAAGAATTGAATTCCAGGTTTCATTACTTATCGCTATTTGTCGGAAATGCCAATATTGGCATTTCCGACAAATGATAGTGGATACTTACTGAACCTTGAAAACAGATATCAACAAGATAATCTTCCTATTTTAAATAAGGGAGGTCGTAGCTGGCAGCAGTATATAAAAACACCTGTTATAAGTGCAATTGCTTGACATGTCAGTGTTCGCATACTAAAAAAAATAACTACAAAAAAATGAATCGTTAAGCTAAATTTGTGTCTGCAAATAATGATATTTAAGTGGAGACCTGAAAAAGGATAAGATGAGCCTATCATATTCGATCATAGCTCCTGGTGCAAGAATCGTCATCCGGGATGCTGAGTGGATCGTACGAAGAGTTGATAAGACATCAACAGGCGGTCAGGCGCTTGATGTGATTGGCATATCAGAGCTGGTTAAGGACAAAGAAGCAATTTTTCTGGATGAAATAGAAAAAAAGATTGAAATCCTTGATCCGGCAGAAACCAGATTAGTTCAGGATAACTCCAGCTCATATCAGGCCTCATTGTTATATATCGAGAGCCTTTTGAGGAAGACACCACCCACAGATGAAAATTTGTATGTCGGTCATAAGGGAGCCATGGATTCTGTCCCTTACCAGCTTGACCCGGCGATTCAGGCATTAAAACAACCCCGACAAAGAATATTGATTGCAGATGCAGTTGGGCTTGGAAAAACTCTGGAAGCAGGCATACTGCTCAGTGAACTTATCAGGCGCGGCAAAGGAAAACGCATCCTTGTCCTTGCCGTAAAAAGCATGCTGACACAATTTCAAAAAGAAATGTGGGCAAGGTTTACCATCCCATTGACCCGGCTTGATTCTTCCGGCATTCAACGTATCAGATCCCAGATTCCAACCAACCACAATCCTTTTTATTATTATGACAAATCCATTATTTCCATTGATACATTAAAGCAGGATATTGAGTACAGAACCTATATCGAAAATGCCTATTGGGATGTGATCGTTATTGATGAAGCCCATAATGTAGCCGAAAGGGGCAATAATTCATCTTTAAGGGCAAAACTGGCTAAACTTTTATCCAGAAGATCAGATACATTGATTATGCTCTCTGCAACACCCCACGACGGGAAGGCAAAAAGCTTTGCCAGCCTGATGAACATGCTGGACCCGACGGCAATTGCCAATCCCGAGGATTATGGACCGGAAGATATCAAGGGCCTTTATATCAGACGTTTTAAAAAAGATATTCAAGCCCAGGTAGAATCGGCATTCAAGGAAAGACAAATCAGCGTTGCCAATTGTGAGGCAGGTTTAGAAGAAGAGATAGCTTTTAATATATTCACAAAATTAAAATTTACTTCCATAGATCAGAAAAGAACCGGAAGACAGCTTTTTAAAACAACCCTTGAAAAATCTCTTTTTTCAAGCCCGGCCGCATGCCTTGATACCATTTACAATAGAATAGAACGGCTTGGTAAAAAAGATGCAGGATACAACAGGGATATTGAATCCCTGCAGGAATTGCACGAAACCGTCAGCAAAATTTCACCAGCGGCTTTTTCTAAATATCAAAAACTATTAGACACGATTAAAGACAAGCATAAAGGATTTGGCTGGGCAGGTAAAGATAAGACAGACCGCCTTGTTATATTCACCGAGCGAATTGAAACTCTTAAATTTCTACAGGTTAACCTTTTAAGAGACTTAAACCTTAAAGATAAGCAGATACATATTCTCCATGGCGCCCTGTCAGACATGGATCAGCAACATATTGTTGAAGACTTTGGCAAAGAAGAGTCTCCTGTCAGACTATTGATTGCATCGGATGTGGCTTCGGAAGGCATCAACCTGCATTACCTGTGTCATCGAATGGTTCACTTTGATATCCCCTGGTCTTTGATGGTTTTCCAGCAGCGCAATGGCCGTATTGACAGATATGGCCAGGAAAGAACCCCTCAAATTGTTTACCTTGTTACTAAAAGTGAAAATGAAAAAATCCGGGGAGATATGCGTATCCTTGAGCTTTTAATTCAAAAAGATAATGAAGCAGTTAAAAATATTGGAGATCCGGCTGAGTTCTATGGTGTTTATGATATTGATGAAGAAGAGAGCATCACTGCAAAGGCCATGGAAACAGGCCAGAATCCCAAGAGCTTTGAAGCGTCTATTGCCAAGAAAGCGTTGGACCCGCTGGCAATTCTTTTTGGAGACGCTCAGCCGCCCAAAGGCGAGGATGCCAAAATAAAAACCGTATCAATGCCATCCTTGTTCCCTGATAATTATTCATATATGAAGGCATCCATTACCCATCTGGGCCGACAGAATTTCCAGGCAGCCTTTTATCCGGATGAACAACGCATTGATATGACAGCTCCCAATGATTTAAAGCACAGGTTCCGGTTCCTGCCAAGAGAAGTCTGGCCGGAAAACGGCTCTTTTATCTTGTCAGAGGACAAGGATACCATTCAAAAAGAGATCAAAAGAAGCAGGAAAGATGAGAAAGCATGGCCTCGGATTCATTATCTGTGGAGCCTGAATCCTGTTGTGGAATGGATTAACGATAAGCTTCTGGCTGCATTTGGAAGGCATGAAGCCCCGGTAATCGAACTTGAAAATTCCCTCAAACCCGATGAAACAGTTTTTATTATTTCCGGCCTTATCCCGAATCAAAAAGGTCATCCCCTTGTTCACAGATGGTTTGGAACAACTTTTCTGGAGGGAAACTTTAAAAAGATAGAAGCCTTTGAAAGCCTTGTTAAAAGAGTATCTCTCGGTAAAAATAATATATCCAATGCCCGGAAAACTCTTGATATCGCGCCATTACAAAAAATACTGCCAAATGCCATTGAACAGGCAAAAAAATGGATGAGTGAACAAAGAAACATTTTTGAAGACCAGATCAATGAAAAACTCCAGGACCACCTGGATGCCCTTGAAAGATTAAAGGAAAAACAGCATGTTCAGCTTGAGTTTAAATTTGAAACCAGCAGAATGTCGGAAAAAAGAATACACTCCACAAAAGAAATCAAACGCAGAGAGATAAAAGCCATTTTTGATGAGTACATGGAATGGATTGAACAGACCATGACCACAGAGGACAATCCCTATATCCAGGTTGTTGCGGTACTTAAAGGAAGTCACTCATGTCAATAGATTTTACCGGCATCATCAATGAGAATGAATTTTACAGTCATCACTACCTTTCCGCCATTCTTGAAAGTGATTTGAAAAATGTATTAAAGGGATGGAAAGATGCTGAAAAAGATAAAGATATCAAACCCCCATATGCAAAACTTAAAGGGCTTTCAAAAGAGTATTTCAATCTTTACACTTTAAAAAAAAAGGCCCGCACCCCCGAAGAAAACCTTTTGGTTCAACACCAATTTATTCAAAAACTCCTTCCCATATTTGGGTTTGAATTCAACCCTGAAATAAAAGAACTGGAAGATGGTGCAGTCATGCCTGTCATCCGTGCCGTCAACAAGCAGAGTGGTGCACCCGAGCTATGGATAATTGAAGGCCTTGATATCTCAAATGATGATATGAATCCCCTTGAATATAAACTGTTACCCTGTCAGTTTTCAAAAGATTCTGATTTTAAGGCGAATGTAACGGATGAGTCTCTTTCGACACTCATCAGCCGCCAGATTTTTTCAATGTCGGAACCGCCCCGCTGGGTTATCCTGATCAGCATGTCCCAGATCCTGCTCATTGACCGCACAAAATGGAACCAGAAGCGGATCATGCGCTTTGACCTGTACGAGATTTTCAGCCGAAAGGAGCTGTCCACACTCCAGGTTTTTTGTGCATTATTACACCGGAAAAGCATTTGCCCCAAACAAGGATTAAGCCTCTTGGACAATTTGGATGAAAATTCCCACAAACATGCTTTTTCTGTTTCCGAAGATCTTAAGTATGCCCTGCGGAAGGCTATTGAACTTCTGGGCAATGAAGCCATATCCTATTTAAAAGAAAAAAAGACAAGGGTGTATGACAGAAACCTTGCCGAGGATCTCACGAACGAATGTCTAAGATACATGTACCGGCTTTTATTTATTTTCTATATTGAAGCAAGGCCAGAGCTTGGATATGCCCAACTAAAATCGCCAGCCTACCGAAAAGGCTACAGCCTTGAAACACTCCGGGATATTGAAATGGTTCAGCTGACCACACAAGAATCCCTTAACGGATATTTTATCCATGAATCGCTACAGATACTTTTTAATCTGATTTACAATGGGACCCCGAACAACGACCTTGAGCTTACCCTTGGTATCCAATCTCCTTTCAATATTTTTAATATGTCGCCTCTACAGTCCCATTTGTTTGATCCTGACAGAACAAAGATCCTGAACAGCGTCAAGTTTAAAAATTCTGTCCTCCAGGAAATCATCAAAAAAATGTCCCTTTCCCGGCCCAAATCCAGAAAAGAGAGAAGAGGAAGAATTTCTTATGCACAGCTTGGGATCAACCAGCTGGGCGCGGTCTATGAGGCGCTTTTGTCCTATCGGGGATTTTTTGCGGAACATACGCTTTACGAGGTCAAAAAAGCAAAAGATTCCCATAATGAGCTTGAAACCGCATATTTTGTCCGGGAAGATGATTTAAAAAAATATACAGAGGATGAAAAAGTATTCAACAAGGACGGCACCCTGGCAAGATATCCAAAAGGCACCTTTATTTACCGTCTTGCTGGCCGGGATCGTGAAAAATCAGCCTCCTACTATACCCCGGAAGTGCTTACTCAATGCCTGGTCAAATATGCCCTTAAAGAGCTTTTAAAACATAAAAAAGCAGATGATATTTTAAAGCTCACTATCTGTGAGCCTGCCATGGGAAGTGCAGCCTTCCTTAATGAGGCTATTAATCAGCTTGCAGAAGAATATCTTCAGATGAAACAAAAAGAGCTGAACCAGATGATTCCCCATGAAGACTATATTCTGGAAAAACAGAAGGTCAAAATGTTCCTTGCAGACAATAATGTATTCGGGATTGACCTCAATCCAACAGCTGTGGAGCTTGCCGAAGTTTCTTTGTGGCTGAACACCATCCATGAGGGTGCCTATGTTCCCTGGTTTGGAATGCAGCTGGTCTGCGGAAATTCCCTTATCGGCGCACGAAAACAGGTATTTGCTTCATTGCTGCTTAAAAAAAGTCGGAGAACCGCCCCGCTGTGGTTAGATGAAGTTCCGACAAGGGTTCATCCCGGCAAAAAAAGACCTGAAAGCCATATATACCATTTTCTTCTCCCGGACAGGGGCATGGCCAGCTATAAAGACAAGGTCATCAAAAAATTGGCATTCGATGAAATAGAAACCATCAAGGAGTGGAAAAAAGAGTTTATAAAGCCTTTTACAAGAGGTGAGATTGGTCAATTAGAAAGATTGTCAGAATCCATTGATAAACTCTGGAAACGCCATGCTGATGAGCTGAAAATAATGCGCAAAAGAACAACAGATTCCATCCATGTGTTTGGCCAAAAGCCACAAGACAAAAAATTTACTGACAATAAATGGAAGGACAAAGTCTACAACCAGGAATTGATGTCGGAAAATATCCGGAATTCAAGTTTCTATCGAAGACTGCGCCTGGTAATGAATTACTGGTGCGCACTATGGTTCTGGCCCATTGAAAAGGCAGATCTGCTGCCAACCCGGTATGAAATGCTGCTGGAACTGTCTTTAATCCTGGAAGGCAATGTATATGATTCCGGGTTCAGGGTTGAAGAGGAAATGTCACTTTTCCCTGAAACCCAGCCTAAACAGCAGAATTTAAACTTTATGGATGAATTCGGGTTTGTGGATGTGGACAGGCTCTGCCGGGAAAATGAACGGCTGGGGCTGATAAAAAGTCTTGGTGTTAAATACAGGTTCCTGCACTGGGAACTTGAGTTTGCAGATATCTTTGAAGAAAAAGGCGGGTTTGATCTTGTGTTGGGTAATCCGCCCTGGATAAAAGTGGAATGGAAGGAAGCCGGTGTGCTGGGCGATGCAGAGCCCCAGTTTGTTTTAAGGAAATACTCTGCCTCAAAACTCAATGATCTGAGAGCTGAAACCATTGATCAGTTTGATTTAAAAAGTTCGTATTTAAACGAATTTGAAGCAGCCGACGGCACCCAGAATTTCCTGAACGGTTATCAGAATTACCCCCAATTGTTAGGTATGAAAGCCAATCTTTATAAATGTTTCCTTCCCCAAGCCTGGATGATAGAGAATAAAAATGGGATATCTGGTTTTTTGCATCCAGAAGGAATATATGATGACCCAAATGGTGGCATTTTTCGAGAAGAAGTCTATCCAAGATTAAGAACCCATTTTCAATTTCAAAATGAACTGAAGCTTTTTCCTGAAGTTGACCATCATGCGAAATTCAGTATCAATATTTATAAAAACAATCCGATAAAACCCAATTTTCTCCATATTGCAAATTTATTTGCACCCAAAACAGTGTACTCTTGTTTTGATCATAACTGGCAAGGACTGATCCCTGGAATTAAAGACGATGCAAACAAATGGAATATTAAAGGCCATCATGACCGAATAATACAAACGACGGAAGTAGAATTAAGATTGTTTTCTAAGATGTATGATAAAGATGGTACCCCTTCTCTCCAAGCTCGACTCCCGGCATTACATTCCCATCAACTGATAAGCGTGTTGCAAAAATTTGCGGAAAATCCAAAAAAGCTTAAAGATTTAGATAATGACATTCATCCTACCCAGCATTGGAATGAAACTACATCGCAAAGTGACGGAACAATCCGTCGTGAAACGACTTTCCCTAAGAAAGACTCTCAGTGGATACTATCAGGCCCTCATTTTTTTTTAGGGAACCCATTCAATAAATCACCGCGTGAAAAATGCACAAAAAATTCAGATTATGATGTACTTGATTTAACGATTCTCCCTGATAATTATTTGCCTCGTTCAAATTATATCCCGAATTGTGATAATGATCATTACATTAAGAAAACACCCCGCGTCTTGTGGGAAGATAAAAAACCAGTGTCAACGTTTTATAGGTATATTAACAGAGAAATGTTAAGCCAGTCAGGGGAAAGAACGCTCATTTCTGCCATAATTCCTAAAGATGTTGCCCATATTAATACCATAATAGCGTTGTGTTTTAAAAATTTAAAAACGATGTTGGATTTATATTGTTTTTCTCTTTCTTTACCTGTTGATTTTAGGGTTAAAACTACGGGGATGGGGCATGCCAATATTACGCTTATCAATCAATTACCGATATTGTGCAATGAAAAATTTCGGTTAGAGCTTCATCTTAGATCTCTTTTACTTCAATGTATTACAAAACATTTTAAAGGCCTATGGGACAATTGCTGGAAAGATTCTTTTATTGTCGATTACTGGGCAAAAGCCGACCCCCGCCTTTCAAACGATCACTTTAAAAGTCTCACTCCTGAATGGCAAAGAAATATTGCCCTGCGCACAGATTATGCACGCAGACAGGCGTTAGTAGAGATTGATGTTCTTACTTCCATGGCTTTGGGCCTGACCCTGAAGGAACTAAAAACCATATATCGGGTTCAATTTCCAGTTATGCGGCAATATGAATCTGACACATGGTACGACCAAAACGGCAGAATCGTTTTCACTTCCAGCAAGGGGCTGCCTGGTGTTGGATTTTCCCGTTCGGAATGGGATGAAATCAAAGATATGGAACCCGGCACAGTGGAACGAACGATTATGGATGACACTTTACCCGTAGGACCAAAAGAGAGAACCATTGCATATGAAGCCCCCTTCGACCGGTGTGATCGGGAAAAGGATTATGAGGAAGTCTGGAACGAATTTGCAAGACGTTTAAAAATTAGTTAAGAAATGGGCCAAGTTAAAGAAAAGGAATTAACAATGGACATTAAAATATGAAAATTAAATTTGTTGAAATACAGAATTTCAGAAAGTTGAAATCATGTCGCATCGAATTTGGTGACAAAGAGACAGTTTTAGTAGGTGCTAATAATAGTGGCAAAACATCTGCAATGGATGCATTGATACTATTCCTTAAACAAAACCGACATAAAGAAATAACGACGACCGACATAACTCTTTCTAACTGGTATGGTATAAATGAAATAGGCTCTACTTGGGTTAAGTGTAACAACTCGGCAGAGCTTAATTTGGATATCGGCCAATGGCTATCATTCCTCCCTTCTATTGACATCTGGATTGATGTTGATATGAGCCAAATTCACTATGTAAGCCATCTTATTCCTACTCTTTCTTGGAATGGAGGGACACTTGGGGTTCGTCTAAGTTTTGAACCAAGAGATATTGAAAAATTATATAAGGAATTTAAAGAAGCTTTTAATTCTGCCACTGAAACAGCTTTAAAAAATAGTAGCGAAACCAAACTATCATTATGGCCTCAGTCCCTGAAGGAATTTTTAGAGAAACGTTTATATAGTCGCTTTAAAATTAAACCTTATTTGCTTGACCCGTCAAAGCTTGCTGATCCTGTTGACGGTGTAGCTAATTTACAAAAATTACCAGATAATTTTGTATCTCTTGATATAGAACCGTTTAAAGGTCTTTTTAAAATAGATATTATAAATGCTCAAAGAGGTTTTTCTGATGCAAAAACATCCGATATAACCAATTCTGGAAATAGTATCGGCAATTTGTCCAGTCAACTTAGAGGCTATTTTGACAAGCACCTTAACCCTTATGAACAACCAACTTTAGGTGACTTAGATGCATTGACTGCTATCGAAAATGCAAAAAATGAATTTGATAAAAAACTTAAAACAAGCTTTAGGTCTGCAATATCTGAATTGGAAAGTCTTGGCTATCCGGGATTTAGTGATCCTCAAATTACATTAACCAGTAAAATCAATCCAATTGATGGCCTTAGTCATGATAGTGCCGTGCAATTTAGTATAACAAAGGGCAAAAATTCTACTAAGGAGCCACCTCTTTTTCTTCCTGAAAAATATAATGGGCTAGGTTATCAAAATCTTGTTTCCATGGTGTTTAAATTAATTCGCTTTAGAGATGAATGGATGAGAAAAGGAAAAGCTGGCAAATCTCTTGAAACAGTTGACAATATCATCGAACCATTACATCTTGTTTTCATTGAAGAGCCAGAAGCCCATTTACACGCACAAGTGCAGCAGGTATTTATAAAAAAAGCTTACAATGTATTGCGTAATCATAAGAATTTAAAAGATTCAGCAAAACATTCAACACAAATGATTGTCAGCACGCATTCAAGCCATATAGCACACGAAAATGATTTTGGATGTTTGAGATATTTTCGCAAGAATCCGGCTAACAATAAAAATGAAGTACCTAATGCTACAGTTGTTAACTTATCGAAAACCTTCGGACAGGAAGATGACACATCCAAGTTTGCGACTCGCTACTTAAAAACAACACATTGTGATTTGTTTTTTGCAGATGCAGTTATTTTAGTGGAGGGACCGGCTGAGCGTATCCTTTTCCCCCATTTTATATCTCAAAAATATCCTGAACTAGATTCTCGATATATAACGATTCTTGAAATAGGAGGAAGTCATGCCCATAGGCTGAAACCATTAATCGAAGATTTAGGTTTAATTACTCTTGTCATAACAGATATTGATTCTATTAATAGTGACAGTATCAACAAAATTCAACCTGAGCGAAACAAAAGTTATAGATCGGGTAATTACACTCTTAAGAACTGGATACCTCAAAAAGAAAATCTGGATGAATTGTTGGATTTTCCTATGGATAAAAAAGTCTCCGAGAACGCTTTAGTCCGAGTTGCCTATCAGTATCCGTTTAAAATTACATGGGACAATAAAAACCAGGAGGTTATCCCATATACTTTTGAAGATGCTTTAACTTTTTCTAATGTTGAACTGTTCAGGGATTTGACCAAACCAACCGGACTTATAAAAAAAATGTCGGAGGCACTATCAAAACCGACCTTACCTGAAGCTATGACCGCAATGTTTGATGCCCTTGGTACTGGGAAAAAAGCAGAAATGGCTTTGGATCTTTTATATCTTCAAGAACCAAGCGGAATTGAACCTCCGAAATATATTGCCGAAGGATTAGAATGGTTGCAAGAAAAATTAGAATATAAGGATAACGACTATTTAGGCTCAGGTACAACATCACAGGAGGTTCTTGATGAGTAACTCCTCCATCAGTGTTGATGATCAAATATATTCCTGTTTAAATTTAGAAAAGCCAACTAGTTTTTTTCTTTTTGCTGGAGCTGGTTCAGGAAAAACCCGGTCGCTTGTAGAAGTCCTAAAAAAATTTAAAAAAGAAAATATTCATCATTTAAAAATTAGCGGTCAAAAAGTGGCAATAATCACGTATACTAATGCTGCCAGCGATGAGATCAAAAGACGTCTTGAGTTTGATTCAAACTTTGCTGTTTCAACGATACATAGTTTTTCTTGGGAATTGATTCGGCCATTTCAGAGGGACATTAAAGGATGGATTCGTAGTGATACCCAAAATGTAATATCTGATCTTGAAGAAAAACAGCGTAAAGGACGATTAGGAACAAAAGCTGCAAGTGATAGAGCCTCAAAAATTGAGTCGAAGAAAAAAAGATTAGAGACCTTGGATAAAATCAAATCATTTACATACAATCCGAATGGTACAAATAGTTCCCGTGATTCGTTAAACCATGCAGAAGTGATTAAAATAGCATCAGTTTTTCTATCGAATAAGCCATTGATGCAACAGATTCTTATTAAGAAATATCCAATATTGCTTATTGACGAGAGTCAAGATACAAAAAAAGAATTGATAGAAGCATTTTTTACAATTCAAACAATCCATCAAGACAAATTTGTGTTGGGATTGTTTGGGGATACTATGCAACGAATTTACACTGACGGGAAACTTGATTTGGGAACTAATATTCCCGATTCTTGGGAAACACCCAAAAAGGTAATTAATTACAGGTGTCCAAGGCGAGTTATTACACTTATTAATAAAATAAGGTCAGATGTTGATGGACAGATACAGGAACCTGCAAGTACAAATATTGAGGGTGTCGTTCGTATCTTCATTGTTGATTCAAATATTGAATTGGATAAGCAGGCCATAGAAAAACAGATTTCTGAACAAATGTCTGAATTTACAAACGATGACTCTTGGAAAAATTTGCATTCAGCGGTTAAAACCTTAACGCTTGAACATCATATGGCAGCAAGAAGAAGCGGATTTATTGATTTTTTTGAACCTCTATATAAATCCACAAGTGATTCAACTGGATTGCTTGATGGCAGCATGACAGGTATTCCATTTTTTATTCGTGAAGTTTTACCGCTGATTAAAGCCAAACAATTGGGCGATGAATTTGCTGTTGCACAGATAATGAAAAAATACTCTCCATTGCTGGATAAAAATTTCCTAAAAGGTTGTGATAGTCCTATTGAGCAAATAAAAAATGCAAATACAGCATTAGAAACACTATTAATGCTATGGAACAATAAATCAGAACCATCTCTTTTAGATATTTTAAGAAAAATTAGAGAATTAAACATTTTTACTCTTCCTGATCAATTTGCAATGATTGTTGATCGTTCAGATAAAACTTTTGAAGATAATTCAAAAAATGATAATGATAAAAGTATTGATGCTTGGGAAGGAGCATTAAACTGTCAATTCACGCAATTAGAAAAATACGCTGATTATATTTCTGACAATTCAGCATTTGGAACCCATCAAGGCATTAAAGGATTAGAATTTCCTCGTGTAATGGTAATTTTGGATGATGCCGAAGCACGGGGATTTTTGTTTAGCTATGAAAAACTCTTTGGAGCAAAAAGTCGTACTACAACAGATATAAAAAATGAATCAGAAGGTAAAGAAACCGGTATTGATAGAACACGTAGATTTTTCTATGTAACTTGTAGTAGAGCAGAAAAAAGTTTAGCAATTGTTGCTTACACAAAAAATCCAGATGCCGTAAAGCACTTTGCTATTCACCAAGACTGGTTTGAAAATAATGAGGTGATAATGGAAAGTGAGAATGAATAATTCGCATAAAGAAATCAGTGAGTTCAGTCGGTCACGGTGGTTACACCGCTATTGAGGATAACTGATTGAAAAGATTGAAAAAATCAATTTTAAGCCGGGATGTTCCCGAAATAGATTTCGGGAACATCTCAAGAATCCCGCAAATAGGGGCTAAAGCAGGGGAATCATATGGATTTTAAAAATTTAAAAGAATCCCGGAAGGTTGAATTTAAATCAACCTTTGGAAAAGAAGTGATTATCACTTTGGTGGCCTTTGCCAATACCAGGGGTGGAAAGGTTATCCTGGGCCTGGATGATAAAGGGAAGGTCAAAGGTATTGAGTTGGGAGCTGAGACAGAACAAAAATACCTCAATGACATCAAGACATCTACCTATCCCCAGCTTCTTCCCCATTCTGATACTTATGAAGTTGACGGCAAGACCATATTGGTACTTGAGATAAATGAATATCCTGTAAAGCCGGTTGCTTATAAAAACAGATATTACAAGCGGGTTAAAAACAGCAATCACATGTTAAGCCTGGAGGAGATCGTTGACCTTCGGCAGCAGAGCCTTGATATCTCCTTTGATGCCCATATAGTTGATGAAAGCCTGCCTGATCTTGATACAACACTCATGGAAAAATTCATTGAAAAGGTGAACTCCAAAGGACGGATAAGCCTTCTCGATGACATGGCGACCAATATGACCAAGCTTAAATTCATCAAAGCCGGCAAAACCACTCTTGCCGGTATGCTCTTATTCGGGAATCACGGGTATTCAATTCATATTGGCCGTTTTAAAGCAGAAGATACCATTATAGACGATCTTTTGATTAAAGCACCGCTTTTGACTGCTCTTGAAGAGGCAATGATTTTTATTAAAAAACATATCAATCTTTCCTATGAATTTGACGGGAGCCTTGAGCGTAAGGAAGTATGGCAGTATCCCTTAGACGTGATCAGGGAATTTTTATTAAATGCTGTGGTGCACAGGGATTATAAACACTCCACTGATATTGTGATTAAAATCTTTGATAACCGGATCATCTTTTCAAATCCTGGAACCTTATTCGGCAAGCTTACCCTCAAGGACCTGGAAAAGGATGATTATATCTCTTCCATCCGGAATAAGATTGTGGCAGAAGCCTTTTTTTTGACAGGAGATATTGAAAAATACGGCACCGGGTTTATTCGCATCAGAAAACAACTTAAAGAATTAAAGACAGCGACCTACAAAATCAGTGAGATTGGAGATTTTTTCAGGGTCGAATTATTGGATACACGGTCATACGACCTGGAAAAAGACCCTGTAAAAGAGTCTAACGACCTAGAAAAAGACGTAAGAAACATCACAAACGACGTAAGAAAAGACGTAAGAAACATCACAAACGACGTAGAAAAAAAAATCAGTCTGTCCAAAAATCAAATCTTGATTTTAAAGAGCATAAAAAAAAATAGAAAACTTACCCAGGAAAATTTGTCTGAAATTGTAGGAATCACTTTGAGAAACATACAAAATAATATGGAAAAACTAAAAAAAATGGGGGCGTTAAAAAGAGTTGGTTCTACAAAGGGCGGATATTGGAAAGTGCTGGTGAAGCTCAAATGATACCATCCATACTCTCACAACAGTTAAAACAAGGCGTAGAGGATTTTTTAAAGACCACCTTTCCTGTGTCCACGCCATTTTTCCACGGGATTGTTGATGACTTGTTATCTGAAGATGACAAGGTGTTTAAAGGCCCTTATTTGTCTGTCCAGCTTCCGTTTAAAAAAGGGTCGGGCAGGCCGGATTATTTTATTGATGTTCCCATGAGTTTTGCACCCCATCTTCATCAGGAGCAAATCTTTGAACGTCTTTCAGGGGAAAAACCAAGATCCACCATTGTAGCTACGGGAACCGGTTCCGGTAAAACAGAAAGTTTTTTATATCCTGTGCTCAATTTTTGCTATCAGCACAGGGGTGAACCAGGAATCAAGGCTATTTTTATTTATCCCATGAATGCACTTGCCACTGACCAGGCCGGACGGCTCGCCACGGCCATATACGACAATCCAAATCTGAAAGGGATGGTCACGGCAGGGCTGTATGTCGGTCAGAGTGAAAAAGAACCCCACATGGTGATGGGTCAGGATTTTATCATCACCCACAAAGAGACATTAAGGGCAAACCCACCGGATATTCTGCTGACAAACTATAAAATGCTGGACTATCTTCTCATACGGGCAAAAGATTATCCATTGTGGTCACAGGCAGTACCTGAAACCCTTCAATTCCTGGTTGTTGATGAACTGCATACATTTGACGGGGCTCAAGGCTCTGATCTTGCCTGTCTTGTCCGAAGGTTAAAAGCCCGTCTGAATACACCAAAAGATTTTTTATGCTGTATCGGAACATCAGCTACTCTTGGCAGTGAAGAACAAAAGGATTGTCTTGTTGAATATGCCCGGGAAGTGTTTGGGGAACCGTTTGATGAAAATGCCGTGATCACTGAATCCAGAATTTCACCCGGTGAATTTTTAGAAAAGAGTATGATCACACGGGTAGATCTTGTCGCCCCTGACTTGATGGACAGATTAAACCCTGGAGTCTACGACAATTTCAAAGCTTATGCCCTGATGCAGTATCAGCTCTGGTTTGATGAAATCATTTTGGAAAAAGATTTTGAAGATATGGAGTGGCGGTTTGAACTGGGTGAAAAGCTCAAGGGCCACAGTTTTTTCCAGAACCTGCTCAAGGTACTCAAGGGTGAAAGCAAAAGCTATGGGGACATATTGTTTGAGCTGGAAAAATGTACTGCCGATTTAAAATCGCTTGCCCCGGCGCATAAAATAAATCTTTTCGCAAGTCTTCTGACCCTTGTCTCCATTGCACGAATCAAAATAAATGATACGATTTTTCCCTTTCTTCATGTCAGGTATCAACACTGGATGAGGGAGCTTCGGCGCATGGTGGGTGAGGTTTCGGCAAAACCCTGTATCAATTTTGCTGATGATCTGAATGAAGAGCAGCTGAAAAAGCATTTGCCCCTTATCCATTGCAGAGATTGCAACAGCATGGGATGGGCCGGTCTTAAACGGGAAATGGATAATGAGATTAATCCGGATCTTCAATCATTTTATATTGCCTTTTTTAAGAATGATCCTAAAGTGACTTTTATTTTTCCGGAAAAGAAAAATTCGACACAGTTCTTCATGGATGGACTATTCAACAGCCTTTGCACGGATTGTCTTCATTTGGTTTCAGGCTCAGATAAAAAAGACTGCCCCAATTGCGGCGGCAGCAAAATGATACCTGTTTTCATCCCAAACACGAAAATCCGAAGGAACGACCGAATCTTTGGTACGCACAATTGCCCTTATTGCGGGGGATATAACAGCCTTACCATTCTCGGATCAAGGGCGGCCAGCCTGACCAGTGTGCTGATTGCTCAATTGTATTCTTCCACTTTTAATGATGACAAAAAGCTTTTAACTTTTTCAGACTCTGTACAGGATGCAGCCCATCGAGCCGGTTTTTTTGAGGGAAGGACATTCCGTTTCAATTTTAGAGGTGCTTTGCAGCATTTTATTGAGGATACAAAAGAGATATCTCTTGATCAGGTGTCTGAAAAATTTATCAGGTACTGGTCGGATAAAATGGATGAGAACAGGTTTATTTCAACGTTTCTTGCGCCAAACATGGCATGGCTTCCAGACTATGCTAAATTAAAAAAGGATGGAATTCTTCCCAAAGGTTCCGACCTGAAACATCAGGTACATAAGCGGATCGAATGGGAAATATACAGCGAATATGGTTTTAGAACCCGCATCGGGCGTACCCTTGAAAAAACAAGTTCATCCATTGTCCATGTCAATCCTGTCCTGCTTGATGCAATGTCCCAAAAGCTTTTAGAAATATTGAAAAATGAAATCGGCGGTTTTGAAAAATTAAACACAAAGAGTGTGAAACTGTTTCTTTCAGGATTTCTAACACACCTGAAAAATGTAGGCGGACTTTATTATACAGAGCTGGATGCTTTTATAGAACGATGGGGCGAGCCCTATATTATCAACCGGATTCCCTGGATGCCGAATTTCAGTATTAATGCCAGGACGCCTGCGTTTCTGACTGCAAAAAAATCATATCGGTTTGATCAGATTTTCAGTAAAAAAAACAGCCGCATGACCTGGTATGAATTCTGGGCGGATAAATGCTTTTCTCCTTTTTATCCCCTTGTGGGAGAGCTGATACGTTCAATTTATGAATTCACACTGAAAAGCCTTGTTGAGGATAAAATTTTATATGAGCATAAAATCAATAATGAGCCGGTATGGGGAATCTATCCAAAAAGTTTTAATGTAAGCAAAGATGTTATCCAGTTTACCTGCAGGGAATGCAGTCACAACCTGTCTGTCTCATTGCAGGAACAAACTTTCTGGGAGAATGCTTATTGCATCAGGCAAAATTGCCCGGGAACCTACACCTTGATGGATACCGGGCCTGATTATTATGGGAAATTATATGCGTCAGGAGATATAGAACGGATATTTGCAGCAGAACATACAGGTCTTCTTGAAAGAGATGTAAGAGAAACCCTTGAGAAAGATTTTAAGAGAAAAGATCGAAACCCCTGGGACCCCAATCTTCTATCATGTACCCCCACCCTTGAGATGGGGATTGATATTGGTGATCTTTCCTCGATCATACTTTGTTCTGTACCTCCAGCCCAGGCAAATTATCTCCAGAGAATCGGCAGGGCCGGAAGAGAAAATGGAAATTCACTGAATTATACTGTGGCAAATGCAAGCCCCCATGATCTTTATTTTTTTGCAGACCCCAAAGCCATGATTTCAGGTCAAATCGAACCTCCGGGCATTTTTTTAAATGCTTCGGCAGTACTTGAGCGGCAGTTCACAGCATTTTGCTTTGACAAGTGGGTTGAAAACGGTATCAGTGATAATGCGATTCCACAACAACTCAGGCATGTTTTGAGCAATCTTGTACCTGTTGATATCAATAAATTTCCCCATAGTTTTTTAAATTTCATTGAAACTAACCAGACCATTATCCTTGATGAATTTATTCAATTGTTTTCAAAAACTTTAACTTCGGAGTCCATTTTGTTTCTTAAAAAATTTGTCCGGGGTAATGATGAGAGTGAGGGAAGCCTTGCATACCGGATCATTGATCAGTTGGCTTACCATTACAAGGCAAGAGAGTCTCTTAAAAAGAAAGTCTATGCGCTAAATGCCAAAATCAGAAAGAAAAAGAGAGAAAAGGCAAAAGACAAAAATTATGAAAAAGAGCTTGGAGAGCTTGTTATTGAAAAAAAAGGGCTTCATTCACTTGTCACACGGATTAATGATAAACATACCTTAAATTTTTTTACAGATGAAGGACTGCTGCCGAATTATGCATTCCCCCAGGCCGGTGTCATGCTTCGTTCCATCATTCACAGAAGAAAGGCAAAGACTCAGGAGCAAGGCAGCAATTACGACATATTCACCTATGATTTTGAAAGACCGGCTGTGAGTGCCATCAGTGAGCTTGCACCAGCCAGCACTTTTTATGCTGGTGGCCGCAAAGTGGTGATCGACCAAGTTGATTTGTCCGTTTCGGAAGTTGAAATATGGCGGTTGTGCGACAAGTGTTCGTTTATGGCCATTGAAGGTACTATCTCTGAGTATTCATCCTGTCCCCAGTGTGGAAGTCCATTGTGGTCAGATGCAGGCCAGAAAAGAAATATGCTGAGGATGCGGCAAATGTTTGCCACGACCTCTGATAGAGAGAGTCGTATCAGTGACGATAATGATGAACGAAATACAAGTTTTTTCAATAAACAGATGGTTGTGGGGTTTAAAGAAACAGATATAACAGATGCGTACAAAGTAAAAACAGATGACTTGCCATTTGGTTTTGAATTTTTATCCAAAGCAAATTTCAGGGAAATTAATTTTGGAGAAAAGGAGGAAATCGGTGAGAAAGTAAGTATTGCAGGTTTGGAGCTGCCCAGAAAGGGTTTTTTAATCTGCAAATATTGTGGGAAAATTCAAGATAGAAAAGGTGAGATTAAACACTCCTTAACCTGCCCGTCACGCAAAAAAGATTCAGAAAAAAATCTTGCTGATTGTGTCTATTTGTATAGAGAATTTGCATCTGAAGCTATCATGATGTTATTGCCCATTATATCCCTTGAAAGCTCGGATAAAAAACTCCATAGTTTTATTGCTGCATTGCATCTCGGGCTGAAACAGATGTTTGGCGGCAATATTGACCACATCCAGACGGCGCTGCATGAAGAGCCGGTTGCAGGCTCAAGTCATAGAAAACAATTTATTGTTATTTACGATACCGTTCCCGGCGGTACGGGTTATTTGAAACAATTGATGCGGAGCAAAAAACCATTGATGATAGTTTTTGAAAAAGCCATTGAAGTTCTAAAATCCTGTTCCTGTAACCAGAATCCTGAAAAAGACGGATGTTACAAATGTCTTTTTGCTTATCGCAGAAACTACACCATGTCCGGGACATCCCGGGATACAGCAATTGAGATGCTGTCTGAGATCTTGAAGTACAAGGATCTTTTAATCCAGACAAAAACCTTGAAAGATATCAAGATCAATTCACTTTTTGACAGTGTTCTTGAGGCCCGTTTTATTGAGGCCTTAAGAAGGGTAAAAAAAGAAAACCTGCCGGTTTCGCTTAAGAAAGAAGTGGTCAATGGAAAACCAGGATATTTTTATAAAATTGGTGACAGAGCCTGGTATATTGAATTGCAGGTTGATTTAGGGCAGCCGGACGGTGTTCTGGTTAAATCAAGGGCGGATTTTGTATTCAGGCCAGCCCGTGCCAGGGAGGGGCTTCAACCCATTGCTGTTTTTACCGATGGATTTGCTTTTCATAAAGACCGTATTGGAAAAGACATGCATCAAAGGTGTGCAATTGCACAAAGCAATAATTTCTATGTATGGTCATTGTCCTGGAAAGATATTGAAAATCAATATAAAAATCAGAACTCGTTTTTTGAAAATTATACCCATATTCAAAAAGAAGAAAAGATTTTAAAATATAATCAACTGACTGAACTATACGAAATAAAAAATTTAAGAAAAACAAATAATATTGACAGCTTTGAGTGGCTGATTCGTTTTTTAGTTAATCCAGATGCTGAAAAGTGGAGCTGTCATGCTTTTATCCACGGCCTGATTCATCTTGATAATGTCACATATGGAACGTCCGAGGGTGAATCAAAATGGTTTGAAAATTTAGAAACAAGATTTCCTGTAGAGGTAAACGAGATTATTAAAGATGCTTTTGAAGTTAAGCAGGATCAATGGTTTTATGGTTTGTTCCAGCCAAAGTTAAAAAATAGTTTTTTACAAATCAGTATTGCTGTTCAGAAAGATGCGATTCAGACAAATAAGGCATCTGAAATGTATATTGCCTGCAGACTGGAAGATCTTGATGAATTTCAGGAGAACAAAGAATTTGAAGTGGCCTGGAATGGATTTCTTCGCTTGTATAATCTTTTTCAGTTTATTCCACACTCGTATTTCATAACCGGGCAGGATATGGCCAATGGTGTTGCATACAAAGGATTTAGAGATACAGAACCAGAAGATGTTTCTGGGACGAAGAGTGAGTGGGACGAAGTTTTTGAGTTAGTAGATCCTGCCTTGCATAAACTTATAAAACAACTGGCTGAAATGAACTGCTCGGTCCCGGAAGCCGGATTTGAGCTTGTTGATGGGAAAGGACAAATTGTCGCAGAAGCAGAACTGGGCTGGATTGAAAAGAGAGTGGCATTTTTATTATCCAGCCAGATTGAATTTACATCGATATTTCAAAAAGCAGGCTGGAAAGTAGCAATGATAGATGACGTTTTAAATAATAAAGCAGAATATATCGATTTGCTTAGTGATTAGGAGGAATGAGTATGGCTGGTCCTATAAATAAGATCAAAGTGGCAATTGCTTCTGATTTTCTATTATCTTTTTCAAAAATACCAAGAAAACAACAGGCCAAAGTGATGGATTTTGTAACAAAATTCAGATCAAATCCAAGTCTGTCAGGTATAAATTATGAAAAAATCATGAATTCAAAAGATAAAAATATGAGATCTGTTCGTATTGATAATACTTACAGAGGAATTGTGCTTAAACCTGAAAAAGGGAATGTTTATGTACTTCTCTGGGTGGCCCATCATGATAAAGCATACAAATGGGCTGAAAATAAATTTTATAGGATACACCCTGAGACCGGGAGTCTGCAGGTTATCGAGATAGAAGAGGCAGCCAAAGAAAAGCCAATCAGCCATGATACTAAAAAAGCATTGTTTGACAATATTCGGGACAGACATCTTTTAAAACTCGGGCTTCCAAAATTGCAGATACCACTTATCAGAAGCTTGGAGACCGTTGGAGAGCTTGATCAGATATCAACTCAAATACCCCAGGAAGCATATGAATCTCTTTTTTTTCTTGCTGAAGGGTTTTCTTTGGAAGAAGTGCTTCAGGAAATAGAATCTACTGAGAAAACAAAGGCTGTAGATACAGATGATTTTAGTTCAGCCCTGGAAAACCCGGATTCACGCCGCAGGTTTTATATTGTTGAAGATGACCTGGAACTTGCAGCCATATTAAATGAACCCTTGGAAAAATGGCGGATTTTTCTTCACCCTTCCCAGCAGAAACTCGTTGAGCGTAATTGGAATGGTCCGGTTCGGGTCCTTGGTGGTGCCGGCACCGGGAAAACAGTTGCTGCCATGCACCGGGCAAAATGGCTTGTCCGAAATAAGTTTACAAAAGATAAAGACCGAATTTTGTTTACAACATTTACCCGGAACCTTGCTGCTGATATTCAGGAGAACCTGTCAAAAATTTGCACAAAGGATATGATGCGCAGAATTGAGGTCGTTAATTTGGACAGGTGGGTATCCCGATTCTTAAATAAAAATGGATATGATTACACAATTGATTACGGCAATCGAACCAGATCTCTCTGGAATAAAGCATTGGATTTAGTCCCTGCAGATCTTGATTTTGATTTGTCTTTTTACAGGGAAGAATGGACGCGGGTAATCCAGCCCCAGGCAATTACTTCTTTTGAAGAATACATAAAAGCCTCCCGTGTCGGCAGAGGAACACGGTTGAGTCGAAAGATACGAAAACTGGTTTGGACTGTATTTGAGGAATATCGAATTCTACTCAACGAAGAAGGCCTTCGGGAAGGGGATGATGCAATGAGAGATGCCAGGCTGTTACTCCGGGAAAAGGAGCAGAACCTTTCCTATCGTTCAATAATTGTGGATGAAGCCCAGGATATGGGGGTGCAGGCTTTTAAACTTATACGACAAATAATTCCGCAGGAGACTAAAAACGATATATTTATTGTCGGTGATGCTCACCAGCGTATTTATAAACACAGGGTTGTGCTTGGGCAGTGCGGCATCAAAATTATTGGGCGGGGAAGAAAACTTAGAATAAATTACCGTACAACCGATGAAACACAGAAGTGGGCTGTGGGCCTTTTAAAAAATATTAAGGTCGATGATCTTGATGGGGGGGATGATGATCAAAAAGGGTATAAATCACTGCTTCATGGTTCATCGCCCGAAGTAAAATTTTTTGACACATTTCAAGAAGAAATTGATTATATAACCCAATACCTTCAACAGATGAACAAAGATGATATTCAGATAAAGGAAATTTGTCTGGTTGCCAGAACGAACAACCTTATAAACCAATACAAAAATGTTATTGAAGATAAAGGTTTTGAAACATATTTAATAAAGCGGACTGAAGCCGAAGATCAAAATGCTCCCGGGCTTAGGCTTGCCACAATGCATAGAGTCAAAGGCCTTGAATTTGACAGAGTTATCATTGCCGGGGTGAATCAGGGAATTGTCCCCTTTGAAAGTTCAAATATCCAAACATATGATCCAGTGATTAAGCAAGAGGCTGAGGTTCATGAAAGGGCATTGCTTTATGTTGCAGCTACCAGAGCAAAGAAGGAAGTTATTGTAACAAGTTTTGGATCACCAAGTAAATTTATAATGGCAGTATAATGAGGAGAAGGCCCCTAATTGGTCACCCACTGGGTGACGTATCTGAACAAAAGGCAATTGGAATTGCAAAATCACTCCCTGTTTTATGAACGGCTTATGGCAGAAGCAGGGGATATTGAGAAATGGTTAAAATACAGCTAATATATGTGTCAAAAGGATAAATTAAGGTTTATTGCCGACAAACAGAGTTACAATTCCAAATGTCATTTGTTTGAATCGGATGTTTTTAAATCCTGCCTGTTTCATGATTTTTGAAAATTCTAGAGGGGTGGGGAACTTTAATACAGAGTCGGGCAGATAACTATATGCATTATTGTCTTTTGAAAAAAAGGAGCCGATCATAGGCAATATTTTTTGAAAATATAGAAGGTAAAATGAACGGAGAATCCCTTTTTCAGGTGTGGTTAATTCAAGAACCGCAAGCCGTCCCCCGCTTTTTAAAGCATCAAAAAATTCTTTGATGGCCCTTTGCCGATCCATGATGTTTCTGATACCAAAGGCAATAAATACAGCATCAAAAATATTATGCTGAAAAGGGAGATTAAGAGCATCCGCGTTCAAGATAATTATGTTTTTTTTGTCCTGGTTTATTAATTTTTGTTTTCCAAGTCTTAACATGCCAAAGGAAAAATCAAGCCCGAAAATTTGGGGATGACCCATGAGTTGAGAGCTTACCTCCAAAGCCACATCACAGGTTCCGCAGGCCACATCCAGAACCCGGCTGTTTTTTTGAAGATTTGCAGCCTTTACCATCTGGGTTCTCCAGGCAATGTCCTGCCGCATACTTAAAAGGCGGTTTAAAAAATCGTATTTTGGTGCAATGCGGTCAAACATGTCTTTTACAAAATCAAGTTCTTTATTCATCGTTGACAACCTGGATTTCTGAGTTAGTTTAAGATATTTATCAAGGCAGGTTGGAAAAATATCATAATAAAGGGAAGAATACAATAGAATGGTTGGAGCCCAGATGACTGAAAAACGTGACTATTATGAAATACTTGGCGTTGCAAAAGATGTTTCAAAGCCGGAATTAAAAAAAGCATATCGGAAGCTTGCCATTAAATACCATCCAGATAAGAACCCGGATAATAAAGAAGCAGAAGAAAAATTCAAAGAAGCATCTGAAGCCTATGAAGTGATCAATGATGATAGCAAACGCCAGATTTATGATCAATTCGGTCACCGGGGGCTTGAGGGTGCCGGTCATACAGGCCCGAGCGGGTTTGAGGATATTTTTTCAAGTTTTGGTGATATTTTTGAAGATTTTTTTGGATTTGGTTCAGGAGGCAGTCGTGGTAACAGGGTTAGAAAAGGTTCTGATCTTCAGTATAACATGACCATAGATTTTATGGAGGCTGCCTTTGGTACTGAAAAGACCATTTCTATTCCAAAAATGGATATATGCGAGGTTTGTAAAGGGTCAGGATGTCAGGAAGGCTCAAGCCCCGAGACCTGTTCCCATTGTCATGGCTCAGGACAGTTTATTCAGAGCCAGGGTTTTTTCAAGGTAAAAACAACCTGTCCTTATTGTAAGGGCCAGGGGCGCATTATCCCGAATCCCTGTAGAAAATGCAGAGGGGCCGGCAGGGTCGAGATAACGCGGAAGGTTCAGGTTAAGATCCCGGCAGGAGTGGATGTCGGATCAAAACTTCGGCTGTCCGGCGAGGGAGAAGCTTCGCCTTCTTCTGAAGGACCTTCCGGGGACCTTTATGTGGTGATCAATGTCAAACCCCATAAGTTTTTTCAACGGGATAACATGGATATTATCTGTGCCATTGACATCTCTTTTATCCAGGCAGCTCTTGGAGATGATATTAGGATTCCAACCCTTGTGGGTGAGGAAAAATTGAAAATTCCAAAAGGAACCCAGTATGGGGATGTTTTCAGACTGAGAGGTGAGGGGATTGCCTCGCTTAGAAGCGGTCGAAGAGGCGATCAGATTATTAAAGTGATCATAAAAACACCAAACAGGTTGAATCAAAAGCAGGTAAAATTGCTAAAAGAGTTTGACAAGCTTGATTCAAATAAAATATCAAACAAACTGAAAAATCTATTTAAGAACCTTTAAGGCATTTAAAGGACAAAAATAATGTTTGAACTCAAAGTAAAAAGTCATTTTGCAGGTGCCCATCAATTGACCATGGTGGGGGAAAAATGTGAAAATTTGCATGGGCATAACTGGCATGTAGAAGTCTGTGTTACAGGGGAAAAGTTGAATTCAGCAGGAGTGCTTGCTGATTTTGGTGATATAAAAAAGGCTGTGAGAAAGGTTGTTGAAGGAGAGCTGGATCATAAATTTTTAAATGAGCTCGAAATATTTGAGGGAATGCAGCCCACATCAGAGCGCATTGCCGTATATATTGCTCAAAGAGTCCAGGCCCTTTTAGATCAGGACCTGGAAAAAGATATAAGGGTGTCAAAACTCATGGTCTGGGAATCGGATGATACTTGCGCCACTTATTTTCCAGAGAGTATTGGGAAATAAATTTTATATTTTGGCTTCTATCGCTAGTCACAACTCATTTCAATAATCCGTTTAGCCGGAATGATGCCTGTTGCTGCGGCAGATACGATGTTGCCTGCCACGCCCGGTCCATCCCCTGCCACATACATTCCCTTAATGGCAGTCTCAAGATAATTGTTTGTTTCCACCTGTGTGGCAAAAAATTTTATTTCCGGTGCATAAAGCAGGGTTTCATCGTTGGCAACACCCGGAATAACTAAATTTAAGGATTCCAGACCTTCCCTCAGGTTTGTCAGAATTCTTTCGGGCAGAGCCATGGCAATATCGCCACAAACCACATTGGTCATGGTCGGTTCAATATACCCTTTGCCGATTCTGTTCCAGGTTGAGCGCCGTCCTCTCTTTAGATCTCCAAATCTTTGCAAAATAGGTTTCCCACCGCCGATAATGGTGGCCAGTTTTCCAATGGACTCGCCATAGGCCTGGTTGTCGGTGACCGGCTCGGTTAAAACCACCTTTGAAAGAAATGCAAAATTTGTATTTGCTGATTTTTTATCTGAATAGGCATGGCCGTTTACACAGACAAAATCAGTATAGTTTTCAAGGGTAATAAATCCACCCTGATTGGTGCAAAAGGTCCTGGTCTGGTCATCATAAGTGGATGTCTGAATAAAAAAAGTGGGATCATAAATAATATTGCAAAGATCCTCCATGATGTCATTATGGACTTCAACCCTGACCCCGACTTCTATCCCCCTCTGGCTTAAATTAATTTTGTGTTTCCGGGCAACCCGGGCCATCCATTTTGCACCGATTCTTCCCGGTGCAAGAATAACATTGGCTGCCTTGTATTCAGCTTTATCCGTTATAACACCCCGGATATGGCCGTCTTTTTTAAGGATATCAATGACAGTCTCTTCGGTTTTTATTTTAACCTCTTTTGTCTGAATATATTCTGCCATTCCGGCAATAAAGCGGGGCAGATTATCAGATCCTAAATGCTTTTGTTTGATCAGCAAAAGATCAATTCCAAACCGCTTTGCCTCTTTTCGGATCTGTTTTGCCTCTTTCATGTCGGTGGGGAAAACAGTCCCGTCCATTTTAAATTTCGTAAAAATTTTTTCTGTCTCATCAATCAGGTCTTGGGCAGAATCCATCGGCATAAATTGGGTTAAATCCGTTTTGCCAAGCCGTGGGATGAAATTGAGCTTTCCATCGGAATAAAGACCGGCACCGCCGATCCCGGACAGAATGTTGCAGGGATCACACTGGATACATTTTTGGAGATTATGATTTGGACATTTTCTTTTTAAAGGACTTTTGCCTTTTTCGATTAACAATACATTCAACTTGGAATATTCTTTTAAATGATAGGCCGCAAAAAGCCCGGCAGGTCCACCGCCCACGATGATTACATCATACTTCATATATCACCTAAATATTTAAAATTAGAATCATACTTTAATAAACCGGTTTCATAAGGATAGCAAGACCTCTTTTTATGTCAAATACTTGTAAAGAAATCCGTATATTGTTATAGATTGTGTTCCGGTGGATGAACCGGTAATGTGAGCGGAAGAAAATCAGGTTCTCCTTCTTACTGGAGAATCTTCAATAATTTGGAAGTATGGGATTTACAAATTGGGTAATAAAACTAACGGCAGATTTATTGTTTTTGAAGGAATTGACGGGTCTGGAAAAAGCACTCAGATAAAGAAGATATCAAAGCGGCTGGAAGCATTTGGTTATAAAGTCTATTCGACATTTGAACCCACTGACGGACCTGTCGGATCATTAATCCGGCAGATGCTTTCAGGAAAAGTCCCGACTGATCAAAGAACCATTGCCTCTCTTTTTGCAGCGGACAGAACAGATCATCTGGTGAATAAAGTGAGTGGAATCCGCCATAAAGTCGATCAGGGTGAGATTGTATTATGTGACAGGTATTATTTTTCATCATACGCGTATCATGCCCAATATATCGATATGAAATGGGTGATCCATGCAAACGCCCTGAATGCAGAGATTTTAAGGCCTGATGTGACAATTTTTATTGATGTTGATCCTGATATTTGTCTTGAAAGAATAAAAAACAGCCGCAGCAATTTTGAAATGTATGAGAAAATAGATATCATGAAAAAAGTCAGGGCCAGCTATTTTAAAGCCTTTGATGCATTAAAGGACCTTGAGAAAATTGTCATCATTGATGGAAACAGCACCAAGGGGAAAGTCGAAGATGCGATTTTAAATGAAGTCAAAAAGGTATTGAGTGAAATAAAATAAACTAAAGGCAAATAACAGGTATGAGAGTGAACAAGCAAAAAAAAGTTTGTGTCATAGATGGTCAGGGGGGTGGAATCGGATCCACAATTATTAAAAAACTCAAAGAACGGTTTGAAGAGAGAATAGAAGTTTTTGCCCTGGGAACCAATGCCATTGCTACGGCTCAGATGTTAAAGGCAAAGGCAAACAAGGGGGCTTCCGGCACTAATGCAATTGTTCAGACTGTGAAAAAAGCGGATATCATTATCGGGCCTGTGGGGATTATCATGCCCCATGCAATGATGGGAGAGGTGACCCCCTTGATGGCAGAAGCCGTATGTTCTGCCGATGCAAAAAAAATTCTTCTGCCGTTGACCCAGGAAAACCTGAAAATTGTTGGGGTGAGCGATCTGCCCCTGCCTCAACTGGTGGATGAATTATTGGATAAACATTTATCTTTTTTATAATATACGAGGAGAGAAGGCGTTATGTGCGAAGCAAATGCATATTTACTTGAAAATGACGGCAAGCCTGGCGAGCCTAATGAAACACTGTTAATGGAAGCTGTTGACAAGGTTGAACCGGAGGAAAACGGTATCCTTCTTATTTCTATCTTTGGCGAGCAAAAATTTATCAAAGGCCATATCCACGCATTGTCACTGGTGGATCACAAGATATATATTAAACAATAGAAAATTGTTATAAAAATAAGGTTAACCATTGAAAAAAAATTCAATGGTTAACCTTTAGTCTTGTTATGTCTTATGAGTTACCAGCCCAGGGTCAGGTAATCGTGCATTGAAGTGGCAGCCTTTCTTCCGGCACCCATGGCCAGAATAACTGTCGCAGCGCCGGTTACAATATCTCCACCTGCCCATACACCTTTCTTGGATGTTTTCCCGTTTTCAGGATCGGCCACAATATTACCCCATCTGTTAAGGGAAATATCAGGTGTTGAATTTGTCAGCAGAGGATTGGCGTTTGAACCAACGGATACAACCACAAGATCGCAGTCAAATTTATATTCAGAGCCTTCAATGGGTATGGGCCGTCGTCTGCCTGAATCATCCGGCTCTCCAAGTTCCATTTTAAGGCATTCCATTCCTGTCAGGCGACCATTCTCATCTCCAAAAAATTGAGTGGGATTGGTCAGAAGAACAAATTCAATCTTTTCTTCTTCAGCATGATGAAGTTCTTCTTCCCTTGCCGGCATTTCGTTACGGGATCTTCTGTAAACGATTTTTACAGAGTCCGCTCCAAGCCTCATGGCTGTTCTTGCCGAGTCCATGGCAACATTTCCTGCCCCTAAGACAACCACATTTTTACCCCGGGCAACGGGGGTGTCATATTCAGGGAAAAGATACCCTTTCATCAGATTGGTACGGGTCAGGTACTCATTTGCTGAATAGATGCCGATCATGTTTTCTCCGGGAAGGTTCATGAACATTGGAAGACCAGCTCCAACTCCGATATATGCAGCATTATACCCTTCTTCGAAAAGCTCATCAATGGTGACGGAAGCTCCGACCACGGAATTGCATTCAATGTTTGCACCCATTTTTTCAAGTGTGGCAACTTCTGAGGCAACAATCTCTTTTGGAAGCCTGAACTCAGGGATTCCATATACCAATACTCCGCCGGGTTTGTGGAATGCTTCAAAAATTGTGACATCATGCCCTTTGAGTAAAAGGTCTCCGGCAACAGTAAGGCCGGATGGGCCGGAACCTATGACGGCTACTTTCTTGCCGGTTTTTTTAGCGACAACAGGGGATTCTCCTGAGCCGTTTTGCCTTTCCCAGTCAGCTGCAAATCTTTCAAGATATCCAATGGCTACAGGCTCACCTTTTTTGCCCACAATACATTTTATCTCGCATTGTTCTTCCTGGGGACAGACACGTCCGCAAACAGCCGGAAGTGCATTTGTTTCCCATAATTTTTTTGCAGCGCCTGAAAAGTCATTTTCAGCAATCAGTTTAATAAACTCTGGTATTTTAACAGAAACCGGGCATCCTTCTATACATAGCGGCTTTTTGCATTGAAGACATCTTGAGGCTTCAACCATAGCCATTTCCGGGGTAAGCCCCAGGGGAACTTCTTCAAAATTTCTTCTTCTTACATTGGGATCCTGTTCAGGCATTTTTGCCCTTGGCACCTTTATTTTTTTTGGTTTCTTATCTGCCATTTATTCCTCCATATATACAACCATGATGGTATATTTTATTGTGCTTTACATTTCTCATAGGCGTCATAGCTTGCCTTTTCATCATCAAGATAAGAAGCAAGACGCTTGGCCAGTTCATCAAAGTCTACTTTATGACCGTCAAATTCCGGGCCATCCACGCAGGCGAATTTAGTATCATTACCTATAGTTACGCGGCAGCAGCCGCACATGCCTGTGCCATCCACCATAATCGGGTTAAGGCTGACAAGGGTTTTGACATTCTTTTCCTTGGTGATAAGGCTACAGAATTTCATCATGGGGATAGGGCCTATGGCAACAACAAGGTCAATCTCTTCTTTTTCCAGGACATCTTTTAATACATCGGTCACAAATCCATGGTGGCCATGAGAACCGTCATCTGTACAGATATGCAGCGTATTGGATGCAGCCTTCATTTTTTCTTCCATGATCAAAAGATCATAGCTTCTGGCACCCAATATGGTAGTAACTTCATTGCCTGCTGCTTTAAGAGCCTGGGCGATGGGGTGAAGAACTGCGATCCCGGTTCCGCCGCCGACACAGACAACTTTTCCAACTTTTTCAACATGGGTGGGCTTTCCAAGAGGGCCAATCAGGGCGTAATATTCATCACCAACCTTTAAATCTTTAAACCGGGCCGTGGATTTTCCAATTACCATGTAAATAATTGTGATTGTACCTTTGTCCGGATTTGTGTCTGCCATCGTCAAAGGGATGCGCTCTCCTGTTTCATCGGCTTGAAGTATCACAAATTGACCGGGTTTGGCTTTTTGTGATATGCGGGGTGCTTTTATTTCGTTAAGAATAATGGTTCCTTGAGCCATCTCTTCACGATTTACAATTTTTGCCATTCCTTCCTCCTGTTCTATATATCTATATTCTAATCAGCATTCGGTTGAAAAAGTCAATTCAGTTTGTGCCCGAATTAAAAGGGTTAATTTTACTCAGAAAAATTTAATAAAATCAAGTAGAAAAGATGCCAGTCGGGCAGAAAAGATGCCCAGGAATAAAAAATAAATAAAATGGCAGATTTAATATCAACTGACATTTGGTCCAACCCGCCTGAAAGAACAATGAAATTGATGGTCAGAAAATGATTCAGGCTGGAAATTTTATTTGGTAACTTCTTGATATAATAATAATTTTTATAAATATATAGAGAGCGATCATTTTTTCTATTGACTTAATCATAGAAAAACAGTAGGAAATAATCCGATTAATTTGGTTGGGTTTATTGGAATTGAGTTTTTAAAAATCAATCAGGGGATTGAACCATGTCAAAAGTTAAACCATTTCAGCTGATTATTCTTGCGATGATTGTCTTATCCATTTTGTTTCCCTTAATAGGGCAAAGCACTACTAAAAAGAGCAATGATGATAAAAGACTGGATCGTATCAATATTCAGCTTGGGGCGGAGTTAAGCAAAAATGAAATGCCGGCAGTCGGTTTTCTGCATGATCTTCACACCCAGGCTGTTGATGGGAAATGCACAGCCTGTCATATTGAAAAAGAGGGTGGTTTCGTCTTTGAATTCAAAAGGACAACCGAAAAAGCGTCCATGGATTCTTATCATGCCGAATGTATTGCCTGTCATGTGGAGAAAAAAGCATCCAACGAAAAAGCAGGACCTGTTACTGCTGATTGCCGATCCTGTCATGCTACAACAAAGCCCATGGGATCCTCTTGGGAAGAAATCAAGTTTGACAAATCATTGCATTTTATCCATGAAAGTTCAGACCAGATTAAGGGTATGGACCCTTCAATTAAAGAAAATTGCAGTAGTTGTCATCATAAATATAATGAGAAAACAAAAGAGATTTTTTATATCAAAGGCGAGGAAGAATCCTGTTCTTATTGTCATAAATCAATAAAACAAGACGACATCAGGCCCATTCAAGAAGCCTCTCATGATGCTTGTGTAAAATGTCATCAAACCTTCAAAGACCAAAAGATTACTGCCGGCCCTACAACCTGCGAGGGTTGTCATGATAAAGGAAAGCAGCAAAAGATAAAAAAAGTTGTTGATATTCCCCGGCTCAAACGAAGCCAGCCGGACGAAGTTGCTATTACAGGTTGGGAGACTGGCAGTAAAGCGACAAAAAATTATATGAACGGTGTCGCGTTTAATCACAAAGTCCATGAAACAAGAACTGAAAGCTGTAAGGCATGTCACCACGAAACATTGAAAAAATGTAATGACTGCCATAAGACGGACGGAGGAGATTCAAAAGGCGGATTTGTCAGTCTTGCACAAGCGATGCACAATCTGGATAACACCAGGAGTTGTATCGGCTGCCACAAGGAATTTACAAAAAGCTCGGATTGTGCCGGCTGTCATTTTCAGGCACCCGCTGAAAAGGATAATTCCGACTCATGTAAAACATGTCATAATTTGCAGCAGGCGCAGCTTGAGGCCATGGAACCCGGGGAAGTTGCAAGAAAGGCGTTAACCGATCTTTCTTCAGATTATAACCTTGTTTTAGAAGACAAGATTCCTGAGGAAATCGTTATTGATGTGTTGGCCAATGAGTATAAACCCAGTCAGTTTCCACACCGAAAAATGGTTCAGGCTATATTCTTAAGAGTTGAGAAAAGCGATATGGCTAAGGCTTTTCATAAAGACCAGGCAGGGCTGTGTATGGGATGCCATCACAATAGCCCTAAAACGCTTGAGCCTCCCAGATGCGCATCCTGTCACAGTAAAAAAGGCCCGGATTCGGATGGCAGACCGGGATTGAAAGGTGCATATCATGGCCAGTGCATAACCTGCCATCAGAAAATGGAAGTTAAATCCGTTGCAGCAACCGACTGTGTCAAATGTCATGAAGAAAAGAAATAGAATATTCAAAGGATACAAATAATAAGGGTAAAATTATGGCTATTTCTCGTAGAAAGTTTTTGGGTTCATTTGGAGCGGCTATCGGCGCCACCACAACTGGTTCCCTGACAAAAGCCTATGGTGCCGCAAACAAACATTTCAAGGGATATCCGGGAAGTTCCGGAGTTCTGCATGACACAACCAAGTGTATTGGATGCAGAAAATGCGAACAGGCCTGCACCAAGGTAAATGATTTACCACAACCTGAAAAATCGTTTGAGGATTTAAGTGTTCTCGATAAAAAGAGGCGTACCCAGGCATATGAATATACCGTTGTTAACCAGTTTCAGGCCAAGGAAAAAGTCTTTGTAAAAAAACAGTGCAACCATTGCCTTGAGCCTGCATGTGCCTCTGCCTGTTTTGTTAAGGCATTTAAAAAAACACCGGCAGGACCGGTCGTGTATGATGATTCTCTCTGTGTGGGATGCCGGTATTGCATGGTAGCATGTCCTTTTGAGATTCCAGCCTATGAATATGATAAAGTCCTTACTCCCAGGGTGACTAAATGTACCATGTGCGCTCCCCGGTTAGAAGAAGGTAAACTTCCGGGTTGTGTGGAAGCCTGTCCCAGGGAAGCATTGATTTTTGGAGAAAGAGAAGCGCTTATAAAAATTGCAAAAATCAGAATTCAAAAACATCCTGATCAATATGTTGACCATGTATATGGCGAATATGAAATGGGCGGGACAAGCTGGCTTTACCTTTCCGGGCAACCGTTTGAAACCATTGGCATGAGAGAGGATTTGGGAACAAAATCAGCCCCTGAACTTACCTCGGGACCGCTTTCGGCTGTTCCAATCGTTGTCGGACTTTGGCCGGTATTATTGACCGGAGTATATGCCATTTCCAAGAGAAAAGATAAGATAGCCAAAGAAGAAAAAGATGAAGCATTGCAAGAGGCAAGAGTTCAGGCCAATGAAGAAATGAATCAAAAGATAGAAGAGCTCAGAGAGAAAATGACCAAAGAGAAAACTGCTGCAATCAATTTTGAAATAAAAAAAGCTCTTGAAGAAGCTGCAAAAGAAAAAGAAGCCGAAGCCGGGGAAGAACAGGACTCAAAAACGACTGAGAAGCTTGAAGATTCCGAAGATAAAGGTAAACAGGAGGAATAGATGGATTTGGATAACAGGATTCCTGAAAATTCAAAATTTACTGTGTTTAATGTGGTGACAGGTATCATCCTTGCGGGTGGACTTGTGTTAACCATTCTCAGGTTTACGATGGGCCTGGGTGTGGTGACCAACCTTGATAACAATAACCCCTGGGGGATATGGATCGGATTTGACCTGCTGTGTGGTGTCGCCCTTGCAGCGGGCGGTTATGTAACATCTGCGGCATGCTATCTCTTTGGACTGAAGCGGTTCCATTCAGCCGTCCGACCTGCTATTTTAACCGCATTTTTAGGTTATGCCCTTGTTGTTCTGGCCCTTCACTATGATGTTGGCCGTCCCTGGCGTTTGCCCTATCCAATATTCTATTCCCAGGGAACCTCTTCACTCTTGTTTGAAGTGGGACTTTGCGTGTTCCTTTATATTACCGTATTGTTCATCGAATTCAGTCCTTCTGCCATGGAATGGCTGGGGTTCAAGAAGCTACGCAATTGGGTGGTAAAATTAACCCTGTTGTTGACGATTTTCGGGGTCATTCTTTCCACCCTTCACCAGTCGTCTCTGGGTGCTCTTTTTATGATTGCGCCGTCAAAGCTTCACCCATTATGGTATTCGTCCTATCTGCCGGTATATTTTTTCATCTCCAGCATGTTTGCCGGCATGTCCATGGTTATTTTTGAAGGAAGTCTTGCACACCGCTATCTTAAACACAAAATGGATGAAACTCATTTGAGCGAAAGTCGCGGGGTTGCCTTCGGATTTGCCAAAGCGGCGTCATTCGTGATGATGGGATATGTTTGTATCAAGATCATCGGCCTTTCCATAGACGACAACTGGCATTATCTCTTCACAGGCTGGGGACTCTGGTTTCTTTTGGAACTGGTCGGATTTGTCCTTTTCCCTGCCATTTTATATGCTGTGGGTTCAAGGGAAAAGAACCTTGTGCTGGTTCGGCTGGCATCAATCTGGACGGTTCTGGGAATCGTACTGAACAGACTCAATATTTCCGTTGTAGCATTTAACTGGCATCTGCCCTCTGCTGAAAGGTATTGTCCAAGCTTTATGGAAATATCCACTTCTGTTTTTATCGTTACCCTGGGAATTGTGGTTTACAAATTTATTGCAACCCGGATGCCTATTCTTCATGAGCACCCTGATTACAAGGCCCATTAGAAGGGATAAAGGAGGATACTTTGGAAAATATTATTTTTACACTTCAGGATTTTATGACACATACCAAAGGAATAACGTATATCATTATGGGTGGGATTCTTGTTTTTATGCCGCTTTTCTGGAAATTCCTGACGGACAGAGAAGATGATTAGAGTTAATTTATTATATGGAGGATTAAACAATGCATGATCTTTTAACAGGCTTATTCTTCTGGATAGCTCTGGGAGTCTGTTTGATTGGAATGATTGTACGATTTATCATGTATTTCAAAGGCCTAAGCTGGCGGTTGGACAGGGTGGCGTATACCTCGTACCCGGCTGCGGGATTTAAGGGGGCTGTCCGGTCTATCTATAAATGGCTGATTCCTTTTGGAACATATGGATGGCGTACTCAGCCGTTCATTACCGTTGCCTTTTTCGGATTCCATATCGGAGCTGTTATGATTCCTCTTTTTCTGTTGGGGCATAGCCTGTTTCTTAAGGAAAAACTGGGAATTTCATTTTTTACTTTAAACGCTACTTTTGCGGACATATTAACTTGGACTGTGGTTGTCAGCGCCTTTTTTCTTGTGTTAAGACGAATGGTTCTTCCCGAGGTCAGGATAATGACCACACTCTATGATTATTTTATTTTACTTATATCCATTGCTCCTTTTATTACAGGTCTTCTTGCCCGGTATCAGGTCGGAGATTATTCATTCTGGCTGAATATGCATATTTTTTGTGGTGAGCTCCTTTTGATAGCCATACCCTTTACCAAGCTGTCACATGTCTTTTTGTTTTTTGCATCCCGTGCCCAGCTTGGAATGGATTTTGGAATTAAGAGGGGAGGAATGAAAGGGACAAAAATGGCTTGGTAGGCAATACCCGGCCCACCTAAGCTTTAAGGAGAATGATCCATGCCCGAAGGAAAATTTTGCAATAAAAAACCCATAGATACAGCAGAAGGCATTAATGAGCTGCTGTCAGATACCAGTGGGAATAACTACTATAAGGAAATGGAGAAACTGGAAATTGATTCTGACCTTTTGTGGAAAACCATACAAAATACCTGTAAGTCACGTATAAGAACCTGGCTTGAGATCTGTGCCCATTGCGGAATGTGCGCCGAATCCTGTTTTCTTTACCAGGTCAATGGCCGTGATCCCAAACAGGTACCGGCGTATAAGATTCAGTCAACCCTTGGTGAAATCATACGAAAAAAAGGAAAAGTAGACAATAAGTTCATGCGGGATACCATGGAGGTTGCATGGGCAAAATGCACCTGTTGCAACAGGTGCGGAACGTATTGTCCCCATGGGATTGATACGGGCATCATGTTTGGTTATCTTAGAGGTCTGTTGTACCAGCAGGGGTTTGTGCCATGGGAGTTGAAAATCGGTGCGGGAATGCACAGGGTGTACAGAGCGCAAATGGATGTCACAGATGAGGACTTTGTCGATACCTTTGAGTGGATGGTTGAGGAGTATGAAGATGACTATCCCGGGCTCACCGTTCCAGTTGACGTGGAAGGCGCCGATATCATGTACACAGTGAACGCAAGGGAAGTAAAACACTATCCCGAAGACCTTGCCGAAGCTGCTATCCTGTTCCATATAGCAGGTGAGAACTGGACGGTTCCATCAAAAGGATGGGAGCAGACAAGCCTTGCCATGTTTGCCGGTGACTGGGCTGCCTGCAAGATGCAGGTGGAAACTGTGTATGAGGCCATGGAAAGATTAAAACCTGTCAGGATGGTTGGAACTGAGTGCGGTCATGCCCACAGGGCAACCGTCATTGAAGGACCCTACTGGGCCGGACGAAAGAATGGTCAGCCGCCGGCTGAATCTATTCATTATGTAGAATGGCTGGCAGAAGCACTCAATACGGGAAAACTTAAAATTGACCCCCACAAAAGGATAAAAGAACCTGTAACACTTCAGGATTCATGCAATTACATAAGAAATCATGGCCTAAAGAAAGCAACACGAGATATTATGAAGCATATTGTTGAACCCGGATATTTTATTGAGATGTCCCCCAACAAAGAGCATAATTATTGCTGCGGCGGAGGCGGTGGGTTTAATGGTATCGGTCTTTTCAGGAAGCAGCGAAACATAGCGCTTATTACAAAGAGGGACCAGATCCTGGCTACCGGAGCAAAGCTTGTCTTAGCGCCCTGCCATAACTGCTGGGATGCCATAAGAGATCTTGAAGAAGAATATGAGATCGGTATCCGATGGTCGTTTTTAAAACCAATTGTAATAAAAATGCTGGAAATTCCAGAGCATTTACAACCCGAGGAATAGGGCCTTTTGATTATTTAATGAAATGGGGTTTGATATGTTTAAAAAAATTTTATTTGCAACATCCGCTACCGCTGCCAGCGACCATGCTGCAAGGGTTGCCTTTAACATTGCGAAAAGTTACCAGTCTAACTTGAATATTTTTCATGTTATGGGGGTCCCTACAAGGGGATACAGCCAGGTTGTCGTGGATGTAAAAACCAAAGAAGAAGTTAGTGTTGATGAAGATTATATCGCCTGGGTGACTGAAGAGATTAAAACCTATTATGAAAAATACCTGGATGAAAGTCTTAAATACTCAATTGATGTTGCAGTGGGACTGCCGGCTCGTGAAATATTAAGACAGGCAAAAACCATGAAACCGGATTTGATTCTGCTCGGCGGAACCACAGGGGACGAAGATGAAACGGTTTACAAAAAAAGCCTGGCAGGATCAACCCTTCAAAAAGTAGCCAAGGCAGCCAATTGTCCTGTTCTTGTTGTGAACAGACCTGCAGCCTCCTTTTGGGGAGGACTGTCCAATATTGTTTTTGGTACGGACTTTTCAAAAACTTCAGACAAGGCATTTGATTTTGCAATAAAGGTTGCCAAAGCTCTTGATTGTGAACTCAGTGTCTTTCACGCCCTTGATATTACCCCCTTGCATACCGGTAAAATGTTAAGCCAGGATGAAATTGAGCAGCAGATAAGAGAATCACTAAGAAAGATTCGGGCAAGGTATGAGTCCCGGTTAAAAGAGCTGAAAGGCTACTCCATGGATGTTTGGGAAGGTATTCCTTTTATAGAAATTGTTAAATATGCAAGGGATAAACATGCCGACCTGCTCATTATGGCTCATCATTCAAGGAAAGTCCCCTCGGGAGACATAAGATTGGGGGGAAATGTAGAACAGGTTATTGTCAGGGCGGGCTGTCCGGTAATAAGTATAAACAAATAAGAATCAGAGGATGTTATGAAAAAGAAAATTCTGGTGATTGATGACGATTTGAATATTAGAGATTATCTTGTTTCCCTGTTTAATGATAATGGTTATGACGCCTGTCTTGCCGGGGATGTAAAAGAAGGGCTTAAGGTAGCAAAAAAGAATAAGCCGGACCTTATTACTCTGGATATCGAAATGCCGGGAGAATGGGGGCCACGGCTTTACCGTCAGCTTTCACAGGACCCGCAGCTTAAAAATATTCCCGTCATTGTTATCAGTGGTCTTTCAGGTCATCAGTACGCAGTTGTCAAGGCAGTCGCTTCTCTTTCAAAACCTTTTGACCGTGATGAACTGCTGAAAATTGTAAAAGAAACACTTACTTGATTTAGGTATTTTTAATCGATTATGATAAAACAGATATTACTTATCAATGGTGATAAAGATCTTGCCGACGCTTTGAAAACATATATTGAGCGCCAGCAGTATGACGTCACCTGTGCCACCACCTTTGAAGAGGTGATGCATAAACTTGAAAAGAATATTTGGGATATTATTCTTGCCGATCCATTCATTAATGATGAAATGGTCTCCTGCCTTGAAGCGGTTAAAAAGAACTGTCCCCATGTTCAGATAATTATCCTTGCACAAAAAGACAGGCTTGATACTGCAATGGATATTTTTGAATCGAGTGTCATCCATTACCTTGAGACACCTGTTAACAGCAAAGCCCTGGATCTTGCTCTTATTACCGCCAGTAAAAATATTTCAAGGAAGAAGAAACTTGATCGATATTCAGAAAGGCTTGCCGAACTTCATGGTACACAGGATTTATTAAATCAATTATTTGAAGAAGTTCCCTGCTATATTTCGGTCCAGGACAAAAATCTCAGGATCACGGCATCCAACAAAAGATTTAGACGCCATTTCGGAGGCCAGATCGGCGGGGTTTGTTTTGAGATATATAAACACAGGACATCCCAATGTCATGAATGTCCCGTTGTCGCAACATTCCAGGATGGAAAATCTCATAGTACCGAAGAGATTGTTACGTCTAAATTCGGTAAACAGTATAATGTCCTGACCCTGACAGCACCCATCAAAAATGAAAAGGGTGAAATCAGCCAGGTGATGGAAATGTCTACCGATATTACCCAGATTCGGCAATTGCAGGATCATCTCGTTTCCCTTGGATTGATGCTGGGCTCCGTGTCCCACGGGGTTAAAGGCATGCTTACAGCACTGGATGGCGGTATTTACCAGCTTGAAACAGGTCTTGTCCAAAAAGATGATGACAGGGTTTTAATGGCATCTGGTCAGATTAAGCAGATGGCAGATAGAATTAAGAAAATGGTGCTTGAAATTTTATATTATGCCAAATCAAGGGAACTTCAATACGAAGAGATGAATGCTGGCACCCTTGCTGAAAACGTTGTTAACATTGTAAAGCCAATGGCTAAAAAGCAGGCTGTCGAGTTAGATATTTCTATTCCAAAAACCCTTGGAAAAATCGAAGTTGATCCCAACTGGATGGAGGCAGCTCTTGTCAATCTCCTTGAAAATGCTGTAGATGCATGTGTTTCTGAGAGGGATAAAAAAGACCATTACGTAAAATTTCATGTCCGTAAGAACTCAAAAAATCAAATTAGTTTTACTATCACAGATAATGGCATCGGTATGGATACTGAAACAAAAGAAAAAATGTTCACACTTTTTTTTACATCCAAAGGGTCACAGGGAACAGGCTTAGGCCTTTTTATCGCTAACAGGGTAATTAAACACCATGGCGGAACGGTTGAGGTTGAATCTAAACAGGGCAAAGGAAGTCAATTTTGTATCTGTCTCCCTTTGCATAAGCCGGATAATGCAAAGATCGTTGAGTTTCCCAGGTCAGACCGCTAATAATTGCCTCTTTTTGTCTGTTGGCGATGAATGATTATTAATACTAACAATTGAATCATTTGATTGAATGTCATATAAAAGACATAATAATGGGATTTGGAAATTAATTTAGGAAAGACAATGCGACTGACAACAAAAAGCAGATACGGTACAAGGCTTATCCTTGATATTACAGTTCATGGCAAGGACAAACCGGTTCCTTTGAGCGATGTTGCAGGTCGACAGAACATCTCGGTAAAATACCTGGAACAGCTTGTGTCTAAACTCAAGAAAGCAGGCATTATAAAAAGTCACAGGGGCCCTTTCGGCGGTCACATGCTTGCAAAATCCCCTGATGAAATAACCATTGGCACCATTGTACGAATTCTTGAGGAATCCACAGCCATTACAGATTGTGCAGAACAGGAAAACCAGGTCTGCGGTGTCTGTAACAGAGCAGGAGAATGTCTGTCCCGGTGGGTATGGGTTGAGGCCAGCCGCGCAATGTTTGATTGCCTGGATAAAATCACCATTTCAGGTCTTCTGGCGACCGAGAATGAAGTGTTCAAGAAAGATTAGAGAATATCCCACAAATTAAGTCGAAGTACCTTACCGCACCCTTGATTTCAAGAAGAACCATTTATTTTAATTTTATAAACACTGTTTACATAATTGATCCTTAATTATTTTTTTCTTGACAGGTTTATATTGGATAAGTAAATTTTATTTGCCCAATAGTTAACACATAAAAGAGGTGGAATATGGCTCCCAAACTTACTGATCAAAGAGATATCGATTTTGTCCTTTATGAACAATTCCAAGTGGATGCGTTTTTAACATCAGACAAATACAAAGCATTTAATAAGAAAATGTTTGATATGGTGGTAAAAGAAGCAAAAAATCTGGCAGTTAAAGAAATTTTCCCCACCTATACAGAATGCGACAAAGTGGGTGTGTCATTTGAAAATGGTATGGTCAAAGTGCCGGAATGTTTAAGAAAGCCCCACAAACTTCTGGTGGAAGGTGAATGGGGTGCGTTGACCGAAAGTCCTGAATATGGCGGGCAAGGGCTTCCTTTTTCCATTGCCCAGGCAGCCATGGAATACCTTACCGGTGCAAATTATATTTTAACAACCTATTCCATTCTTGGCCACGGGGCAGGAAAAATGATCGATCTTTTTGGGACCGGGGAGCAAAAAGATCTGTTTTTGGAAAAACTATATACCGGTGTCTGGGGTGGTACCATGCTGTTGACAGAGCCCGGCGCAGGGTCAGATGTCGGGGCATTGACCACCTCGGCAAAAAAAATGGATGATGGTACTTATGAAATCATTGGCAGTAAAATTTTTATTACAAACGGAGAACAGAACCTTACAGATAATATTATCCATCCGGTCCTTGCCAGAATTGAAGGGGCACCTGCCGGAACCAAAGGGATTTCCCTGTTTATTGTTCCCAAAATATGGGTCAATGCGGACGGGACGTTGGGCGAATCCAATGATGTGATCTGTACCGGTATTGAAGAAAAAATGGGACTCCACGGCAGCCCGACCTGCTCTCTGTCACTTGGCAGCAAAGGAAAATGCCGGGGATTTTTACTGGGCAATCCCAACCGGGGAATGGAAATCATGTTTCACATGATGAATGAAGTCCGCCTGGAAGTGGGGACACAGGCCTTTACAAGTGCAAACCTGGCCTATCTGCACGCCCTTGATTATGCAAAACAAAGACTTCAGGGAAGAAGTATTGAAGATCTTGGCGATCATGGTGCAAACCAGGTGCCGATTATCCGACATCCCGATGTAAAACGCATGCTGTTGAAGATGAAATCCTATGTGGAAGGCATGCGAAGTCTGGTTTATTATACAGCCTTTTGTTTTGATAAAATAGAAACGGTTGCGGATAAGAAGGAGTCCATGCACTATTCAAACCTGGTGGAAATTTTAACACCTCTGGTCAAAGCCTATTCCAGCGAAAAAGGGTTTGATGTTTGTGTCGAGGCCATGCAGGTTCTTGGCGGGTACGGCTACACCAAAGAGTATCCTGTGGAGCAGACGGTCAGGGATTGTAAAATCGCGTCCATTTATGAAGGTGCAAACGGTATCCAGGCCATGGATTTTCTGGGGCGTAAGATTGCAGGAAATAAGGGGCTGATGCTGGAGGCACTGATCAGTGAGATTAAAGCCACCATACTGACAGCCAAAGCCCAGGACAATTTAAAGGAGCTTGCAATAAAATTAGAAACCGCTCTTTTTTTGTTAGAAACCACTTGTAAAAATACCAGCAACGCATTCTTTTCAAAGCATATGGCATCGGCTTTTGCCTGTGCCCATCCATTGCTGGACGCAACAGGCGACATCATCATGGCATGGATGCTGCTGTGGAGAGCCGTCATTGCTGACAAAAAGCTTGAAACAAAAGAAAGTGCTTTTTATCAGGGAAAAATCAAGGCGGCTCAATTTTTTATCATGACCATCATTCCTGCGACCATGGGAAAATTGACTGCCATCACATATGAAAAGAATCCGGCAGCCAGTATGGAAGAACACTTATTTTAAAAATAGTTAAGGATCTAAATTAAAGTACAGGAGATAATAAAAATGGAAGATGTTGTCATAGTATCCGGCTGTAGAACAGCGATTGGCGCTTTTGGCGGAACACTGCTCCCTATGAATGGCGCAAGCCTTGCAGCGGTTACCATGAAAGAGGCAATTAAAAGAGCAAATATTGAGCCCGGGATGATAGATGATATACGATACGGGTGCTGCATGGAATCGTGTGATACGCTCAATGTGGCAAGAGTCGGTGCATTGCTTGCCGGTATTCCGGATGCAATACCTGCTGTTACCATCAACAGGGTCTGTATTTCCGGAATGGAAGCCATGATATCCGGGATGGCCATGATCCAGGCGGGCATGGCAGACATTATTCTGGCAGGCGGGACAGAGCATATGTCATCGGTGCCATACAGTGTTCCCAATGCCCGGTGGGGATGCAGACTCCAGGATCAGACATTTGTGGATGATATGATCCATGCCCTGCACTGCGGCTCCTACATTATCCCTCATCCCGAGGACGGGCCCGTGGATGAGACCCAGCCACCTTTGAGTTATTTTATAGGCAAACCTTATATCATGGGTCATACCACTGAATTTATAGCTCAGCATCTGGATATATCTCGAAAAGAGATGGATGAAGTCGCCTTAAGAAGTCACAACGAGGTGGAGCGCGCCACAAATGACGGATCATTCAAGGATGAAATTGTGCAGGTTCAAGTTCCTCAAAAAAGAAAAGATCCCATCATTTTTGATAAAGACGAACACTTCAGGCCTGGAATAACCATGGAACAACTTTCCGCCCTTCCTTCAGCCTTTGTTCCTAAAATCGGCAAAGTGACTGCCGGGAATTCTTCCGGCATTAATGACGGATCAACCGGTATGATTATCATGTCTGCCTCAAAAGCCAGAGAATTGGGACTGACACCCATTGCCAGGATAAAAACAACCTCAAGGGGCGCCTGCCACCCGTCTGTCATGGGGCTTTCACCGGTACCGGCGGTTAAAAATTTATTGAAATCATCCCATTTTAAAATGGATGATTTTGAACTCATTGAAGTGAATGAGGCATTTGCAGGGCAATATCTCGGATGTGAAAAAGAACTGGGGCTGAACCGGGAAATTACCAATGTCAATGGCTCGGGAATCGGGCTGGGTCACCCTGTGGGCTCCACCGGTGCAAGAATCGTGGTATCCTTGATGTATGCCATGAAAAACAGGAATAAATCCCTTGGCCTTGCCACCCTTTGCGGCGGCGGCGGTGTATCCATGGCATGCGTCATAGAAATGCTTTAATATAAAAGCAAAGACCCTGATTTTTATGACCGTAAATAGCTCAATTTCAAAAGTCGAGGTTTTTCACAGGGATTTTTCCGGCTGCCAGGATCGTTTGCTCAGCAGAGATTAAAGATACCGTTTGAATTGTTGAATATTGGGGAAGTTATGACTAATGCAAGTAATCTTGAGTTTCCGGCTCGCAATAAAAATTAAAAATTATTAATTTGCTCTATATAATCTTCTGTGATATTTGATTTACAAATAAAAATGGTTATTATTTGTTTAAATAATCCATAGCAAAAAAATATTCTTGGGAAAAACTATAAAATGAATCACGATATAGACTTTGTTGACTGTAACATAGTTATTATTGCGTCTACCTTCAACGTAAATATATTAAATACAGTTTGGCTATATAAAAATAAAATTTTTACGGAAAAAGAATTGCAAGGAGCAACGTGTTTACCCGTGATTGTTGAAGCTCAATCCGATGACTTTCGATTACATATTGTTCCTGATCGATTGCAATTTTCAATAAACCCTAAATATAAAAATACCAAAGAATTACTATCATCAAAAATTGGTCGGCTTGTTAAACTTTTACCCCACACTCCATTTACAGCAGCCGGGTTAAATTTTACATATCATGTAATTCCATTGGATAAAGATATCTATAAATTAACCCGATCATTATTTTGTAATGAACAATCAAAATTATTTAATGATCTTGAGGAAGAAAATGTTCGATTTGGCGGGTATTTTAGCAAGGATCTCTTAGGGACAAGATTTAGACTTGATGCAAAACCTATTTCCGTAGTGATGCAGAATAAAAAAAAGGAAATGCTTCAGCTCGCATATAATTTTAATATTAGCCTTAATGAAGAAGATGATCATAATACTGTTATTGGTTTATTCGACAAATGGGATGAGGCAAAACGTATTTGCCAAGAATTAACGAATAAAATAAATTCAAAGGATTGAAATGACCGGAACAGCAACAAATAGTGCCACTGATATCACTTCTCTTTCTGACTGGAAATATAAACATAATGAGTCAGACACTACATCAACTCCAGTGATTGCTGAAGAAGGAGTAGCAACAAGTATAGAATTGGAAAAGGTGATTCCTCATATTGCTACTTATATCGAACAAAAAAAATATGCTGAATCTAAAAAAAATGAAGCAATCATAATCAAATTAAATATGTTGGAAACAAAGCGATTGCAAAGTCCTTTAGATGTTATAATCGAGAAAGATAGCGAAGGGTTTATTGCTAGAGCTGTTGACTTTTCTTTATTCGGTTGTGGTGATGATAGAATTGAGGCTATAGATGCTCTTAAATTTGAAATTGAATCTTTATATTTTGATTTGATAGAAGATGACAATTTTACTGAAGAGTGGCTAAGTATAAAAAATTTCTTAAAAGAATTGATTATTGACTCCTGATTATGAAAAATGCCCAATTTAATGTAAGAGATGTTAAAAAAGTAGGGGAAAAGAAACTTCACATTGAATTTAAAAGCGGAAAAGAATTTAACGGCTGGTTCAAGCTAAACGGTGTAAAAGCAAAACGAATAACAGTCCCAAAAGGCCGTAAAAGCATTCCGAGAAAGACATATGCCTCAATGGCTAGACAGCTAGGCTTATCGGTTTCAGACTTTGATCAACTGTTGGAATGCCCTTTGACAAAAGCAAAATATGAAAAAATCATATCCAAATGAATCACTTCTCCAGATCAAACTCTCTTATCTTAGAAAAATATCAAAAGCTATTCTTTCAAATTATATTTTTTTTATCAAGTTTAATGCCTTGATCACACTCAAGTATCATTATCCCTGTACCGAGTATTCAGAGTCCCCAATTCTTGTGGATACCAAAAAGATACATCAATAGAATTTTAGTGGCAGGTACTATTGAAAAATGTAATAGTAAATGAACCATAAAATACCTAAGATTGACTACGACCAAAAAATGAACCGGTTTGCATTTCTTATGGTTCATTAGAAGTTACCTCTTAAAATTCATATTTTTTCATGCGATCGCTCTGTTTTAAGTCGGTACGCCCATTGCAAATTTTTGGTCTTTTTGTTACTCATATTAAGGCATGTCAATTTAAACTTTGTAAAATTTAAGGAGACCTTAATGCAAAATCGTAAAAGATGTTTTCTGGTTCTGATCATTCTGTTTTTTTTCAATATTCAATGTTTTGCAAATGAAGAGAAAGAACAATCCATTGAAAAAGCTGATCTTGAAAAGCAGATCAGTTATGCTCTTGGATATGATATTTTTGATAAATTAAGAGAAAACTTTGAACTTGATCCCACATTTTTTATCATGGGAGCCAGGGACAGCCATGAAAAGCAGTCCAAACTGACAGAAGAAAAGCTAAGACAGGCCCTGACATCTTATCAGCGGCTGGCAAGGCAAAAACAGATAGAGAGGGTTAAAATGGAATCCAAAGTAAACAGGGAAAAAGGAGCCAAGTTTTTAGAGGAAAACAAGCAAAAGGAGGGTGTCGTAACCCTGCCGTCCGGGCTTCAATATAAAATTATTACAGAGGGTGACGGTCCTTTGCCAAAGGCAACGGATACGGTAGAATGTCATTATAAAGGCACACTCATTGATGAAACAGTGTTTGACTCTTCCTATCGAAGGGGCAAACCGGCAACATTTCAGGTGGGCGGTGTGATCCAGGGTTGGATTGAGGCCTTGCAGATAATGAAGGTCGGATCAAAGTGGGAATTGTATATTCCGCCGGACCTGGCATATGGTGACAGGGGGGCAGGATCTCTCATAAAACCGGGTTCCACCCTGATTTTTGAAGTCGAAGTATTGGGCATTGTGGAGTAATCTATTATGCTGGTTCTTGGCATAAACGGCAGTCCGCGCCATAAAGGGAATTCTCAGCATCTTATGTCTTGTTTCATGGAAGAAATGAAAGTCAGGGGATATGACACTCAGGTGTTGAATGCCGTTAAACTCAAGATCAATCCCTGTATAGGATGCGGCAATTGTGAAACAGAAGGGGTGTGTATTTTTGAGGATGATTTTACCCATATTTTTCTCCCGGCAATGATAAAGGCCGATATTGTCGTCATCAGCTCACCGGTTTATTTTTACGCCTTTCCGGCAGTGCTTAAGGCTTTGATTGATCGTATTCAGGTGATGTGGTCCCGAAAATACAGGCTGAAAATGGATGAATTCAAGGACCGCAAACGCAAGGGAGTGCTTCTGGCATCAGGTGCCACCCATGGAAAAGATCTTTTTGACGGTTTGAAGCTGACAGCCAGGTACTTTTTTGATGCAGCAGATATTAAATACGAAACATCGCTCTGCTACAGGGGTATGGATGAAAAGGGTGAGATGGAAAATCAGCTCACCCTTTCTGAAGATATCAGGGATCTGGCCCGAAAGCTTTAATCTTTTTTCCGGGCATCCACCCCATACTTTTTTTTGTTTGAATTGAGTTTCAGCGCAGTGAGTAAGCCTTTGTCCTTTATGGTGTAAAACATGAGTTTTCTTTTATTCATGCTGAAGAATTTTTTGCCATATTTGGAAAGCTTGTCCAAATCAATTTCAAATCCAAGCCCGGGTGCATAGGTTGGGTGAAGAATACCTTTATCGTGCATAAAAGGTTTTTTCAAGATCCCGTCCCGCTTTTCTATGGTCCATGAAGGCGGGTTAATGGGGTATTCCAAAGGTTTGGTGCCGTTGAACCCGCTTGCCAGCAGAACATTAAGATTGACAGCAAACCCGATACCGTTTGTCCAGGTATGGGGTGTAAATTTTAAACCATGTTTTCTGCAATGGTCTGCCACTTCAAGTGCATGTTGAATACCACCGGTCATAATGGCATCCGGCTGAAAAATGTCATAACATTTTTTTTCAATCATGAATTTGAGTTCACTCTTCCCATTGGTGTGGATTTCACCGCCTGCAATGGGAATTCTGCTGTATTTTGTCAACTGGGAAAGGCTTTCGTAATCATCCATGGGAAGGGGTTCTTCAAGCCAGGCAATATTCATGTCTGCACAGGCATCGGCAAAATATTTGGCGCGTTCAAGGTCCCATAACGGGGCATCATTGATAATGGTCACCCGCCATCCCTGGTTGGCATCCACCCCAATGGTCATCTTGTCACCCACAGCCTCCACAACTGCCTTGACATGGCTGATGTCTTTTTCAACATCAAATTCATGGACACGGATTTTTATGGTTTTAAAGCCTTCTTCGTATCTTTTCCGGGCCTCAAAAACCCTTGAGTCTTTATCTTTGATTTCGCCGGTGGAAGCATAGAGTTCGACAGATTCCCGATGGCCACCCAAAAGTTTGTATACGGGTTTGTCTTCAAGTTTTCCCTTGATATCCCAGAATGCCGGTTCAATCCAGTTTGCCCGGACACCGAGATAGCTGACTTCCCGGAGCCGTTGAAGCATTAAATCGATATTAGTGGCATCATGGCCCAGAAGATAGGGAGCAATCAAATTGCCAAGCCCCAACCTTTCCGAAGCAATGGCAGGGCCTGCAGAATATCCTTGTATCCCATCCTCGGTGGTGATTTTTACAAGGTCAAACCGGTTGTCCATGGCCGGATATCCGGGAATCCAGCTTGGATAAAAGGGTTTATCCAGGGGGATTCTGACATGATACAGTTCAATACATGATATTTTACTCATGGGGTTTCTCTATGCCATAAATACATCCGGTAAAATAATGCTGCCATGAGCATCCTTTAGTGCTGACAGCTCCTTTTTCTGTTCGGCCAATATATCAAACAGGATCTGGGGGATTTCTTCTTCTTTAGAATATGCTTCCTGCTGGAGTTCAACCCTTTTGATAATATGATCCATATATAGGGAAAATTGTTTTGTATAAAGCTCTTTTGTATATTCTTTATCTATAATTTGTTTAAACAATGATTTCAGATCATCATATTTGGGAAGATTCCCAATGGGTGTTGAGATATATTCAATTTCATTGTGGGCATATCGTTCAAGCCAGGAAAGCCACACCTTTACATCTCTTTTTTCTCCCAGAAGCTTAGAAGAATCCCCGCCACGGGCCTTGTCCGTCAGAAAGTAATTAAGACCTGCCATCACAGGCTTGTATTCTTCTTTTATCTTATCATTTCCAAAGAATTTGAACTGGGCATCCATGTAATCCCCCAAGGAGCCCGGGATGAAGGGTGCATTGGCCCAGGGTGCTCTTTTAACACCTGTTACACCGACTTCAGTGGCAGTGGCTGCTGAAACAATGCAGGCCCCAATGACAACCCCGGCATCGGAACTTTTGGCCGCCCAGACCGGCGGCATGGTGTCGGCATCCCTTCCACTGTATGTAAATATTCTTGTCAGGGCACCTTCGGGATTTTCTGCTTCCCCAGAGTAATTGTCAAGTGAATCAGACCTTAATGTGCAACGCGAATTGGAATGGGATAAGGGGATGGCTTTGCCGTTTTCATCGGTTTTTCCTTTATGCCAGTCACCCTGAAAATTGAAGCCTTTGTCCGGATGGTCTTCATTGTTTCCCACCCAATGGGGTACCTTGTTTCCATCAATGAGTACATTGGACCATATTACTTCGCATCCGGGCTGCCTTAACACTTTCATCAGCAGCGGATCACCCTCAAGATTGACATCTTCAACAATGCCGAAAATTCCGCATTCCGGATTGATGGACCGGATACTGCCGTCATCTGCGATCCACATCTGGGCAAGATCATCACCAATAAATACATTTCCTGCCATGGCAGTGGTTGTTTTCCCGCATCCGCTGGGAGCGGCACCTGCAATCCAGGTCATACGATCATTCGGCCCATGAATTCCAGTGATAAACATGTGCTCGGACAATTCTTGCCCCAGATTCTCATAAACAGCCTTATCCACGGCAAATCGATGATTTCCTTTCTTAAGCAGCAGGGTGTTGCCGGCATAGGTACATTTCCAGCTATAGGTGGTCTTGAATTTTCGATCCATGAAAACCCTTGCATCGGGCAGATCCTGGGTTCTGTTCAGGCCTTCACTGTGAACATTTGTAAAGAAATGACCAAGGGTTTCTACTTCTTTATCAAAATCAGCATAGGCATTCCTGTAAAGCAGTTCCGCACTATGGGCAACATAGGTGGAACTTGTGATTTCCAAAGCCGGATTTGATACGGGAGACCCGACAGGACCTCTTATGTAAAATCCAATAATCATGGTCAAATCTTTCATGATATCCGTCATATTGGATTTGACTTGTTCAAGGGCAGTCGGTCTGTCCATCCGGTTGGCAAGAGAACTGACATGATCTTCCGGGTTTGCGATATAATAGGTTCTGTCAACGATTCTGCCTTGTTCGGAGGCCAGGTCATAATGAATGGTATGCCCTTCCATGGCAAGAGAGCTTTCCTCCTTTTTTTCAAGGGCAAGATTTTTGATAAATTCCCTGTCTTCGAATGATCCCGTATTGACAAAAACAGAAGAAGGATTGCAAAGAACAATTGAATCGGCAATTCTTTTTAAGACTTCGGGGTGTTTGATTTTTAAAATCCGGGTCAATTGCTCATCATCCATATATTGTTTAAATACGGCTTTGGCACTCTCTTCGGAATCCACTTTTCCAAGTTCATTAATAATATCTATATCATTACCGGTTTTAAGCATTTTAATTATCATCTCCAAATTAACGTTATTAAAAGAGCTTTCTCTTTTCTACCATTAAATTTATAAAAATTAAATATATCTTATTTTTTTTCAAAAAAAGTTAGATTGTGTTTTTATGATAACCGGTATAAAAATCAGGTACATGAATAAATTACTGGTGCCTGGCCGGTTAAAGGAAACAGATGACTCAAAAAATATTTGCGGATTTACACAATCATACCACAGCATCTGATGGAGATTTTACGCCCGATCAGATGGTTGAACAGGCAAAAGCCCTTGGAATAAAGGCAATTGGGATCACGGATCATGATACGCTGGAAGGGTTGAAAAATGCAGTGGCAGCAGGAAAAAAATATAATATTGAGGTAATTTGTGGTGTTGAAGTCTCTATTCGGTTTAAACGGTCATACTTTACAGGAACACTGCATCTCTTATGTTATTTTCCGGTAGGCAGACTTTTGGACAATCAATTTATAAAAGGATTTCAGAATATTCTGGCACGGGGAAGGGGAGAAAAACTTGTAAGGGCAAGGGTTGATAAAATCAATAAATTTTTCGGACCGGAAGGAAAAACAGCTTTATTAAAAAGAAATTTAGAATTGGAAGATATTGCCGCATTAAGTGATAATGCCACAAGACGTCACTTTGCCATTGCATTGAAGGAATGCTTTGGAATTACCGATGCCGATACCGTCAATTCAATTATTGGAAATGACAGTCCGGCTTACCTTCCTTCGGGGATAAAATTAGAAGCGGTGATTGATTTTATCCGGGAAAATAAGATTGTTGCAGTCCTGGCCCATCCGGCAGCCGGGTCTTTCCCGGGTAAAGGGCATTATAAAGAAGTTCTGCCCCCCCTGGAAATTGTTCAAAGAATTTTGCCGGAATTTATTGAAGCGGGTATTCATGGACTGGAAGTCTATTATCCCGGTCATACGAAAGAGCACCAGGTTTTGATGGCATCCTGGGCTAAAAAATATCATCTATTAAAAACCGGCGGCTCAGACTGCCATGATGAAACAGAGCGCCCCATAGGGGTGAAGGGTATATCAGAATCAGAATTTAAATTATTCAAGGAAGCACTGGAATGAGAAGAAAAGAAAAAGCAATTACAGACTCAAAAGAGATTGAAAAAATTTTACAGGAAAGCAATGTCTGTCGCCTGGCAATGGTGGATGGTGATAAACCCTATATGGTTCCGATGAATTTTGGATACCGTGATGCATGCCTTTTTTTTCACAGTGCAAAGGAGGGGCGGAAGATTGATTTGATTAAAAAAAATCCCAATGTCTGTTTTGAGGTTGATCAGCTTATTCGGCTTAAAAAGGCGAAGCTGGCCTGCGACTGGGGAGTTGAATATAAAAGTGTGATTGGATCAGGCAAGGCTCAATTGCTGGAAGATTCAAATGAAAAGAAAAAAGCATTAAATATTATTATGTCACAGTATTCAGACAGGACATTTGAATATCCTGATGATACGCTTGAAAAAACGCTTGTAATAAAAGTTGTCATTGATGAAATGACTGGGAAACAATCTTAAAAACTATGGATATGGGAGTTTTTATTTTAAAGGACTTGAAATAAGGGTGAGGCGTGTTGTTTTGATAAGGGGATGATATGAGTGAAGATATCGATAGAACTAATTTTTTGGACCTTAAATCCTGTGATCCTGAAGAGGTTGTTTCAAGAACTGGCTGTAGATTTGATAAAACCGGGGAGCAATATTTTGTAAATATATGGGGGCACAAGTATTGTGTTGATTTAAATAAATATGAAGTCCGACCTGAAGGGCCAGGGTTAAAAACCCATCATAATTGTTTGTATTTATTTATTTTGTATTATCTGATGAAATCAAAGAACATACCTCCTTCAGGGGTCTGGGTGTCTGAAAAAGATATCCCGGGAGGGGCTGCGTTTTTCAGAGGCCCGCATACCATTCCTGCGGATTTGATTACAGGCCGGTTTGGGGATAATATAGATCTTTTTAAAAAAGAAAGTGAAAAATCAGGCGGAATTCCCATTGAATTGGCAGATGCCTCCTTTTTATTTCAGATTACACCGACTATCCCGGTTGCCGTATTGTACTGGCAGGGTGATGAGGATTTCCCAAGCGAAGCAAGACTTTTGTTTGACAGGACAATAGAACAGCATTTGCCGTTAGATATTATCTATGCCCTTGCCGTGGAGATTTGTCATACACTTGGGAAATAGTTATTTAAAAGAACCCAACAAAGATGTCATCTCATCCTGAACCTCTGATTCTTTGAAACAAAATTGCATATCAACAAATGTTTCCCTGAATTTTATGATTTCATCTTTTATGATAGATCTGTTTTTAATGAGATCTGCCATTAACATCGCAAGCACTTCAAAGTCTTTTTCTTTCATGCCAAACCGTGTCATTTCAGACACCCCCATCCGAAGCGCTCCTGATGCCGTAAAACCTTCTTCAACAGGAGTTGCCTGATAGTTGACAATGATATTATTTTCTTCAAGGTCTTTGGCTATTTTTGCCCCTTTCCCATAGCCGACATTCAGAATTACCTGGTGGGTGTCGGTAAAAGAGATATCAGGATCACCCGCCACATCCAGGCCTTGTTCCTTTAATGCCCCGGCAAAAGCTTTGGCATTTGAAATGACGGCTTTCTGATAGTCTTCCTTAAAATGATTCATTTCATAGGCGGAAAATAATAGACCTGTCATGGTACCCAGGTGATGGTTGCTGACGCTTCCCGGAAACGTTCTTCTCTGGATTGCTTCCCAGAGCCCATATTCCAGGTCCTCTTCATTGAAATCAGATGCAATAACCCCGCGCTGGGTACCGAAATAGGTTTTATGGGTAGACCCTGTTACGATATGAGCGCCTTCTTTTAACGGCTCCTGGAAATGTGGACCATAGAGTCCCAATACATGGGCCATGTCATACATCACGAGACAACTCGGGGAAAATTCATCCACCAGTTTACGGATTTCGGCTACCGGTTCTTTGTGGAGAATCATGCTTTTGCCAAGAATGACCAGCTCGGGCCGGTGCTCTTTAATGATGGCCTTACAGGCTTGAATATCAATTTTATAAGGGTTGTCTTTTAATACCGGAAAATTAATAACGGCTGGTTTTTCTGTCTTGGGATCTCTTGCCACAAAATCACGAAGCGCTCCCATGGGTTGTGCACTTAAGTGCCCCCCCTTAATAATATGGTTGTTTATGATTTTACGGATTCTTCTCTGCTCATTTTTCCTGTCAGTCCGGTTGAGAAAATCCACAAGCGCACTGAAAAAAGCTGTATTGGCCATTTGACCGGAAATGACCCTTGATTCGATATTTTGGCATCCCAAGAAAGTCTGGAATTCCCTGTTTATAAGATGTTCAACCTCCCGGATAAATTCGGTTCCCTGGTAATAAAAAACATCTTCTCCAAAGAAGGCCTTAATCTCTTTATGTTCTGCATACCGGTTTACAGGGTCGCTGATGGATAAGAGTCTTGACAGGTACGATTGGCTCATTTCCGACGGGATCAGGTTGATGCACTCTTTCTGACGCCAGGTATGATTGTTTAACGCTTTTGATACCAGTTGCCGCGCAAGTTTAGGATAGTTTTCGTCATCTCCTGTCTGTTTTACAGATCTTAATTGATCATGGGGAATGGACCTGACAAAAGGCGGTGCTTCCGAACTCATGTGATAGGGAACAACAATACTTTCACACCGTTTTTTCCTGATTTGTATTTCAAGGGTTTCTCCTTCAAGAATACTGCTGTTAACCAAAGCCAGGGAAACGGCTCTTCTTTTAGGATCTTCTTTAAATTCAGAATTCAGCCCGCTTCCTTCAGGTTCCTGATACGGGATCATGGTTCCGGACGTAATATATCCCACGTGTCTGTCTTTTGAAAATACCTTGTATCCTTCTCGTGCTATCCCTTTTCCGGTGATGGCAAGGGGCATGACTATTTTTGGCAAATGGGAAATATTTTCAAATTTCTGATCCATAATATTTTTAAACGCAAAATATTGTTGGTAAAGAGCATCTTTTCCAATAAAATTCCCTTTAAGCGGTGAGAAACTGACAGCAAATTTGGATAATTTGGATGCAAATAGAGGGATTTCATTGCCATCATGATCCACACCCAATTCATGACCGTATAAGGGCAGACCTGCTTCAAGCCTCAAAGTGTCTCTTGCACCAAGCCCGATCGGCACAGCCCCTTTTTCCATTAAGAGATTCCAGATAAAAACGGCATGTTCGTTCTCTATAAAGAATTCAAATCCCAGGGGTTCACCTGTGTAGCCGGTTCTGGCAAGGCAGGTTTCAACGCCGCTGATATCTACAATGCTCAAACAGTTCCGGGCAGGTTCTGGCAGAACTCCTCCCGTAACAATCTCTTCGATAATAGATTTGGAAAGTGGGCCCTGCAAGGAAATCATGGCCATATCAAAGGTTCTGTCAACCATTTCAATATCCTGAAACAGCTTTAGATGCTTTTCAAAGTGGGCCACATCTTTCTTCCGGTTTGAAGCATTGACCACAAGCAGATACTCATCGGATTTAAACCGGTATAGATACGCATCATCAATAGCCCCTCCGTTTTCATTCTGGATCAGTGTATACTGGCTTTCACCTAATTCCAGGGCCATGGCATTGTTGGTCAAAACGTGTTGTAAAAAAGGCAGTGTGTCTTTGCCTTTGAAAAACAGTCTTCCCATGTGCGAAACATCAAAGATGCCGGCTTTTTTACGGGTTGTCATATGTTCATTAATGATGCCGGCAGGATATTGTATGGGCATTTCCCAGCCCCCGAATTCTACAATTTTTGCATCAAGATCCTGGTGTTTATTAAAAAATACGGTTTTTAGAAGTTCGCTCATAAGATTCTCTCTAAATAAAATAATGGTTTCAGGCAAAACAGCTAATATTAATTATAACAAAAAAAATCGTAATAAAAACAAAAAGATCTGTCAATACGTAATAGATTTGATCCCTCAGATCTTTAAAAAACTTCATCAAGAATTGAATTGATATCCTTGATGTCCTGGAAGGCTTATGGCAGTTTTCCTTGGGATAATTATTCTTGAGTGGTTTGTGTCAACGGTCATGGCAGGTGTTTGAGCCTCTGGCGGATCTGAACCTCAAGGTCTTTGACCACCAGTGAAAGGGCCCGGCTCTCACGGACAGGACCCGAGTTGTTCCATCCATTGGCCAGGCCCTTTTTCTTAATGTCCCGGAACTGGTCCAAAGATTCAACCATGGGGCCCCATGCCATTAATTTCTGTAAGATATGCCGCTCTTCCGGCCCCAAGTCTGTTGCCGTGTTAATAGATCTGCCGTCAGAGGTTTCGATTATCATTCCAGACTTTTTTTAATATTTTCTGATGGCTGCCCACCCTTAATCAATCTCTCAGAACCGTACCAGAAGTCTCGTCTTTTAAAGCTTTCCTTTTCGGCTTGTCTGATATCACAAACAAAATCAAGATTAGAAATTGTATTGTTGATATTTTGAAAGTCTCCTGACAATTCCAATTAGGATACCCTTTGACTTAATTATGAAAGAAATTGGCAGAAAGCTACTAAGATTTATAGGGCTTTAAACTCATAAACTCTTCTTCGGATGAAAAATAGTGAAGAACACCATCGCCATCAACAGTAAAATACTCACCGTGTGCATTATCTTCAATATCGTCATACCGAACCCACCCATCAATTTCAGAAGATTTCATCTCAGTAATTGAACTGCTTCCATTTGTGAATTTTCTTTCTAAAAACAAATTATTTTCTTTTTCAAAAAGAGTTAATCCATGATTAACATGTGGGGAAGTGTCAATCCATTGGCCGATTATATTTTGAGTATCCCCTTCAAAGTTGTTTTGTAATTCTATTTCTTGCTCAATAGTAAATCCCAATATCCTAATAGTATAATTGCCTGATTCAAAGTGGGTCGTTGCCCAAGTTTCACCATTCATCATTTCAGGCAAAAAATATGACATGAATACCCTTTTTGATTTCCGAAATATTTTGTTTTTTAAATCTAAGGCTATTTTTTGGAGCTGGGTTTCGGTAATTTTCTGCTCTAATTGTATCTCAATAGTTCCTTTTTTAGCAAATTGAGCATATTCTTTCTTTGAAATTTTATATTCTATTTTTTCTGTTTCTTGCGAAATTTGATATAGATACGGTTGAATTTTTTTATATTTATCTGTTAACGGCTGGGCTATGAATTGATAAGATCTATCTTTTAAAAACATTTGATAATATTTTATGCCACGCCCTTTTAACAAGTTCATCATCTTTTCTTTATATTCGTCGGGCATTCTGAGACCAAAATAAATGCCTGTCACCGCAGAATAATCATAATCATTCTCTCCAATTTTATCTGTTATAATTCTAATCTCTTTTTCATAATTCCAAGGCGTTGACTTAGTTCCAACTATTTTTTTAAAAACATTTTTTATTGTTGAAATATCTAAAGCTGTAAGATCTGGAGGTTTATCTCTATATGTTACGGGGACGAAATGGAGTGTCTGATATATGTTTCTTTTGATTAGTAAATCCAAGTTATATTGTATACAAAACCCTTTATGAGAATAAGCATAATGAGCCCAAAGTAACTCGTGTTTGTAAGACGATGATAAAGAGTAAATCCCAACCTCTGATCTTTTTTTCATCATTTTATCAATTGCCGAATATAGATGCTTCGTATCGATTTTTTTAGAGGGAGATAATTTTAGTACAGCATTAACTTGATTTTTTAATATTTCATCTGAAACTACAGTTTCACAAGGATCGTTTAATTCGAGATGATTCGGTGCCCAAAAATAGTTTTTGTTGAGAGCGTCAAGATCTCTTTCAAACAATTTTTTTTCTCCACCTCTATATTTATAAACAATATTTTGATTCACTTTGTTATTGACTCCACTACAGATTGTGAGATGCTTTATCTTTGCTACCAAAGGTATAAAATAAAAGCAAAGACAATCTAATATTCAATAGTTGAGATTACTTGTATTATGTCTTCAACTTTTACCAGAAAACAGTTTTGATTTCCTTCTGGTACTTTATTGAACTAAACCGCTCCGCAGTTGGTTATATTAAAGGGTGTTGAAACCATTCAAAATATAGCAGAAATATAATATCCCTATTAAATTTCACCCAATTTTTCAATTTTTTTTTGCTCATATCGTTTGC
>NZ_JAUWQB010000127.1 GCF_030611305.1 Desulfobacula sp. | reverse complement strand
CTAAATTTTGAGAATCTATGATTTTAAAATTTAAGTCGGTCTCATGCATGTTTTTTAAAAACCGATTAAATCGGATGGGGAGAGTATGGCCTGAAAATAAATTCAAAATAATGCTTGATTTCCTCTTGGTACTCTATTTATATGTGGTTTGGGTTGAAAAACAACAGCGTTCACTGGTATTTCAAAGACTCAGTCCAGACAAGATTCGGGAACCCCAATATGTGGTATATGAATATTTTTCAGTTTTGAAATTTTGATTCCACTATATGAGCCTCAACCGCTGTTACAAGCCAATCTTGCCCTGTAATTTTTATAATAAAAAAATTGACAGTGGGCTACAGGTTATTGGCTGGGCAGTTCATGATTCAAAAGTGACCTGTGGGCTATCCTCTGTAAGTTTTAGTGAAGTTTTTCGCTTCGGCTAAAGCAATAAATGTTCTTAAATAGTCGATCTGTAAATTCATCGTTTACCCGCCAGTTGAGTTCAGATTATGCTGAGATAGTTACAGCTCCAAGAAATTTATGGCGAAGGCGTTCGAAATGATTGAAAAGTTGAGTTTTCCTGATCCCGACGAGTTCATCAGTATTGCCGGAGGCCAGACAGTCCATGAATTTTTTCACTTCTGTTTGGACGGCCTTCACTTCATCCTGATACCCATTTTGAGCCAGAACACTATACCAGATCCGAAATGTCTGTGAATATAATTTATCGGAAACATCTGCCAGAACCGGATTCCCGGCGGCTTCATGGATGATGTCCCTGAAGGCCATATCTATTTTTGTCAGCGCTTTTGTATCTTTTTCATCCAAGAGCCTGTTGCAGGCATTATACATCTCTTCAAGTTGTCTGTTGTGTTTTGAAGAAAAATTTCCTTTTGCAAGATTGCTTTCAAAGGATTCCATCTCAAACCGGACCTGGTAGACATTCATGATCCGGCTGAATTCAATCTCAGTGACCATGCTCCCTGTTCGAGGAATTACTCTTACTAATTGTTCCCATTCCAGACGGTTGAGTATATCCTTGATCGGCGATCGGCTCACTTCGAATTCCTTTGCCAATACATTCTCGTTCAGAATCTGCCCTGGTTTATACTCTAAATAAAGAATTCGTTCTCGTATAGTTTGATAAATTTTATCTTTCATTCCTAAGCACTCAGTTTTAACTAAAGTTTTTATGTCATTTTATTGATATGCCACTTGCGTTTCATTACTTAGCCCACCGCCTGGATAAACTCAAGCCTTTTTAGTGTTTCCGTTTATTTTTTTAATTTTTGGAAGGCTGCCTGATCTCAGCCCCAGGAATGGTCAAGCTTTACGGACCTCGCCTTTATGGGGGATCTGTACTTGGAATGAAAATCAAAACCTTCGGCTGCTAAAAAAAAACAATGCTTGACAGGCTGAGAAATCATTGCTACGCATTGAGCATAACACTGATATTCTACTAATGCTATTATTGAAGTTTTATAAAACATGACACTAAAATATCACTGACGTTTGGCTTTCGTGATATGTTTTTAAAACAAAGGAGGGTCTAATGGCGATAATTTCTGTTACCAGACCAAAGCAGGCCTGGTATGGAGAATCCATCGGCATTTTGATACTGGACGCCTCTTATCCTTGTGTTCCCGGAAACGTTGGTAATGCCAGCACATTTCCGTTTCCTGTCCGGTACGAAAAAGTGGAAGGAGCCTCCATTGACCGGCTGTTGAATCAACAGGATCCCGATCTGGTCTCCCCATTTATTGATGCCGCCCAGAGACTGTATAACAGCGGCGTCCATGCGATTACCGGTGCATGCGGGTTCATGGCCCTTTTCCAGCAGGAAGTTGCCCAAAGTCTGGAAATACCTGTTTTTTTATCAACCCTTTTGCAGCTTCCGTTTATGTATCAAATAACAGGGAAAAAAGTGGGGATTATCACAGCCGATTCCACCTGTCTTCAACCCAAACATTTTATATCCACAGGTGTTTCTGAAGGACTTCCGCTGGCAATCGCCGGCATGGAAAACCAACCGGAATTCAGGGATGCCGTTCTCAAGGAAAAGGGAACTCTGGATTCCGATAAAATCCAGGACGAAGTTGTTGCTGTGGCTAGTGAACTGGTAAATCAAAACCCGGATATCGGCAGCATTCTGCTTGAATGCAGTGATTTGCCGCCATATGCCCATGCTGTTCAAGCTGCGGTGGGTCTCCCGGTGTTTGATTTTTTTACAATGATCAATTACATGCATACAACCATTGTTCGTACACCCTTTAACGGGTTTATGTAGGCCATGGCATACAAAAAAGGAGGTGAGTTTAGGTTATAAGTTAAACGTTTAGGTACAGAGTTTTATACACAAAAGCTTTTTTACAAGGAGAGATTAGATGAAAATTCAACGTATGTTTACCCGGGGTCTGCTGGTCGCGCTGACAGGCGCTTTTTTGGTGGTTGGTTCTTCTCTGCCGGCATTTGCAAAAACCTATAAATGGCAACCCTCATCCTGGCTGCCTTCAGGAATCAGCTGGGACACCATCGCGTATATGTCTGATTATGTTAATCGGATGTCCGACGGACGTATTGTCATGAAACCAAGTGCTCCCGGAGCCATTGTTCCCGTGGCGGAACAGCTGGATGCCGTGGGTATGGGTGTCATGCAGGCCACCTTTATCTGGCCGGGATATTTCCCCGGACAGCTCCCGGTGACTTTCACCCATGGGGACTGCATGGCAGCCCCTAAAACCATCGCCGAGATGCGTTACCTCTATGAAGAGTATGAAGACGGGCGCATCATGAAGCTTTTACGGCAGGAATATGCCAAGCACGGTGTTCATCTTGTGGGCAATGTATATTGGACCCTGGACAACCTGATGATTTCCAAGAAACCCATCAGCGGGGTCAAAGACATCAAGGGCCTGAAGTTCAGATCCTCTGAACTCATTGCATTGCAGCTGGCGAAACTGGGCGCCGGAACTATCTGGACCCCAGCCGCCGAAATTTATACCATGCTCTCCACCGGCGGTGTGGATGCCATCACCTTTTCCCATGCAGCCGACATGGTGGACATGGGTTTTCATGAAGTCACCAAATACTGGGTCAAATACCCCACAGCCGTGGGTCCGGCCACTGATGCCTTTATCGTGAACCTGAAAACCTGGAACGCTCTGCCTGATGATCTTAAAGCCATCCTGGAAGCCGCCTGTGAAATCGGATCTGCAAGAAACAAGTTCCAGGCTGAATTAACCATTCAAAAAGCCTGGAATGTAGTAAAGGACAAAGGCATTGAAATTGTTGAGTGGTCAGAGGAAGATGCCCGTATATTGTCCGGACTAGCCAGTGAAGTTGTACCCGAAAAATACTTTAAAGACGCAGCCTTTAAAGAAATTTTTGAAATTACACAAAAATGGGCCATTGAAAAAGGGTATTGGGAAAAGAAATAGCGCTCCCCTGTAAAAGATGCCGCCCGCATCTTTGGGCGGCGTCTTTATGGATGCTTAATTTTGATTTCTAATAAAGAGGGAAATACAATGAGACAAATCTTGGCCATAATAGATTCCGTCAGCGAATGGAGCGGAAGGCTGATCAGTGTTTTGATCTTTTTTCTTGCCTTTTTTCTGCTGTACGATGTTATCATGAGGTTTGCGTTCAACGCGCCGACCATCTGGTGCCACGAGCTGGCACTCCATTTTTTCGGTGCCTATGCCGTGCTCGCAGGGCCCTATGTACTCCTGCATGATGAGCATGTCAAAATAGATCTTGTATACAACATCTTCTCAAAAAGGGGGCGGGCCATTATTGACTGCTTTACCTATCCTCTTTTTTTTATGTTCATTGGCCTGCTATTCTGGCATGGGCTTCACATCGGTATGCGTGCCTTTGAGTTAAAACAGACAGTATCTCCTTCCCCCTGGGCCTCTCCTTTGTGGCCGGTCAAGCTGACTGTTCCATTGGCTGCTTTTCTGATGCTTTTACAGGGCCTGGCCCAATATATCCGAACCCTTAATCTTGCTTTTACAGGGAAGGAATTATCATGACGGAATTACTACCTGTTCTGACTCTTGTCGGCGGCCTGCTGATCGGTCTGATCACCGGGTTCCCCATGGCCTTTACCCTGTCCAGCAGCGCCATCATCACTGCCTTTTTCTTCTTCGGATCCCAGACGTTACCGTTTGTTGCCACCAATATTTTCGGCATGATGTCCAGCATGGTTCTCATTGCCATGCCCCTTTTTATTTTAATGGCCTGCTTACTGGAGAAATCAGGTGTTGCTGAAGACCTTTATGCGTTTATGTACCAGGCACTGGGACCGGTCCGTGGCGGATTATCCATGGGCACGGTGCTGATTTGCGCCATTATTGCTGCCATGTCCGGAGTCACCACCACCGCGGTGGTCACCATGGGCATTATCGCCCTGCCCATTATGCTTAAACAGGGCTACCACAAGAGTATCGCCATCGGGCCCATTCTGGCAGGAGGGGCCCTGGGGCTTCTTATCCCGCCTAGTATTTCCCTGATCGTCTACGGGATGGTGGCCCGGGTCTCCATCGGCAAGCTGTTTGCCGGAGGAATCGTCCCCGGTTTCATCCTTGTGGGATCGTTTTTGACCTACATCGCCATACGGTGCTTTTTGCAGCCCCACTATGCGCCGGCCCTGCCCAAGGAAAAAAGAGTCCCGTTAAAGGAACTGATTATCCTTTCCAAGGGGCTTATTCTTCCCATCGCGGTGGTTGGTGCGGTTTTAGGCACCATCTTCGCTGGGATCGCCTCTCCTACTGAAGCCGCTGCCGTCGGGGTTGCCGGCGCTCTGGTCAGCGCACTGATCAACCGAAGGCTTAACCGGGCCATGCTCAGCGACGCTGCTGTGCGGGCCATGAGCATCACCGGGATGATCATGTGGATCCTTTTCGGCGCCGCCTGCTTCACCAGCATTTTTTTTCGGACCGGCGGCCAAGACCTTATCGCCGATTTCCTGATGGATTTCGATAATCCGGTCTTGATCTTCGGCTTCATACTGGCCGTCATGATCGTTCTGGGTTTTTTCCTGGATGAGATCACTCAGGTGATGATCACGGTTCCGGTATTCCTGCCCGTCATTGTTCAGCTGGGCTATGATCCGGTCTGGTTCGGTGTTCTTTTCATGACCCAGGTTCAGATGGATTATCTGACCCCGCCCTTCGGGTTCTGCCTGTTTTATATGAAGGGAGTGGCTCCTCCCGAGGTGAGTATGGGGGATATCTACCGCTCCATTTTACCCTTTGTCCTGATACAGCTGGCGGTGGTTATCTTTATTCTCCTGTATCCCGAGGTTGTCATGTGGCTTCCCAATCTGCTCTTTGGATAGGGGAAGGTAAAGATAGGTTTATAAGAAAATTTGATGAAAACCAGGAGCGACTTTCAAAAATATATTGCATTTATCAGGAGAAAACATGAAAGACAAGAATATCACTCACGGTCTTTGGGCGGCCACGGCACCTCCCAGACCCCGGTTGACTCCCCTGCAGGGAGATCAAAGAACCGACATTGCCATCATTGGGGGCGGGTATACAGGCCTTTCTGCTGCCCTGCATCTTGCAAAAACGGGTAAAGAGAGCGTTGTCCTTGAGGCGGAAGATATCGGGTATGGCGGAGCCGGGCGTAATGTGGGGCTTGTTAATGCAGGACTCTGGCTTATGCCTGAAGAGTTGCTTAGGCTTGCCGGTCGTGAATATGGAGAAAAACTCATTGATGTCCTTGGTGATTCTCCTGATCTTGTGTTTGATTTGATTAAAGAACATGGAATTGAATGTGAAGCCCTTCGCAACGGAACCCTTCATTGTGCAGATTCCAAAAAAGGATATAAAGCACTTCAGCAGCGGGAAGCTCAGTGGTTGAAACGTGGAGCGCCGGTAAGGCTTCTTGAGCGGGATGAGGCGGCTTCCAAGACCGGCAGCAATTCTTTTTATGGGGCGTTGCTTGATAAACGTGCCGGAACCATTCAGCCTCTGGCCTATGCTTACGGGCTTGCCAATGCAGCATTGAAGGCCGGGGCGCAATTATATAACCAATCCCCTGTGGTCGGATTTGAAAAGACCAGGGATGGATGGAAATTAGACACCCCGACAGGAACATTGGCTGCAAAGTCAGTTATCATTGCGGTTCATGCATATCCGGGTTATGTATTTAAATCATATAAAAAATCAATGGTGTCGATGAGTTTTTTCCAGTTTGCCACGCCGCCACTTTCAAAAGATGTTCTGGAAACTATACTGCCTGAGCGCCAGGGTGCCTGGGATACCAATCTGATTCTGTCTTCCTATCGCCTGGATGCTGCCGGACGTCTTATTGTAGGCAGTGTAGGGACGGTGGAAGGCTTTGCCTATGATCTGCACGAAAACTGGGTAAAAAGAACGATTTCAAAAACATTTCCCCAGGTTGGAGATACACAGCTCGAATATGGCTGGCATGGCAGATTTGCCATGACCACCAACCATATTCCAAGATTCCATGTGCTGGATAAAAACATGGCCATGATCACAAGTTATAATGGCCGGGGTATTGGTCCCGGGACCGTGTTTGGAAAACTTCTGGCCGAGTATATTACAGGGGGCTCCCCGGAAGATATCCCGTTGCCGGTTTCAAAAATTGAACCGATATGGTCTCGAAACCTTTGGGGACTCTTTTATGAAACAGGTGCAAGATTGTATCATTTTATCCAGCGAAGGATTTGAATTTTGGGATCCAGACTTTTGTTTTGACCTGGATTCATATATGTTTTTTTTACCTTGCCATTTACAGCTAAATGACAAGGTTTAGATCCGGTCTACAGCAACTCAACTGATAACGTTTATCGGGTCACATTTGATAATGGCCCAAATTCTCCTTTATCCAGATCTAGTTTAGTGACACGCCTTTCCTTCCCGTTTTCTCCTTCACAGGCAAGGCCAAGCATGTTTGCCCAAGTTTTGGTCCCGCTTTGATATTTGATTCTAACAAAAAGACTGTCTTTGTATTCCTTATAGCTGACATATTCAACAGGGACCCCATTCCCACCGTTTTCAGCTTTAACGATAAAAACCTTCTTGTCTATTATTAATTGCTTTGCTCCGACCACATCTCCATTTGTGATGCAATCATTTTCTTTTTCAATATGCTTGAGTTCTTGAGCTACAGCAGTCCCATTTAAAAGAACAATATTGGGTTCAAATTGGAACCAACCACCCCAAGCACTCCCGCCAAGGGCTATAACAACCGTAAAAACGAAAACTGTCTTTTTGATAATTTCACTCATTCTATCCATCCTCCTTAATTCATGTACATAAGTTGAAAATTTATTTAAATCATGGAACAGCTTAAGTTTAGGTGCGTTGTTAATTTTTATTTTTTCTTCCCAAAATTAAAATAAAAAAAAAGCATTCGCCCATTAATATTGGGAAAACACCTTTGTTTTCTTCTAATTCTGCTGATACGCTATTGTATTCAACGAATATTTTAGAGTAAATATCCTGGCCCTGAGGGCCAGGCTTTGGGTTTACCCCTGGAAGGGGATTAGTATGCCT
>NZ_JAUWQB010000086.1 GCF_030611305.1 Desulfobacula sp. | reverse complement strand
TCCATATAAGAACCGCATCCTACAACCGCTACTTTTTCCATTTTTAAATCTCTCCTTGATATAGAATATTTATTTTTAAAACCGAATTCCAAATCCCTAATAGAAAGAGCACAATGCATGCCAAAAAATGCGTTGTTCAATGTTTTTAAAAATAGTTATAAAATTAGCGGGTTATGATTTTTAAAAGTCTCTTTTTGTTTTGCAGGGTTGCAAACATGCGATCATCCATTCTTAAACAGTTTTAAATCTGCGACCTGTCTGTCGATATTGACTGGATTCTTTTGAAATGCTTGTGTCCTTTGAGTTGAATATGGTAAGGACTATAATCATTAAAAAAAGGATTTTATTATGGTGAAAGATAAAGAAACGGCAAATAAAGATTATGTAAAAAAGCAGACTCTGATCGGCGCGGTTCTGCTGTCTTTGTGTATCGGTTTTATCGGCGGAACCGTATATTCTTCATTTAAACTTGCCACGGATACAAAGGTGGGGCAGGGGAATGTTACTGCGGCTAATACCCAGGCAGGGGGGCAACAGGATAATTCAGCAGAGTTTGCTTCACGGATTTTACAATTGGAACAATATTTGGCAACAAACCCCAAAGATGCAGAAGCCCTGGCCCAGCTGGGTCACCTTTTCTTTGATTCAGATCAATTTGTAAATGCCATTGAAGCATATGAAAAATCTTTGGCAATAGAACCTGGTAAGACAGGGGTCATCACTGACATGGGGGTGATGTATCGAAGGAATAAACAGCCCCGAAAGGCCATTGAAGCATTTGATAGAGCCCTTTCGATCGATCCTTCTTTCGAAACTGCGAGGTTTAATAAGGGGATTGTGCTGTTGCACGACTTGAACGATGCCCCTGGCGGTATAAGGGCATGGGAAGAGCTTGTTGAGCAAAATCCCATGGCCATGGCTCCCAACGGGGAATCAGTTGATGCCCTGGTTCAGAGAATGAAAAAACAAAAATAGATATCCCGGTAAGGAAAAAAAAGATCAGGAAATTAACAGCAGAGTCGTTGAACTTTGGCAACTATTCATTTGAAATTGTAAAAAAAAAGATTAAACATGTCTATTTCAGGGTCTACCCGTCAAAAGAAAAAATAATTGTTTCCGCACCCATTCATCTTGATTCTGGAACCCTGAACAAAGCAATTCTTTCAAAATCAGACTGGCTCAATAAACAGGTCAAAAAGGCCGCGGCCGCAAAACCTGATATGGCAAGAACATATACCACAGGAGAAACACTCCTGTTTAAGGGGAAAGTCTATCCCCTTTATGTGAATCATCAGAATACACGGTCAGAGGTTTTTATAACCGCTGATAACCGCATTAACCTTCTTGTGAAACCCGGGAGTGATGTTTATGAGCGGGAAAAAATCATTGTTGCCTGGTATCGAAAAGAATTAAAACGATCCATTGGAAAGGTTGTTGCAAAGTGGCAGCCGGTTATGGGTGTGATTGTCAATGAATTCGGTGTCAGGAAAATGAAAACACGCTGGGGGAGTTGTAATATCAATGATAGACGAATCTGGCTGAATATGGCCCTTATCAATCTGGTTGAACCCTTTCTTGAGTATGTGATTGTTCATGAAATGGTTCACTTGCTGGAAAGAAGGCATAATGCCCGGTTCAAGGGATTTATGGATCAGTTCATACCGGATTGGAGAAAGCTTAAAAAAGAACTGGATCGAATCAGCCTGTAAAAATGCCGCTTACAGTCTTGATGCCAGTACGGCAGCACCAATGGCACCATTCTCCTGGGCAAAATCTCCCACAATGAGTTTAAATCCAAGACGCTTTTCAAGGGCTGCTACCATGCCTTTGTTTTTTGCCACACCACCGGTCATCATTACCGGTTCTTTGATTTTAACTTTAAAGGCAAGGATGGCAACACGGGCGGCGGCAGATTCATGAATGCCGGCGATAATGTTTTCCCTTTTCTGCAACCCTGCGATCATGGAAATGACTTCTGATTCTGCAAACACCGTGCAGATGCTGCTGATTTTTGATGCCTTGTCTGCCCTGAGACTGAAGTCGCCCAACTGATCTAATCTCACTTCCAGGGCATTGGCCATGACTTCAATAAAGCGTCCTGTGCCTGCCGCGCATTTGTCATTCATGGCAAAGTTTTCAACCTGGCCGTTTTTATCCAGAAGAATGGACTTACTGTCCTGTCCGCCGACATCAATTATTCCCCGTATATCGGGATTCATAAAATGCGTACCGGTTCCATGACAGATGATTTCCGTCATGGCCTTGTCTGCAAAATTTATGCTGGCCCGGCCATAGCCTGTGGAAACAATGGCTGCTATATCTGTTTTTGAAATTGTCACTTTTTCTAAAAGTGCTTCAAAAACTGCGATCCCTGCGTTTAAGGGATTATACCCGGTCGGTATGACATGGGTGGCCAAAAGTCGGTTGTCTTTTATCAAGGCTGCCTTGGCTGTGCTGGAACCGATATCGATGCCTGCATAAATCATATCAACTGCTCCTTTGTTTTATGATTTCCATAAATGCATCAATACGGGTTTCCACCTGGGATTGTGAGAAGCTTCTGGGATCCACCATGTCGGCTTCTATCATGAGAACCGGAATATCTGCCTTTTCCCGGACGATTTTCATAATATCCATTTGTCCAAAAGAGTAGGGCTTGCAGGAGCGGTTTGAATGCATTAAAAAGCCATCAGCATCATAAAATTTAATCATGTCAAGCACCTGGTCTGCCATTTGGTCAACGCCGATGTTCAGATAGATCCTGGTGTAGGCTTCGGCCATGGAATCCAGAAAATGATTTTCATCAGTATATTTTATGGCACCACACCAGGCAGATGTATAGGTGTCTGCCACAAGACAGGCATTGTGATCAGAGAATTTTTGGGACAGCCATTTGAGCCGATACCACACGGGCAGGTTATCCCATAAAAGTCTGTATTTTTCATCGGGAACCATGCTGATGCCATCTTTGATACGCTGCTCCATTTCCTCTAACAGGTCTTTATAAAAATCAACGGCGATTTGAGTACCCCGCAATGTGACAATCAGGGCAAGGAAAAAGAATGCATCAAAGGCAGACATGGGCGATGGCTTGTGGGCGGTGGTATTGAGGACTTTCTGCCAGAGCAGTTGGCTCTCATAGGCAAGTTTGCCGACCCGTGCCATTTTGTCATAATCAAATTTTCTTTTTGTGATTGTTTCAAGAAAGACAATATATTCATCAATCTGAGCCCGGACATACCTGGCGATTTCAGAGGAATATCGGGTATGGCAGATGGGAGTATCCAGAATAAACAAAGGCACATTATAGAACCTTGCCTGGACTTCATACCATTTTAGCACAGTGCCGCAGATATTATTGCAGCAGATCAGCATGTCTGGTTTCGGCAATCCCCCGATGGGTCCGCCTTTGACAACCGAGCATGAGATATCCGTCCTTGCATAGGAACACAGATCAGAGCTGTAGCCCATATTTTCAGCTTTTATGCATAGATCTTCTCCCATTTTGGATGCTCCGATCATGGCACCATGGTTTTCAGGATAAATGGGGATGATATCCATTGCCACCAGAGGTTCTACAGGACCTCCGGAAGTGATCCAGGCAACCTGTTTGTTGTTCTGTCCCGCAGTCATGGCATCCAGATAATAGGTGGTCATGATATCCCGCATTCTTTTTGCGGATTTTATTTTTATTTTTTCTGCAAGCTTGTCTGACATATGGCAGGTCCTTTTAAATGTAATGAATAAAGGTTTCAAAACGGGTGGACAACTGCCCGAGGTTTTGCTGCTGGTCATCCATTTCAATAAGAAGGTTTTTTATGCCTTCTTTTTCAAGGAATTCTTTTAAATAGGGATAATCAAATGCATGGGGATCACAGAATTTGAGCAGCATGAAAATGACTCCATCGGCCCTGTTCTTCCTTGCGAGTGAAATCATGTTCTCACCACGGGCAGTGGGCGAAGAATGTTTTGCAGGACAGATGATGCGGTCCATATATCGGGTGGCAATGGCATTTACGGGATTTCCATCATTCAGGACTTCACCTTCAAACCATCGCTGGCCTGTGCAAAGATCGTCTCCCACAATAACGCCTCCGGCCGCTTCAATGGCTGTATAAATATCAGGAGAATCACAGATCGAACCGGAAACAACGATTCGTTTACCACATTTTTCAGGGGCATCCATTTTTTCAAGATTGGCCACAATGGCGGGCAAAAGATCAGCCACCTCATCTCTGTCCATCACCATGGACCCTTTGACAATGGCATAGAGATCAGCGCCTTTTATTATCCCGGGCTTTTTGGATTGAAGGGCATAGATTTTTGACAGATTTTTTCTGATGAGATTAAATTTTTTAATGGAGTCCCGAAGATCTGTGTCAGTGATTTCTCTTCCGGCAGCTGTCTCAAGGTCTTTTTTAAACTTGGTCAGCACATCAACCATATAGGTTCTTGCACTCTGTGTATTCACTTTGGCTGGCAGGACCACATCTGCAAAAAATTCATATCTCCCATTCATGCGCCAGATGTCACTCAGGCGCTGAATGGAATCACAGGTATGGGGAAACACGGTTCCATAAAGGAAATCAAGCTGTCCTGAAAGGCTGTCCTCAAGCACGCCCCGGACCAGGGAACAGCAATAGGCCTGAAGATGTTGTTCTGCCAGCACAATATCTGATTTTGAAGAAAACAGGCGCATGGGATGAAATCCTGCCGCATATATCAATTCCTCCGGTGCATAGGAACATAGGGTTCCGATAATTTTCTTCTGATTTTCTTTGATTTTGGACGCAATGGCTGGCACATCTTTTATGGCGTTATGAAAAACCTTAATTTCTTTCATATTAATTATCTCCAGTGTGTTCACCTTTTTGTTTGTCGATTTTTATATCGAACACCGCTCGACATGTCAACAGACACAAGACTAATGTCCCATAGGCTTTTTCCCTGCCTTTCAGGCTTTGAACAAAAATATTTTCAAGTCTCCAATCAAGCCAGATGGAGTCTTGATCAATTTGATTTTGCCTTCTCCTAATAGTTGAGAGTCTGATATGAAAAATAATTTGCCTCGCATCACAATATATAATATTATGATTTTTATTTAAATGCTATTTAGCAAGTTGAGTGGTTGCTGTTGAGGCATAAAATTAATAATCAATAGGAGTATTTAATGAAATCACTGAAAATGTTGTTCATGATTCCTGTGGTGTTGCTGTTTTTTTCAGCTGTAGCGACAGCAGGTGATTTTGATTGGATGAGAGATTTTAACATCAGAGCTGAAGCCGATCCATCAGGATTCAGGGCAAGGCTTGTTACTCGGTTTAATATAGGCGATGCACAGATCAAAACTGTACTCAGCAATATTGAAAAACCATCGGATGCCTATATGGCATGCCGTTTTGGAGAAATGTCAGGGAAACCCGCTGATTACGTTATGGAGAAATACAAATCCAAAAAGAACAAAGGTTGGGGAGTCCTTGCGAAGAGTCTTGGCATAAAAACTGGATCAAAAGAATTCCATAGCCTGAAGCTTGGCAACGATTTTTACGCTGACAATGATAAAAAGAAAAAGAAAAGAAAAAACAAAGGTGAAACCAACAGTAAAAAAAAAGGTAAAAACAAAGGCTGATAGAGAGAACAATGCCTGCAATGCCTGAATAATTATTTTTTTACGGAGGCACGACGTCTTAGAGCGGCTATTTCACCTCTTCACCGGACATGGATATCCGGCGGTTTAGGCCAAAGCATTGCCTTTGCCCTGCCGGAACAGAGGCTGTTGTCTGGGCTGGTGATGAAGCCACAACTATAACCTCCAATAAAACTGCTATTGATTTGGTTCAGGATTAGAGGTGGCGGGTTTTTCCATTTCATGCTATCTTTTGCCTTTATTAAAAAGACAAAAGGTCAAGTCATGCGTCGTGCGAAAAAGGGTGTCAAACCCTTTATATTCATTTTTTTCATTTTTCTTATCTTTGTTATCGGATATCGAAATCTTGAATATAATTGGCAGTGGTATCGGGTAAAACCTTTTTTGTTTGTCTTTGAAAATGGAGAATTTACAAGGGGCCTGCTGCTTGAAGGGCTTTTAATCACCCTTAAAATTTCTTCTATCAGCCTTGTGCTTTCTTTTATTATTGGTTTTTTGTCTGCCTTTGCAAGGCTGTCCTCTTCGCCTGTGCTTAAATCAGTATCATGGCTCTATGTGGAAACCATCCGAAATACGCCGCTTTTGATTCAGATATTTTTAATCTATTTTGTGATTTCGCCGGTTTTTAATATCTCGGCATTTTTTTCCGCCGTCATTGCTTTAACCCTTTTTGAAGGGGCTTATTCTTCAGAGATTATTCGTTCCGGCATTATCAACATTCCAAAAGGCCAGTATGAAGCCGCCCAAAGCATTGGACTGTCTGTTCCCGGTACTTACATCAAGGTGATTATCCCCCAGATGCTGAGACAAACCCTTCCCATGCTTGCCGGCCAAAGCGTGTCATTAATAAAAGATTCGGCTCTGGTCAGTACGATTTCCATCTATGACCTGACCATGCAGGGGCAAAGGATTGTTTCCGAAACATTTTTAACTTTTGAAATCTGGTTTGTTGTGGCATTATGTTACCTGGTCATTACAGCCAGTCTTTCTTTTATAATCAGACGTTTTGAAAACCAACTTAAATTTATCAACCAATAATGTTGAATAAAAAATTCCATAAGGAGATAAAAATGAAAAAGATTCTATGTTTAAGTATTCTATTTTTATTGGTTTTGGGTGGCGTTTCATTTGCCCGGGAGAGTATTATTGAAAAAATTCAGAAACAGGGAGTTATCCGGGTGGGGATGTCCACCTTTGTCCCCTGGGCCATGAAAGATAAGCAGGGCAATCTCGTAGGGTTTGAAATAGATGTGGCTAAAAAACTGGCCCGGGATATGGGCGTTAAAATTGAGTTCGTTCCCACAGCATGGTCAGGGATTATTCCGGCCCTTCTAACCGGTAAGTTTGATGTGATCATTGGGGGTATGGGAATTACCCCCAAGCGAAATTTAAAAGTAAATTTTACCATCCCCTATGATTACTCGGGTATGTCAATGGTTGCCCACAAATCAAAAGCAAAAGGCTTTTCGTCCCTGGCGGATTTTAATAAAAAAGAGGTCAGCATTGCCTTAAGACTCGGGACTACAGCAGAACAGGCAGCAAGAAAATATATGCCCAATGCTAGTTTAAAGCTGTTTGAGAACGAGAGTCAGGCACTTCAGGAGTTAAATCTGGGCCGGGTCCATGCCGTTGTTTCTTCTGCTCCCATGCCGGTATTCCATGCACTAAAGTACCCGGATAAATTATTTATTCCCTTTAAAGAAAATTTTACCAAAGAACCCATCGGGTTTGCCATCAGAAAAGGGGACCACGATGCATTGAATTATCTTAATAACTGGGTTTTGAATATGCATGCCCAGGGGTTTTTAAAAGATAAAAAAGCATATTGGTTTGAATCCAAAAAATGGGAAGACCTTGTTAAATAAGAAATCCCTAAAATTTACCATCATTGATATAGCAGTGATTACTTTTATTATTGCTGCAATATTTTTGTTTTTTTCAAGGATGAGCAGTGCTCTTGACTATAAATGGAGATGGGATGCGATGCCGTCTTATTTCTTTTTTTTGGATGCTGCCACTGGAAAATTGAAAGCCAATATCCTTGTCAAGGGGTTTGCCACAACGGTTAAACTCAGTTTCTGGGCAACACTTCTGGGGTTTTTATTGGGGACCATATCCGGTGTCATGGGGGCAAAAGGATCGTTTGAACAACGATTTGTCAGCAGAACCTATGTGGAAACCATTCGGAATATCCCCTCCCTTGTGCTGGTCATAATTTTTTATTATTTTGTATCCAGCCAGTTCTTGGATGCACTCTATCTGGACAAATGGTTAAGAAGCAGCTCCCAGACGGTTCAGCAGATAGTCGGCTTTTTATTTTCAGGGCCCGGTCAGATTAATTCCTTTCTCTCTGCTGTTGTTGCCCTTGGAATTTACGAGGGGGCTTATGTATCGGAGATTGTCCGTGGAGGAATCATCTCCATACCGGATAGTCAATGGGAGGCCTCCTGGTCCATCGGCTTGTCCAGGCAAAAGACATTTTTACTTGTAATTCTGCCTCAGACCTTCAGAAGGGTAGCATTTCCCCTTGCAGGACAGTTCATATCCACCATAAAAGACTCAGCCATAGTCTCTGTTATTTCAATCCAGGAACTGACCTTTCAGGGGATGGAACTGATGTCGACCACCTTTCTGACGTTTGAAATCTGGATCACGATCACATTTCTTTATTTTACCCTGACCTTTCCACTTTCAAGATCAGTTGCTTTTCTTGAAAAGAAATATGCCTTAAAGCAATAACTGCTTAAAGAATGATATTCAAAATCCGGCGAAGCGGTTCGGCCGCACCCCAGAGCAATTGATCCCCAACTGAAAAAGCAGTGAGATAATCGTTGCCAAGATTCATCTTCCTGATACGTCCCACAGGAATAGTCAATGTCCCGGTTACCGCAGCAGGTGTCAGGTCTCTGATAGTGTCTTCCTTTAAATTGGGAACCACTTTAACCCAGGAATTATTCTCAGCCAGCATGGCTTCAATTTCATTGAGCGGGACATCTTTTTTTAACTTGATGGTAAAGGCCTGGCTGTGGCATCTCATGGAACCGACTCTGACACATTGGCCATCAATGGGAATTGGATTGTCCGACCGTCCGATAATTTTATTGGTTTCAACAAATCCCTTCCATTCTTCCCTTGTCTGACCATTATCCATTGCCCGGTCAATCCAGGGAATCAGGCTCGCTGCCAGAGGAACTGCCCAGTTTTGAACAGGAAGAGTATCTGATCTCATGGTGTTAATGACATTCTTATCCAGATCCAGGATAGCAGATGCCGGGTTTTCAAGAACAGTGGCGGCCATTTTGCCAATGGTCTGCATCTGGGTCACAAGCTCTTCCATGTTTTTGGCACCGGCTCCGGAAGCCGCCTGGTATGTCATGGAGGTCAGCCATTCTATCAAATCATTTTCAAACAACCCGCCAAGGGCCATCATCATCAGGGATACGGTACAATTGCCGCCGATATAATTTTTAATGCCATCGGATAAGGCATCGTCAATGACCTTGCGGTTTACAGGGTCAAGGACAATAATGCTTTTATCATCCATCCTCAAGGTAGATGCCGCATCAATCCAATAACCGTTCCAGTTTTTTTCAGCAAGTTTGGGGCGGACAGATTCTGTGTATGATCCCCCCTGGCAGGAGAGGATAATATCCATGTCCAGCAGACTGTCTATATCATATGCATCGACCAGTGGCGGCGTCTCAATGCCAACATCAGGACCTTTCCGGCCAACCTGGGATGTTGTGAAAAAAAGAGGGGTAAACCGGTTGAAATCATTTTCCTTTATCATTCTTTCCATGAGCACAGAGCCAACCATTCCCCGCCAACCCACAATTCCAACTTTTTTCATTGTCCTCTCCTTTCTCAATCCAAACTTGGCAAAACTGATTGATGATTTTTAAATAAAGTTCAAGTTAAAACAAGATTCATACTCTTTTTTTTAAAAAGATGCCAGTGTTTGAAAAAAAAAGTATGCTCAATTAATTTAAAACCGGGCATATAAAGTCGTTAAAAATTGTAAAAAAATGGTAAATATGGCAATGTGAGAAACATGTTGACACCATTTACTCAAAAGGCGCTTCGTGTCATTAAGAATATCCCGGAAGGCAAGGTTATGACCTATGGCAGAGTAGCCGCTCTTGCCGGAAAACCGAACGGTGCCCGGCAGATTTCAAGGCTTCTTCATTCAATGTCAAAAAAACATGATCTGCCCTGGCACCGTGTTGTCAACTCAAAAGGGAAAATATCCTTAAAACCGTCCCATGGATATGAGCTTCAAAAGGCGCTTCTTGAATCAGAGGACATTAAATTTTCCAAACCGGATACCATTAATCTTAAGTGTTATTTATGGAACGCCTCTGTTTCAATGAAAAGACCCTAATATAAACTTTTGTCAAAATGACTGCCGTGCCTTTATTGCCTGTTCAAGATTTTTTATTTTTGGTTGTTAAACGGTATTCTTTCCTGCCGCTTTTTTGTTTTTCCTGGCCGTGGTTTATGGATTCTCTTTGTTGCATTATCCGTGCTTTTTGAATTTTCCTTGGTTGTGTTAACTGAGCTTTCTGGATTTTTCTTGGTTGTGGTGCCTGAGCTTTCTGGATTTTCCTGGGTTGTGGCGATCGGGCTTTCTGAATTTTTATGGGTTGCCTACGCTTTTTTTTCTCCTGGTCCATCCGTGGAGGAATAATCGGCTGTGAAATATGCGCCCGTTTTACCAGCGACCTTTTTTTTAAGTCTCTTGTTTTAGCATCAGCAATTCCTTTTGGCTGTTGCTGTATTTTAGCTTTTTCCAATACCGAGTAAGGGGATCGAATGCGGGTAGGACTGTTAGAAAAAAGATGGCGTCCACGGTCCTCTTTTATCTTTCTGATATCGTGTATCCTGCCAACAGAACGGTATTCCGCCTTAATTTGGTCTCTCTGAATATTACGCAATCGAACTTTACGATAATCCCTGTGACGGTAAAGCTGATCACTGGCAACAATAATCGCGTGAGCGTAGTTAACGTGTGATTGATGAAGATTGTATTTAGGCTGTTTGGGAAATCGGTGACTGTAACGGCCCCAGTGGCGGTGACTATAATACCTTTCATACCAGGCCAATGGATACCATCCGATATAGATACCACTGCTGACCCAGGAAACCCGACCGGGGTACCAGCCAAAGCTGATGCCAACAATAGATGCGCTAATGCTTACAATCGGGGGTGTCCAATACCAATGCCCACTTGTAAAAAGCCAGCTCCCGTAGTGGTGAGTAACATACCCAAAAGGTTCCGCCGGGATCCAGCACTGGTCTCCATTCCAAAGTGTCCAACGGCCGATTGAGTAGGGCGACCAACCAACGGCTACCGCTGTGGGGCGCCAAAACCGATGGTGCTTGTTTCTATAATAGACGTTTTCCCAAATTCCGTTTTTATCAAGCGCATAGGCTTCATAGGCGATATTATTTGGCAGGTATTTTCGAGACTCTTGACTGCTCAAACGGGATTGCCAGATATTCTCCCTCATGTAATTCCAGTTGTTCCAGTTGACATTTAACAATGGTTCAGATGTCGATATTTCAATATCATCCGCGATCAATGCTGATGAGCCAGCTAAGACTTCGTATTTAGCATTAGCATCGCCATAATTATGAACAAAGTCCAAACGACCCTTCAGAGCGATAAATTCCGCAGAATTTTCTCCAACTGTAACGTCGAAGATAACTTTATCTGAAGAGTGGGCGGTTCCGAATGGAGTAATAACTTCAATCTCGGTCTGAAAGTCGGAACTCTGAAAACGTGCCGTGCCGGATAACAAGTGTATAGAAGTAATATTGGCGCCAAGTCTTTCAACCTGCACTTGTGTATTTTCCCTCATTCTTAAAAGAGTGTAATTCGGAATAATTATTTCCACCCTGGTCTTTTCAGAGGAAGATAAAAGATCATTAACCCCGAATGGTGAATCTTCAATCAGGGAAACCCAATCCTGTTTTTCTTCAACATATCGAAGCAGTTCATTACCTTCGATCCGGGTAATACGCCCGACAAATGCAGCATCTTCGGAAAAAACTACCGCAGAAGTAAATAAAACAAACAGTGTTATCAAGCAAATTATTTTTTTCATAATAATCTCCAATTTTTAGTTTATTAATTGGTCGTTTTGATCCTTTATTGAAACATATAGAGCAAAGGCTGTGCCAAAAAGAAGAATATCTTTTAATAGATTGAATTTACAGGATATATTTAAAATTATGCAAAAGAAGCGGTGATATTGAATCTGTGATATTGTGTACTTTTTACTCAGGACGATGTATCCAGATGTATATAAACTACCCATGGACGGCGGGAAAAATTGTAATAAACAAAATTGACCACATAACTTGCCAAAAACTATAGCGCCTCAAATTTATCAATAATTTTCAGAAGAATATTCCCGCAACTCAGTAATTTCTGAAAACCTAAGGACGATAGGCATTATTCTTATGTACCAATTTTTCTTTCCAGCAACTCATTTATGCTTTTCACATAATCTTTGTTCTGGCAGGGCTTTGACAGATGCTCAATATTGGCATCATTTTGTTTCAAGTCTTTTATGGACTCTAAAAACTCTATATTGCCGGAGACAAACAGTATTGGAATATTTTTGTTTTTTTCTCTTATATGATTATATACGTCCATACCATTAATCTTTCCTGGAAGAATATAATCCAGGCTGACAAAATCATATTCATTCCGGTCAAACAAATCCATTGCTACCTGTCCATTAGGAGCGATATCAACCTTGTGGCTGCAGGGCTCTTGCGTTAATATTCTGTAGAGAATATCTGATAACGCCTGTTCATCCTCTACAAGAAGAATACGTTTTTTAAAATGTGTTGTTTCTTTTTGGATTTGTGTTTTCTCGTCAATTGTCAATTCTTTTTTAATGACAGGCAGACAGATTGTAAATTTAGTCCCTGATCCTAATTCTGATTCAATAGAAATTGTGCCCTTATGCTGATCAATATATTTTTTTATATTGGACAGCCCATAACCGGTTCCCCTAATGCCGGGTTTATATGAACCTGTTACATCACGGCTTCCTTTCAGAGTAAAAGAAGGTTCATAAATCTTCTCAAAATGTTCTTTGGAAATTCCACACCCGTTATCCTCAATTTCAAAACAGATATTTTCGTTTAAACAATATGTACGAATAATTATCCTGGGGTGTTCATTCATACTTGTGGCATGAATTGAGTTTTGCAGAAAATTTAAAACGGCATGTTCAAGCATCCCCGAATCAGCAAGCAGATCTGGAACATCTGATTTATCTTCCTTGATAACTTCAATTCCCTCCAGGTCTTTTTCCAACAGATTTAGAACAAAATTGATTTTCTCATTAATCCTCAAAAACTCCTGTTTGGGTTCCTGTTCCATGGCAAAGGTAATCAGATTTTTTGTTAAATTTTTTCCTCGCAGGGTCTGTTCAAATATTAATTTCAGTGTCTTTCTTGTTTCTGTCTCCTTACAGTCAAAAAGTGCGAGTTCTGAATTGCCCATTATAACACTTAAAATATTATTAAAATCATGGGCCATTTTTCCTGCTACCTGTCCAACCAATGCCAGTTTTTCATGTTCACCTGCAATTTTCTGAGCATTTATCTTTTCTTCCTGGGCCTGTTTCAGTTCGGTAATGTCATGGGCAACAACCCTTGCCCCCGTCAATTTTCCATTTTTATAAATAAAATCATTGCTTAAAAGGACACTTAATTTCTGCCCATTTTTTTTAAGAATGTTGTATTCAATGTTGTCAGAAAGCTTTTCTCCTGTAGACAGTTTTCCAAGTCTTTCAATATATAATTTTTTACTTTCTTCCGTTAAAAGATCCAGGGGATTCATGGATAAAAATTCTTCTTCTGAGTAGCCAGAATGTTTGCACATAAGCTCATTCACATTAAGGAATCTGACCTTTTCAAAATCGATCTCGTAAATTCCTGATGGAGCATTCTTGAAAAGATGCCTGTGTTTTTTCTCACTTTTCCGTAATGCATCTTCAGCCCGCTTGAGTTCAATCGCAACTGCAATTTGATCTGCAACCGAAAGCATTACTTCCATGTCAGTTTGATCATAACAATTTTGATCACTATAGCTTTGGACCGCCATTGCCCCGATAATACCGTCTTGAGTTTTCAACGGTACTCCAAGCCAGACTTCCGATGGTGTACATGCGGGCTCCTTTTTTCGACTTTCAGCTCGCTGCTTGAGTCTTTCATCTTTGGTAATTAAAAGAGGCTGACCCGTTTGTATGACTTTGCCTGTTAATGATTCTGTTTTGCTGATTTCGATTTGAGGTGGATAACACTCATCCACTGAATCAATACAATAGGGAAAAGTTATCCTGTCTTTGGACTTGTCGTAGAGTGAGATGTAAAAATTGGTTGTATCGATGATAGAATTCAAAGCTCTGTGTATCGATTCGTACAATTCGTCCAGATTGTTGGTGGTGTTGACGGCTTTGGAAATTTGAAACAGGGTGGTACTAATATTTTGAAACCGCTTTTGTTGAGCTGATTCTTTTTTCAATTGGCGAACACGATTTTCTAATTCTTTATAGGGGGGCTTTTCAACCATATAAAATCCCTTTCAATTTCAATTTCCATCCAGCACTTCACGTATCTTCCGGGCAAGATCCTTGATCACAATAGGCTTTAATATAAAACCCTTAATGCCCAGAGACGCCGCCCTTTCTTCAGACATGGTTTCACTGAACCCGGTGCAAAGCAGTATGGGAATATCAGGGCGTATTTTGATCAGTTCAGCCGATAGTTTATCTCCGGGCATGTTCGGCATTGCCAGATCAGTAATAACCATATCAAAGTTATCGGGGTTAGCCCGAAAAGCTTCAAGGGCTTCAAGACTGCTGGTACGTGAAGTAACTTGATACCCCAGGCGCTCTAATATCTGTTTCTCTATTGCAATGATTGCATTTTCATCATCCACCAGCAGAATTTGTTCTGTTCCACCCCGGACTGGTTCTTTAGTCTGGATATTCTGTTTTTCAAAAGAACTTTTTTCTATTGGAAAATAGGCTTTAAATTCCGTTCCTTTGCCAGGT
>NZ_JAUWQB010000045.1 GCF_030611305.1 Desulfobacula sp. | reverse complement strand
ACCTGGCAAAGGAACGGAATTTAAAGCCTATTTTCCAATAGAAAAAAGTTCTTTTGAAAAACAGAATATCCAGACTAAAGAACCAGTCCGGGGTGGAACAGAACAAATTCTGCTGGTGGATGATGAAAATGCAATCATTGCGATGGAGAAACAGATATTAGAGCGTTTGGGGGGGTATCAAGTTACTTCACGTACCAGCAGTCTTGAAGCCCTTGAAGCTTTTCGGGCTAACCCCGATAACTTTGATCTGGTTATTACTGATCTGGCAATGCCGAACATGCCCGGAGATAAACTGGCAGCTGAGCTGGCTAAAATACGTCCTGATATTCCCATACTGCTTTGCACTGGCTTCAGCGAAACCATGTCTGAAGAAAAGGTGGCCTCTCTGGGCATTAAAGGTTTTATATTAAAGCCGATTGTGATGAAGGATCTTGCCCGGAAAATACGTGAAGTGTTGGAAAAAAATTATGAATAATGGTCTATGCCTTTTTTAAGCAGCCCCAGCAAATTTTGTTTTTTTTCAGGGAATTTATACCCTTCATAGCTTTGGCTTAAAAGGAGCCTGCCATTTGGCGCAGTCCAGTAATTTCCGGCATGATCAAAACAGACTTTGGAGGTTACATTCAGAGCTTCGAGGGTCTGTCTAATTTCCAATAATTGCTCTTTGGACGTCAATCGTTCCAGGGGCAGTTACGGGTCAGCCGTAAAAGAAGAGATGCGCTGCCGCCTTCACTGGGCGGCCGGTATATGCCGGTCTCAAATTCATAATTTTTTGTTGAACGTTGTTGCATGGATTCTCCCGGGGGATCATAAATTGTTGCCTGAAAGCAGAATTATTTTATAGTTTCATAGACAGACAAAAGGAACAATGTTGCAAAGGGCTGAAGAAATAAAAAGCCGACAAAGGATGATCCGCCAATGGTCGTCAGTGCGGCAAAAATAATAAAGACAATGATATGATCGGAAAGGTGAGAGCTTGTGACCATGGAGATACTTTTTTTAATGGCATCTAAAAGCCCATATTGTTTATCCACCATTATCGGGATCATATAGAGGCATGTGTAACCCATAATAATGGTGAACAAAATACCGGGTATAACAAACAGGGTAAACCCGATGACAGTGATAATAAAGACGACCAGACCGAAAATGAATAACGGTAGAAATAACCGGAGTTGTGAAAAAATATCCTGGGCTTTGGGTTCCCGGTTGTGTTTTAATAATTGAAAAAGAGAATGGGTATATCCTGCAAATGCGACAGGCGCCAGGATACCGATTGAAACAATGCTGACAGCAGCGGCCACAAGCGTTAAAATAATCAGTGATACAATGTTGTTGATGCAATTTTCCCATGCTGTTTCGATATGATATTTCATGTTCATTATTTTTTCCTTTGTCTTAAGCAAATAAATAATTTAATATAGTAGCCTAAAAAAAATGAGCCGGTCAAGATAAAGGAATGAAATTATCTTGACAAAGCAAAAATTTAGCGCTTATTTTAGTTTAAATAAACAAGGTTAATTTTAATTGAACCCATGGAGGATGTAATGGAAATTAGAGTCACCCAGGCAAAGACGAACAGGACAAGGCCCAAAGATTCTGATCTAGGCTTTGGCCAGGTGTTTACGGATCATATGTTTGTCATGGATTATTCAGAGGATATTGGGTGGCATGACCCACGAATAGAACCTTATGCTGATTTTTCGGTTTCCCCCGCCGCCATGGTTTTTCATTATGGCCAGGCCATTTTTGAGGGTTTAAAAGCATATAAAACACTGGATAAGAAGATCTGCCTTTTCAGGGCCAGGAATAATTTTGAAAGAATGAACCGGTCTGCAAAAGGAATGTGCATCCCGCGCTTTGATATTGATTTTGTTATGGATGCCCTGAAACAATTGATCAGGCTGGAAGAAAAATGGATTCCTGAAACTATTGGGACTTCTCTGTACATAAGGCCCACAATTATTGCAATAGATCCGTTCTTAGGCGTTCGGGCATCCTTTACCTACAAGTTTTATATTATTCTTTCTTCTGTTGGTGCATACTATGCTGAAGGATTGAACCCGGTGAAAATCTGGGTTTCAAAGGATCATGTCAGGGCTGCCAGGGGCGGTGTGGGCGAATTTAAGACTGCCGGTAACTATGCAGCAAGTCTGATTGCATCCGAAAAAGCAAAAAAGGAAGGGTATGCCCAGGTGCTCTGGCTTGATGCCCTTGAAAGAAAGTATATAGAAGAAGTCGGTGCCATGAATATTTTCTTTCTCATGGATGATGAATTAGTGACCCCCAACCTTACCGGAACTATCCTGCCCGGGATCACACGGTATTCAGTCATCAGCCTTGCAAAAAAATGGGGGATGAACATATCTGAAAGAAAAATCAGTATTGACGAAGTGTTTAAGGCCCATGAAGATGGAAAGCTCAAAGAGGTGTTCGGCTCTGGAACCGCTGCGGTTATTTCTCCTGTCGGTGAAATAAGATATGGGGATAAGGTTATTTCCATAGGTGACGGGACTCCCGGTGAAACAGCAATGAAGTTTTATAATGCATTAACCGACATACAATACGGAAAAACCGAAGATAAAGAAAACTGGATTGAAATAATCGATTAATTTGGAGATAAAATGGCTAAAAAGAAAGGAATTATACCCATTGGCAAGAGGATAAGGCGGGTCAGGCTGGATAAAAAAATTAGTCTGGACACAATGGCCAATGAAACAGGATTGTCAAAAGATTTTATTAAGAAAATTGAGTCAGGTGATCAAAGACCATCGGTTGGAACGCTTTTGCAAATTTCAAGAACTCTTCATATTGATTCAAGTTTTTTGCTGAAAGAGCAGGATGACGCCATTGAAGAAAGATCCAAGGCATATACCAGGCGGACGGATAACTATGCCTACACTCCATTGACCCCCACTGCTGAAAACAAACATCTTAAAGCCTTCAGGATCGTGGTTGAAGCCGAAAAAAGCCATGGCGGTGTGGGGTTTCAGCACGAAGGAGAGGAGTTTGTTTATGTTCTTAAAGGGAAGGTGGAAGTCCAGGTCGGTGATCATGTCAATAAATTGAAAAAAGGGGATTCACTCCATTTTAATTCCGGCGTTAAACATGACTTGCGAAATACCGGTAAAACAGATGCAGAACTTATTGTTGTGGTGTATGCACCATAGCGTTTCAGGGAAATAAAGGAGTCAATCATGTTATTCAAGCTTACCGATGAACAGTTGATGATTCAGAATATGGTCAGGGAATTTTCCCGGAAAGTCATCGCAGCAACCGCATCAGAAAGAGATAAAACAAAGGAATTTCCCGCTGGAAATTTTCGGCAGATGGGTGAACTCGGATTAATGGGGATGATGATCCCTGAAGAATATGGGGGTGAGTCTGCTGATACGATTTCCTATGTGTTGGCATTATCGGAGATTGCCTACTCATGTGCGTCAACATCAGTTGTCATGTCGGTTCAAAATTCAATTGTGTGTGAAAGTCTTTATAAATTTGGGACAGAGGAGCAAAAACAAGAATTTCTGATTCCCTTGGCTTCCGGTGAAATAATTGGTGCATTCGGCCTGACAGAGCCTGATGCCGGATCTGATCCGGTCAGCCAGCAGACAACGGCTGTCAGGGATGGCGACCATTATATTCTGAATGGAACCAAGCGATTCATTACATCCGGCAAACATTCAAAAGTAGTTCTGGTAACTGTGAAAACAGATGAGAGTAAAGGGCATAAGGGGATCAGCTGTTTTATTATTCCCAAGGGAACACCAGGATTAATTGTTGGCCATATGGAAGATAAAATGGGGTTGAGGGCATCTGACACAACCGATATCATACTTGAAAACTGTAGGGTTTCAGCATCCAATATGCTCGGCAATGAAGGGGATGGCTTTAAAATTGCCATGTCAGGTCTGGACAGTGGCAGAATCGGCATTGCTGCCCAATCATACGGTGTCGCAATGGCGGCCTTTGATGCTGCCGTAAAATACGCAAAAAAAAGAAAACAATTTGGCGTGGCCATTTCAAAGCATCAGGGCATACGGTTCCAGATTGCAGATATGGCCACCCAGATTGAAGCGGCCAAACAATTGATTTTTTCGGCGGCATCCATGAAAGACAGGGGAGAGTCCTATACAAAGGAAGCCTCCATTGCCAAGCTGTTTGCATCTGAAATGGTGAATGATATTGCGGCAAGAGCCATTCAAATGCATGGCGGATACGGGTTTACCAAAGATTATGATGTTGAAAGGTTCTACCGGGATGCAAGGGTGTTCACCATTTATGAAGGAACCAGTGAGATCCAGAGAATCGTTATCTCAAATCAGGTGCTTAAAGATAAGAGAAAACTGTGATAATATTATTTTTATTAACAAGTTTGGCGCTATAAAAAATAAAAAAGCAGTCATTTCGGGAAAGAGAAAATGACTGCTTTTTTTGGTTTTAAAAGAAGTTATGGGCCTAATAGCCGTCTTTAAAAATGCGTGCTGCGGTTTCAACATCCTCAGGACAGAATACGAACAGGCATTTGCCGTCTGAATCAGACACAGACCCGTAGACATAATTAATATTAATCCCTTCCTCACCAAATTTTTTATTAATTTTTGTAAATTCACCGGGTTTGTTTGTAATGTCAATGGCAACGACTTCCTTTGAATCAAATAAATAATCGTTTTCTTTTAAAAGATCTATGGCTTTTTCCGGCTGATCAACAATGAGCCGGATCAGGGCAAACTGGGCAGAGTCTCTTCTCATGGAACTGTAGCTTGCAGAGGATGCAAATCTTTTTAAAGATTTTCCCCTGGCTTCAAAAAGGTTCTGGACATAGGCAGATGCATCCTGGATGGTGATGGCATCAATATTAATGTTGGTCCCGGCTAAAAGTTCAGTTAATTTTGCAAGTTCACCAGGTACATTTTTAAGGAAAAGAGATATTTCTATTCTAATCATGCTGCCCCCTTGTAGTCTGTATGGTTATCTTTAATTATTATTTGCACTATTCACGCCTTCATCAAATGCTTTCATGTTCAGCGGAATAATTTTCGCTTTAGCTGCAAATTCATTTTTAACACAGTTTTTCAAAAGTTCCAAATCAACAATTTTTGTTTTTGCAACAAATGCACTTAATGCAACAATATTAGCTGCTCTGATACTGCCTGCTTTTGTGGCAATATCATTTGCCGGAACAATCAGTTCTGTAATATCATCTCTTTCACTCCGGGTGGGGATAAGAGAACTGTTGATAAAAATAACACCGCCCGGTTTTACATCATTGGCAAATTTTTCCAGGGAGGGACGGTTCATTGCCACAAGATGACTCGGATTTTTAATGATGGGTGAGCCAATCCTTTTGTCACTGATCACAACAGTACAATAAGCGGTTCCACCCCTCATTTCAGGTCCGTATGAGGGTACCCAGGCGACGAAAAATCCCTGTTTCATTGCTGCATAGGCTAAAAGTTTTGCACTGAGCAAAATTCCCTGGCCGCCAAATCCTGCAAATTTTATTTCTGTTTGCATTGGTTTCTCCAAAAATTAGTATGTCTATTCAGGTACCTTGTAATCTCCGAGTTCATAATACGGCAGAAGAGTGTCCTCAGCCCATTTTAATGCATCAACCGGTGTCAGGCCCCAGTTGGTCGGGCAGGTACTGATAAGTTCCACAAAACTGAAACATTTTCCTTCGACCTGGTATTCAAAAGCTTTTTTAATAGCTTTTTTTGCTTTATTGATCTGTTTGGGATTGAGTAAAGCCTGTCGGGTAATATAACCCGGGGTTACAAGTTCTTTTAAAAGGTTTGCCATTCTTATGGGCATCCCGGTTTGATCGGTATCACGACCGGCGGGGGCTGTTGTGGCACGTTGACCCGGCATGGTGGTCGGGGCCATCTGGCCGCCTGTCATGCCGTATATGGCATTGTTAATAAAAATGGTGGTGAATTTTTCGCCTCTGTTGGCCGCATGGATGATTTCACCCATACCGATACTGGCAAGGTCGCCGTCCCCCTGGTAAGTAAAAACGATGAGATCAGGCCTGACCCTTTTAATCCCGGTTGCCATGGCAGGTGCACGCCCATGGGCAGCTTCCTGGAAGTCGCAGGTAAAATAATTATATGCCAGCACAGCACACCCCACCGGGGCAATTCCTACTGTTCTTCCGGCGATACCAAGTTCATCAATGGCTTGGGCCACAAGCCTGTGAGCAATGCCATGGGTGCAGCCGGGACAATAATGTGTATAATTGTCACTCAAGCTTTTTGGTGTTGAAAATGATTTTCCCATTATATTTTTCTCCTAAATTTAGCGATTAGAGCAGTCCTTTAATTATTTCGATAATTTTTTCAGGCGTGGGAATATCACCACCGCATTCGCCGTAGAAATCAACTTTTCTCTGGCCTTTAACGCAGCGTTCCACATCCTCGACCATCTGCCCCATGCTCATTTCAATGCTGATAACCGATTGGCAGCTTTCTTTGGTAGAAGCTTTAAAAACCGCATCTTCCGGAAACGGGAACAGGGACTTCGGCCTTAACAGTCCGACTTCAATCCCGTCTTGCTTCATCATATCTATGGATGTTTTGCATACCCGGCTCATGGTGCCGTAACTGACAATAAGAACTTTATAATCCGTGTCTGTATTGTATCCTTCATACAGCACTTCTTCTTTTTTCATCTGCTCATATTTAGCTTTCAGGGCAAGGTTGTTATCATTGAGCTCTTTTGGATCAAGGAAAAGAGATCTGACAAGATTTCTTTTATCACTTTTTCTTGTGTCCATACCGCTGGTCGCCCAGTCATCTTTATTAGACGGTTCTGTCATAAGGTCGTCCGGAAACTCCACAGGTTCCATCATCTGTCCGATCAATCCGTCACCTAAGATCATCACCGGTCCCCGGTATTTTTCTGCCAGGCCAAAGGCTTTCATGGTCATTTCAACGGCTTCCTGAACACCGTCCGGCGCCAGAACCAGGAGGTGATAATCGCCATGACCACCACCCTTTGTGGCCTGAAAATAATCTCCCTGGGACGGCAGAATACCGCCGAGCCCCGGGCCGCCTCGCATGATATTGACAAATACGGCAGGGCACTGAGCCGCTGAAATATACGAGATGGCTTCACCCATTAAACTCACTCCAGGGCTTGAAGAGGTTGTCATAACCCTTTCACCGCAGGCAGATGCTCCAAAAATCATATATCCCACAGCTACTTCACTTTCGCCCTGTAAAAATACGCCGTCAACTTCAGGCATCCTTTTTGCGAGGTATTCAGCAACTTCAGACTGGGGGGTGATGGGGTATGCAAAATAATTTTTACATCCAGCCCTGATCGCGGCCTCACCAATCGCTTCATTTCCTTTCATTAATACTTTAGCCATTTTTTATCCTTTATTCGTTAATCAGTAGTCACTTTTTCGGTTTCAACAACGCTGATAGCAACATCAGGACACATGATACAGCAAATGGTGCAATGAATGCAATCATCAGGTCTGGCCTGATATACGGGGAAATGTCCTTTTGCATTCACCTTGTCTGTGATTTCAAGAACTTTTTTGGGGCAAAAATTGACACAAAGCCCGCATCCCTTGCACCGCTCAGAATCAATAATATGTTGATACGCCATTTAAAATACTCCTTTGTTCTCAAACCCGTTTCCAGGGAGGATTCAGTCTCCTGTTTATTTCCAATATGGGGCAGGTAAAACGATCCATCTCAAGTTGCGGTATTAAATGTGATACAGCCGTAATAAACTCAATTTTAAGTCCTGTTTCGCAAGATATATCTTTTAAAAGATTATACCCTTTATAAATATGTTCAGGTATTGTCTCGTCAATGAGATTGGCATTGCTGACAAGTCCAGTTATCTTCATTTTTGAAGAGCTTTCAATCTCCTCTTTTATTTTGATACAGCCTTGGACATTTTCGGTAAACGGCCTGAATAGATTTATAACCTGCAGCATATGGACCTCTTTTTTGGACAGGTGGTCTTCCAGTGCGGCAAGCACCGTTACTCCCGCATCATCTCCACCGGCATCAAGAATGGTCAGTTCAGACGGCTGCTGGATGATTCCGGCAACGGCCGGTGTAAGAATGGGAAGATCTGCATGCATGTATTTTTTGTCCGGCAAGACAACCTCAATCCCTATATCTTCAAGATAAACTCTTGCTTCACGGGTTCTGAAATAGGGATTGACAAGATCAAGATCAGCAATCTTTACATCAATGCCGTCCTTTTTTCTTGCTGCCGCAAGATTTACCGCAGTTTCAGTTTTGCCACTGCCGTAATTCCCGCAAATAACGACAATCCCTTTAATATCTATATCCAAACAACATTCCCTAAAAGATAAATTTTAATAAACCACTCAAAACCTTAATTAAACCAGAAAACCCTCTGTTTTGCAAATAATTTTTTTGCAAATTCTAGTTTTTGATCAATGTTTGTAGGTTTATCAAGGATTTATTAAATGATTACATATAAAATGATGCGGCAATGGTCTTGACTTCATCCCTGGTCAGCCGTCTGCCCCAGGTGAAACTTTGGGTTTTTATTTTCAAAGTTATCTCTTCCAGTTTTTTTTCATCATGGGAGATGTTCTGCAATTCCAGATATTTTTTAACCATGTGCCTGCCGCATAGAATATTTAAAAAGAATTGTTCTTCTGACATCATTCCGTAGTCTCCATCTGCATGGGTGCCCGCCACATGGGTTTTGACAGCATCCCCGAACACAGGGGTATTAACGGTTAACAGGTGCTCATGGGTCTGTTCATATATGATGGAATCAAGTAATTCATAATAGGCTTTAAATGTAGGGATATCATCTGTGTTGAGATTTATATCAAAGCCCTGGTCCTGAAGTGTTTTTACCGTTGTATAAAGATCGGCAATCCCGTTTCTTTCCCCAATTCCCAAAACAGAAGCCTCAAGGGCACTTCCGCCTGCCAGAATTCCCATCATAGAGTTGGCCGATGCCATGCCCATATCATTGTGGCAGTGAATTGATATGTTTGTATTCCCGGTTTTAGAGGAAAGCCGATTTATTTTTTCAAAGACCTGGTTGGGGGCCATTATCCCCGAAGTATCCGGTAAAGAAAGCATATCTATATGATGATGACTTAAAAATGAAACGCATTGATCTAAAATACGATCATCAGATCTGCCGATATCCAGCATGGCAATGGAGATGCTGGCGCTGGAATGTTTTTTTCTGATAAAATCAATGGTTTTTGAAAGGCCATGAAGAATATTATCAAGCTGATCAGGTGTTACGTCCTTTTTTATATGCAGGTGAAAATGCAGATCATTCACATGGGTATCCAGCAGAATAGCGGCATCATGAATGTTGGCTCTTCCCATGGCAGCAATGCGGATTTTATATTCGTTCTTTTGGACATGATGGCAAAGTGTTCTGACCGTATCGGTTTCAAAGGCATGGGCAGGCGGGTAGCCTGCCTGACAGATATCAACCTTGAGTTTTTCCTGGAAGTCAAGAATCTTTAACCGCTGAGCAGGAGAGAACATAAGTCCCCTGTACTGCATACCTTCCCTGAGGGTTTCATCAATAATGGTAATTTTTTTATTTTCCATGGTGTTCCCTTGTTGGATTAAAATAGGGGCGGATTAAAATATCCATGAATCAATTTGGGAAAATATTTGGATAATTGTTTAATGATGATTTCCATCCCCAAAGGCCTGCCGCCGTCTTCTATTTTGGACATAAGTTCATAATATTTTTTAGGATCAAAGTTTAAGTTGCGCCATTGGATCATATTAATCTGATAGGTATCAATAAACTCTTTTAATGCCTTGAATTCTTTTTCAGAATCCGTAAATCCCGGGCAGTTAAGATAGTTGATGGAAACAAATTTCCCCTGCTGTTTTGCTGCTTGAATACTTTTAAGGACATCTGAAAATTGATAGGACTTTGGTCTGAAATAAGCTTGATAGCAATCTTCTCTGACAGAATTTAAGCTGACTCTCATGGAATCAAGCCCGGCTTTGCATAATTTTTCAACATGTTGGGGCAGGCTGGCATTTGTGTTCAGGTTGATGGTGCCCTTGTCTGTTTTTTTTCGGATAAGCCTTATGGCAGGCTCTATGGCTTTGAATGCGGTTAAGGGATCTCCTTCACATCCCTGGCCAAAACTGACGACTGCCTTTTTAACGTGGAAGATATGCTCAAGGGACACCTGGGCGATTTCTTCAGGGGTCGGGGTAAAGCTGATTCTCTCCTGGCAGGCGCACAGGTTATTCTGAGTTTGAAGGGAGATACACCCAAGGCAATTGGCATTGCAGACAGTTGAAGTGGGGAGAGGAGCTTCATACCGTTTGAGAAAAAAGTTTTTCCCGGCAGGACAGCCATATTGCAATGCGCAGGTTTCAAGATGCCGTATCAGGCGGTTGTCAGGATATTTTTTCTGCATCTGATTGACGCCTTTGATAATGCCGTTGTGGGGCATTTGCCTTAAATCCTGGCGGGGTTCTGTATCCACAAGTATGGCAGCAGATCTGAAATCGTTTTTCCCAAATCCAACCGCACCATAAGAGAACAATGGAAGAAGATCTTTGATGCCCTCATCATCATAGGCACAAAAATACCGGTTCACATATCCCGGTGAATTAAACACGGCAACGGGAAAGATCTTTTCTCTTTGAACAAACGGGTTGTATTCAATAATTTCAAACTTGTCTTTTGCGATATTATAGACAATGGGCTTTCTTTGGGGCAGCATCATGAGTTCACTGCCATGGGGCATGGGCACAGTCTTGTCTTTTTTCAGCACAACCGGGGTGTTACCTGACATTCCGGCTGCGCCATAGCCTTCCAGCTCAAATATTTCCCCATTTTCTGCAGCCGCAACAGCCGTCAGAATATTTTTATTGATATAACCGATATCTTGCTCCTGTCACCCTAAAGATACATCAAGAATCATCATTACCGAGAAACCTATCATTGTTGCCATTGTTACCATGTCGATGTTTGCATTGTCTCTTTGAGCTTCCGGAATTATTTCCTCCACCACAACAAAAATCATGGCTCCGGCAGCAAAACACAGAGCGTATGGAAGAATATTTTGCATTTTCAGGACAAATAAAGCTCCGATTACCCCGGCAATGGGCTCAACTATACCGGAAGCCTGCCCCATGAGAAAACTTTTTCCCTTACTCATTCCTTCTCTTCTCAATGGCATTGACACCGCAGTGCCTTCAGGAAAATTTTGAATCCCGATACCGATTGCCAAGGCAATTGCTCCTCCAATTGTAGCAGAAGGAAGATTAGCTGCCACAGCTCCAAAAGCAACACCGACAGCTAAACCCTCAGGTATATTGTGAAGGGTTATGGCAAGTACCAGAAGGGTACTTCTTTGCCATGAAGTCTTCACGCCCTCACTTTTATCAATACTCAGGCCCGGATGAAGATGTGGCAGAAATTTGTCAGTCAGTCTCATGAAAATTCCACCCCCCATAAATCCAATGACAGCAGTCAGCCATGGGGTGTGTCCCAATTGTTCCGCCATCTCTATACCGGGTGCCAGAAGGGACCAGAAACTTGCGGCAATCATCACCCCGGCAGCAAAGCCAAGCATTGAATCCATAACTTTCGGGTTGACAGCTTTTGTAAAAAAAACAAGTGCTGCTCCTGCCGCAGTTACGCCCCAGGTAAAGAGTGTGGCAATGAAGGCCTGCATAACAGGATCAAATTGTTGTATGAAACCGATCATTTTTTGTCTCCTGTCCATAGTAACAAAATGTGACTGACAAATGAGAATGACATGCAATTATTGACGTGCCAAGCAATTTATTTTTTTCCCGATATAATTTTTATGTTATTGCGGGCAATTTGTAATTTTTCCAAGTTTTTTATGCCTTGACTTTTCATATCACAATACATAATTATTTTGATAGATCAGTATCTGGCAGGCATTAACACGAAGGCCTGTAATAAAAACAATTGAGATGTCCGAAAGGTTATGGCTTTGGATACAATCGCATCAAAAAAAAATGTATCTGAAATTACGTTGGTCCCTTATTATATTATCGGTGTTGTCGCAACAACCATCGGTGTTCTGGTCGTTGTCATTCTAAACTTTTTTACCCCGCTCGACTCAATTAAGGCTCGAATGTTAGGTCCGGATCAAGCCTTGACATTGGAGTTTGTGCTAAAGTCTTTTGCCCCCAGACTGGCTTTTGTTCTTGGCCTTTCATATTTTGCCGTCATCAGCGGAATTAGTCGAATGTTAAAGCCCATCTCCGCATGTCTATTTTTTTTCAGAAAAGGATCTACACCCGAACCAGAGCAGATTGAAGCTGCACAAAAACGGGTTTTAAACCTGCATTTTCTTTTTATTCCCGTTAATGTAATCATGTGGATTTTGATCCCGGGCCTTATCGGGTTGTTAACGGTTCTTACGGGAATGATAGATCATCGAACGGCAATTATTCTTTCAGCCAGAGCCAGTATGGTGGGCTTAATCGCTTCTGCCATTGCATCTCAGAGGATAGAGTCCTTTTCACGCAAACAACTGATTCCCTTTTTTTTTTCAAAAGGACAATTAAGTAAACTGAAGGGAACCGCAAAAATATCCATATCCAAGAGGATAATGCTGGTAAATCGGTTAGGTACAGTGATTCCTTTGACTATTTTGCTGGTGACATTACTGACCCTCCAGTGGGAAGTGGAAACATATCCGGTTTTTGCCATTACTTATGGTCGAGGGATCATTCTTTTTACCTTTGTATTGTTTGTTTGGACTGTAATTATTTCAACGGAACTTAATCGGTTGCTCAGTCAGAATATTGTTGACCCGATCAAGGATCTGGTCAGGGTCCTTCAGGACGTCCAGAAAGGAAGCTTTGATAAAAAAGTTCAAATCATGTCCAATGATGAAATCGGTTATGCCGGGGATGTGGTGAATGAAATGACTCGGGGCCTTCAAGAAAGGGAAGTAATGCAACGATCCCTGAATCTGGCAAGGGAAATCCAACAGAATCTGCTTCCCAGGCAAAGTCCTGAAATTTTCGGGCTTGATATAGCCGGTACCAGTATCTATTGTGATGAAACCGGTGGCGATTATTATGATTATCTTTTGCCTGAAAACAATCAAAAAGATCGTATTCGAGTTGTTTTGGGCGATGTTTCCGGGCACGGAATTTCCTCGGCGCTTCTCATGGCGACTTCAAGAGCCCTGTTTCGCCAGCGATCATCTATGCCGGGGAACCTGGCCCAAGCCATATCTGATGTTAACCGTCATTTATGTGAAGATGTAAAAGAATCCGGTAATTTTATGACCCTTTTCGCTATTGAGATGGATACAGTGAAGAAATGCCTGAAATGGGTAAGAGCGGGTCATGACCCTGCAATGTTATATAATTCCTCAAAAAAAGATTTTATTGAACTTAAAGGAGAGGGTATCGCCCTGGGGGTCGATGAATCATGGCAATATAAAGAAAATGAAATTTCAGGGTTATCAGATGGACATATTGTCGTCCTTTCTACAGATGGTATCTGGGAAGCCCAAAATTTTAATGGAGAAAGATTTGGAAAAGAGAAATTATGCAGGATGATAAAGGACAATGCCCATTTATCTTCTCAACAGATATTAGAATCGGTCATTGATGCATTAAATCAGTTTCTCAAAGAAGAAAAATATCAAGATGATGCCACGCTGATCATTGTCAAAGTTTGCGACACATCTTGTAAATGAAAATCTATGGCAGAGTAATTCTAATGAATAAAGAAAAGAATTACATAAAAGATTAGAAGGATAAAATAAGGTTTGTCCAATCGAAATCTTGTGTTATATTAATTTTTTAGTATTTAAGAAGAACAGGTATAAATATATGTGTTTAGCAGTTCCGTCTAAAATTATTGAAATCAATGACAAGGTTGCCAAAGTGGATGTGGATGGTGTGATTCGGGAAACCAGCATCATGCTCATGGATGATGTAAAAATAGGGGATTATGTTATTGTCCACGCAGGATTTGCAATTAATAAGATTGATGAAGAGGCTGCTCTTCAAACTCTGGAGGATCTGCGCAGTATCCTTGCAGCAGAAGCCAGACAGGCAAAGGGTTTGAATGACCATTTATAAACATTTATGAAAGTTTCTATCGCAGCAAAAAGGCTGGAAATCAGCGGAGTGGTTCAAGGCGTTGGTTTCCGGCCTTTTTTATTTTCCCTGGCCAAAAAATATTATTTGAAAGGGGAGGTCTCCAATACCTCCTCCGGTGTGCTTGTTATTGTGGAAGGGCCGCCTGATAATATTGAGGGTTTTACCAATGATATTTATTATAAAAGCCCTTTGCTTGCTTGTGTGACAAGGATTGAATCCTTTGACGCAGAGCTTCACAATTTTTCTTTGTTTCAAATTGTGAAGAGCCGTGCCTCCAACAGCCGGACCACTTTAATTTCTCCTGATGTAACCATTTGTCCGGACTGCCTGGCTGAAATGAAAGATCCTTGCGACAGGCGGTATGAATACCCGTTTATCAATTGTACAAATTGTGGCCCAAGGTATACCATTATTGAAGATATTCCCTATGACCGGCCCCAAACGTCCATGAAGCATTTTAAGATGTGTTCGGACTGTCAAAGCGAGTACGATGATCCGTTAAACAGAAGATTTCATGCCCAGCCCAACGCATGTCCTGAATGCGGCCCACAGGTTTTTTTAACAGACAATAAGGGCAAAAGGATTGATTCGGAATCAAAAGAGGCTATAATCCTTGCAGCGCAATATTTAAGCCAGGGCAGGATTGTTGCCGTAAAGGGTCTTGGCGGATTCCATCTGGCCTGTGATGCATCCAGCCAGGATATCGTTCAAAGTTTAAGACTAAGAAAAGCACGCCCCCATAAACCCTTTGCTCTGATGGCCCAATCGGCATCCCACCTGTTTGATCATGTTCATGTAAGTCCCAAGGAAAAACAACTCTTAGAGTCCTATCACAGGCCCATTGTCCTGCTGAACAAGAAGAATATAAAAAATAATGATATTGACGGACTTGCACCGGGTGTCGCACCCTTTAACAATTGTCTCGGGATCATGCTGCCCTATACGCCGCTTCATTTTTTACTACTTGAAAAGGGACCTGATGTTCTTGTGATGACCAGCGGCAACCGCTCAGGAGAACCGCTTTCCATTGAGAATGAGGATGCACTGGATGCATTTTCCCATATTGCAGATTATTTTTTATTAAACAACAGGGACATCTATTTTCGGGCAGATGATTCCATTGCAAGGATTCAGACAGGGAAGACAAGATTTATAAGACGTTCAAGAGGATATGCCCCTTTGCCAATATCTTTAAATAAAAAAATGCCCAAAATCCTGGGATGCGGGGCAGGGCTTAAGAATACGATCTGCCTGACACGGGATAATTATGTGTTTTTAAGTCAGCATATCGGGGATATGGATAATGTGAAGGTGTATGATTTTTATCAAACCAGTATTGATCATTTAAAACAACTTCTCGACATTCAGCCTGAGATCATTGCCCATGATATGCACTCGGGTTATATGAGTACCGATTATGCCAAAGCGCAAAATAATGTAAAAAAGGTGGCAGTTCAACATCACCATGCCCATGCTGCGGCCTGTATGGCAGAAAATGACCTTGATGGCGACGTCATTGCCATAACCCTTGATGGTACGGGGTATGGAACAGACGGCCATATCTGGGGCGGGGAACTTCTTGTATGCACGCAAAAAACGTTTAAAAGAAAAGCGCACCTTTCATATATCAAGATGCCGGGCGGTGATGCTGCCGTTCTGGAACCCTGGCGCATGGCAGCGTCGGTTCTTTACCAGACCTTTGGAAATGATTTTTTAAGTTTGGATATCCCGTATATAAAAGAGATGGAAAAAGAAAAGCTCTCATTTGTATGCCAAATGATGGAGAAAAACCTGAATTCTCCTTTGACATCCAGTGCAGGAAGGCTGTTTGATGCGGTTGCTTCCCTGCTTTGTATCCGGCACAAGATTACCCATGAAAGTCAGGCCGCAATGGAACTGGAAGCCATAGCAGACAAAAATCTGATAAATGATATCTATGGATTTGATATTGTACAAAATAAAAATGATGACAGGGATGGATCATTTGAAATTGATATGATGACCTGTATCCGGCAGATTACTCATGATTTAAAACAGAGTGAATCATCCGGCAGAATCAGTTTAAAATTTCATCATACACTGGTAGCGGCTTTTACTAAAGCAACATTAAGAGCGAGTAAAGAAACAGGTATACAAAAGGTCGTCCTATCAGGAGGTGTATTTAATAATGATATAATCCTGAACCAGATGATCAGGACTCTTGAAGAAAATAATCTTAAGGTATACACACACACAAAGGTTCCAACCGGGGATGGGGGAATCTGTTTAGGTCAGGCAGTGGTTGCCGCTGCTTTGGAAGCCAATTAAAAAAATAGGTTAAAATATGGCTTTAAAATATATTGAAGAATACAGAGATGGCGTTCTTGCAAGGGGTCTTGTGAAAAAAATTCATTCTGTCAGCAAAAAAGACCTAAGACTGATGGAGGTCTGCGGAACCCATACCACGGCCATTTTCAGGCATGGCATCAGGAGTGTGCTGCCCCAGGGCATTACGCTTCTTTCGGGCCCCGGCTGCCCTGTGTGTGTGACCGCCCAGAAAGATATTGATGCTTTTGTGGAGTTTGCAAGGGTTAAGAATGTGATTGTGACCACCTTTGGAGATCTCATTAAGGTGCCGGGCTCAAGTTCGACCCTTGGTAAAGAGAAGGCTTCCGGGGCTGATGTGAGGATTGTTTATTCGGTATTTGATGCCATTAACATTGCCAGGGAAAATAAAGATAAAGAAGTGGTGTTTTGTGGCGTGGGGTTTGAAACAACTATTCCCACAATTGCAGCCGGAATTCTCATGGGAATAGAGGGAAAAGTTGATAATTTTTCCGTTTATTCAGCCAATAAACTCACACCGCCGGCCCTTGCCGCCTTGATGGAAACCGACGGGGTAGAGATTGACGGCTTTATCCTTCCGGGCCATGTCTCTGTGATTACGGGAACCGATGCCTACAGGGACACATTTGAAAAATATGATATACCATCCGTGATTTCAGGATTTGAGCCCATTGATATTTTACAGGCCATACTCCTTTTGATTCAGCAGAATGAGGCTGAAAAGCCCGCCCTTGAAAATGCATATCCAAGAGCGGTATCCGATGCAGGGAATGGTAAGGCAAAACAGATAATGAACCAGGTCTTTGAAGTCTGCAATGCCTCGTGGCGAGGCATAGGGGAGATCCCTCTAAGTGGCATGGAGCTGAAAAAAGAGTATCAAAAATTTGATGCTGCCATAAGGTTTGGGATGGATATGCCCGATGTGCCGGAGCCAAAAGGCTGCGCCTGCGGGGAAATCCTCATGGGGTTGAAAAGCCCTTACAAATGCCCTCTTTATAAAAAAAAATGTACCCCCATGAATCCTGTGGGGCCCTGTATGGTTTCAAGTGAAGGGTCTTGCGCAGCATTTTACAGATATAGTTAGACAAAAGAACAGGAAGAAAAATGACCGAAGAAAAAATATTATTAGACCATGGTTCCGGGGGAAAAGCCTCCCACTCAATGTTTTCCGATATGATCCTGCCCTTGTTTGAAAATTTTGAATTATCAAAACAGGATGACGGGGCAACCCTGGATGTTGAAGGTACAACGCTTGCTTTTTCAACCGATTCTTATGTGGTGGATCCTATTTTTTTTCCCGGCGGGAATATCGGTGATCTGGCTGTGAACGGAACTATCAATGATATCTCCATGTGTGGTGCAACTCCTAAATATATCAGTGTCGGACTGATTATAGAAGAAGGACTGCCAATAAAAGACTTTAAGCTCATCCTTGAAACCATGGCAACTGCTGCGAAAAAGGCAGGAGTCAAGATCGTAACCGGGGACACCAAGGTTGTTCCAAAGGGAAAAGCAGACAAGATTTTTATCAATACTTCCGGTATCGGCGTGATCTCCCCTAATGTCAACGTGTCAGGAAGCAATGCAAAACCGGGAGATAAAATTATCGTCAGCGGTACTATCGCAGATCACGGGATTACGATTTTAAGTTCAAGGGAAGGTCTGAAATTTGATTCTGATATCAAAACCGATTCAGCTCCGTTAAACAAAATGGTGCAGTCCATTATCCAGTCCAACTGTGATATTCATGTGCTTCGAGATCCCACAAGGGGAGGCCTTGGCACAACTTTAAATGAGATTGCTTCACAATCCAATGTGGGAATTAAAATAGATGAGCAGTCTCTGCCCATCCGGGGACCTGTTCAGGGAATCTGTGAGCTGTTGGGATTTGATCCCTTATATGTCGCCAACGAAGGCAAATTGATCGCCTTTGTGCCACAAAAGGATGCACAAAAAACACTTGAGATCATCCAGCGAGATGAGTTTGGAAAGGATGCAGTGATCATCGGTGAAGTAACAAGTGAAGATTCTGGCAAGGTTTTTTTAAAAACCACGATTGGCGGTTTGAGAATAATCGATATGCTGACCGGAGAGCAGTTTCCAAGAATTTGTTAAATTAAAATTATAGTGGTGGAGTCTTAGCACAAAAATTTGTATCCAGTTGACATGATCGATTTTTCTATTGTAAGATTAACAGTTGCAAGCTATCTCAAAGGGAGTCTGCGAAATGTTGATATTTAAAGTCGGGACTGTTGCAAAACACTTGGGTGTTCACAGGAATACTGTCACCAACTGGATTAATAAAGGAAAACTTCAGGCATCCTTAACCGCCGCCAAGCGCTATACGATTTCAAAAGAACAATTTATCCATTTTTGTGAAAAGAAACATATTTCCAAACCAGCTATGGAACTTGTTATTTTAGAAGCTGAAATTCAGACTCAAAACGGCATAAAAGGAAAGATCCAAAAGGATATTAATCTAAAAAAAACAAGCAAGCTTGACAATGAAAAATTAAGCCAAATACCCGGCACTGATAAACTGATCGGCTCAGTTATGGTTGTGGGTGGCGGAATTGCAGGTATCCAGGCTGCCATAGAGTTGGCTGATTCAGGATACTATGTGTATATTATTGAAAAAACAGCAGGCCTTGGCGGGGTAATGTCACAATTGGATAAAACATTCCCCACCAATGATTGTGCCTCCTGTATCATTTTGCCAAAGCTTGTGGAGTGCGACCGGCATCTAAACATTGAATTGCTTACGCTATCCCAGGTTGTCAAGGTTCAGGGCAGTGTTGGTCATTTTAGTATCCAAGTTAAAAAAAACCCCCGGTATGTAGACATTGATAAGTGTATTGCCTGTGGGACCTGTGCCCAAAAATGTCCGATTAATGTTAAAGATGAATTTAATTTCGGCATTAATAAAAAAAAAGCAGTATATATAAAATATGATCAGTCTGTTCCGCTTAAGTATGCAATCGATCCATCTGCATGTATATATTTTATTCTTGGAAAATGCAGAGCGTGCGAAAAGTTTTGTCCGACAGGGGCAATCAATTTTGACCAGGTAGAAGAAACCATTACGATTACAGTGGGCACAGTTATTCTTGCGCCAGGGTTTAAACCGTTTGATCCTTCTGTCCATGACTTTTTCGGATACCATATCAAAGATGTGGTGACCAGTCTTGAATTCGAGCGTTTCCTTTCAATCAGCGGGCCAAACAAAGGTAAGCTTCTCAGGCCTTCGGATAACACAGAACCACGGAAAATAGCATGGCTGCAATGTGTGGGTTCGCGAAATCAGAATAATTGCGGGAATTCATATTGCTCAAATATCTGCTGTATGTCTGCAGTAAAGCAGAGTATGGCGTCTTTGGATCATGTCACGGGCCAGACCCTTGACCGGACCATTTTTTTTACTGATTTAAGAAGTCAGGGCAAGGAATCTGATAGATATTTTGAAAGAGCAAAAGAAGAGATCAGGTTTTTAAGAGCGCTTCCCCACACCATGGAGCCTGGAAAAGACGGTACCGGTGTCAGGATAAGATACATGACAGAACAAGGTGAGGTAGTGGTTGAGTCTTTTGAAATGGTTGTCCTTTCCATTGGATTCGAAGCGCCAGAGGATGTTTTAACACTTGCCAGGCTTTTTGATGTTGAATTGGATCGGCATAGTTTTGCAAGGACGTCATGTTTTGAACCCATAGCAAGCAGCCGCAAAGGGGTGTATGTAATCGGTGCATTTCAATCCCCTAAAACAATTTCAAGATCGGTTGTGCAGTCAGCAGCAGCAGCCTCTGTTGCAAGGCTGCTTTCCGATCAGAGAGGGTCTCTTACAAAAACAAAAATTTATCCTGATGAACGTGATATCCTTGAAGAGAAACCTTCGGTGGGGGTGTTTGTATGTTCCTGCGGTGTGAATATTGCCGGTATTGTTGATGTGGATCAGGTTGTTGCATATTCAGCCAAACTGCCATATGTGACATACGTTGAAAACAATCTTTTTTCCTGTTCCGCCGATGCCCAGGAAAGCATTATAGAAAGAATTCAGGAATTCGGGTTGAACCGAATCGTTATTGCCGCATGTACCCCCAGAACTCATGAGCCCATGTTCCAGGAAACTTTAAAAAGTGCACGGTTGAACGGGTTTATGGTAGAGATGGCCAATATCAGGAATCAAAATTCCTGGGTGCATCAACAAGACTCAAAGAGTGCGACCCGAAAAGCAAAAGACCAGGTTCGGATGGCAATAGCCAAAGTGATCTACAATTACCCCCTTAAGCAGGATCGGATAAAGGTTGTTCAAAAAGCCCTGGTCGTTGGCGGTGGTGTTGTGGGTATTGACAGCGCCCTTACCCTTGCCCAGCTGGGGATTGAAACCATACTGATTGAAAAAAGCAATACTCTGGGAGGCAACGCTCTGAATCTTGAAACCAGTTTCAAGGGAGAAAATGTGCGTTCTATGCTTGAAGATCTTATCAGCAAGGTGAGCCGAAATAAAAAAATCATAGTTTACAGAAACGCAACGCTGGAATCGGTTTCAGGATCAGTCGGAAATTTCAAGGGATTTCTCAATATTGCCGGGGAAATTGAACAAATTGATTTTGGTGCTGCGATAATGGCCACCGGAGGTAAAGAAGCAGTTCCTGAAGAGTACCTTTATGGTAAGGAGCCAAGGGTGATGACCCAGGTGGAATTTGACAGGAAGGTGCTTTTTCATCCAGATGAAGTGAATAAAGCCCGAAGTATTGTGTTTGTCCAATGTGTGGGTTCCAGGGAGCCCAAAAGACCCTATTGCAGCAGGATATGTTGTATCCATTCTGTTAAGGCTGCCATTAAGTTAAAACAGATAAATTTGGACATTAAGGTTTATATTCTTTACAGGGAAATCAGAACCTATGGTGAGTGGGAGGAGCATTATAATGAGGCAAGGAATCTTGGGGTTATCTTTATCCGGTATGAAACCATAAGAAAGCCAAGGGTGAAAAAAGAGGGCGGCTTTTTGACGATTGAGGTCTTTGATCCCATTGCCCGTCGGCCAGTTAGGATTACGGCAGATTACCTGGCCCTGGCAACAGGTGTCATTGCCCGTGATAATCAACATATTGCAGAGTTTTTTAAGTTTAATGTAAGTTCAGACGGGTTTTTTAACGGAGCTCATCCCAAACTCAAGCCTGTGGATTTATCTGTGGCGGGTCTGTTCCTTGCCGGAATCTGCAACTATCCCAAACCTTTGGATGAGTCCATTGAAGAAGCCAGGGCTGCGGCCTTCAGGGTATCAGCACTGCTGTTGCGAGAAGAGATCAAATCAGAAGCCATTAAATGTTTTGTTACGGATAATTGTGATGGCTGTGCCCTTTGCGTTGATGTTTGTCCGTTTCATGCCCTCTCGATTATTAAGACAGATGGGCAAAAAGGCCAATACAATGTCAAAGTTGTCACTGACCCGGCCCTATTCAAGGGTGTGGCCTTTGTGCCGCGACATGTCCCAACGATGGGATTATGGTCCATGGATTTACACTGGAGCAGCTTATGGCACAAGTATGTGCAGCGGTTAATGCAGGGCCAATATAAACATAAAGATACAGGATTTGAATAGACAGTTAAAATGACAGAAATTGATCTAAATAATTCGAGTGTTGAAGAAAGCATCATAAGGGTTGCCCCTGTGGAGTTAGGCATTGGAAGCAAGAATATGCTTAAGGATTTTGTTATGTCCATGCTGCCCCAAGGAGGGAACTTAAATTTTTGTTTTAATTGTGGCGCATGTTCATCCGGATGTCCGGCCAGCGGTCTTGCAGGAATGGATCCTAGGAAATTTGTGCGAATGATTTCTTTGGGTATGGATGAAGAGGTCATGACTAATGACTGGGTATGGATGTGTACAACATGTAATCGCTGTATCCATGTCTGCCCCATGAAGGTTGATATCCCACAATTGGTTTCCATCATTCGGAGTCAATGGCCAAAGGGAAAAAGACCGCAGGGTATTGTAGATGACTGTGAAAGGTCTCTTAAAACTGATACCTGTTCTACTGCGGGAATCAGTGTCGAGGATTGGAAATTTATTGTAGAGGATGTTGTCGATGACGTAAGACAAACACAGCAGGGGTTTGAAGAGCTCAATGTCCCCATGGATGAGAAATATGCCATGCTCTTTTTAACCCAGAATTCAAGCATGCCGTTAACAGAGCCGCTGGAGATGCCTCCCTTGTGGAAAATACTGGACCTTGCCGGTGCTGACTGGACATATGGATCTCAAGGGTGGGCAGCGGAAAATTTTGGTTACTTCCTTGCCGATAATGAGGCCTGGGAAAAAATAGTTAGAAAAAAAACAGATGTTGTTGAACAACTGGGATGTAAAGTTCTGGTAAATACAGAATGCGGCCATGATTTTTTTGCTGCTAAACAGGGGTTTGAAAAATTCAAGATATCTCATTCATTTGAAGTTAAAAGCATCATTGAATATTATGCTGACTGGATACGCAAGGGAAGGCTGAAGGTGAGTTCTGATTGGAATTTGGATCTGAAAATTAAATTTACAATTCAAGATCCCTGTCAGTTGGTCAGGAAAAGCTATGGGGATTTTATCGCCGATGAACTCAGGTTTGTTGTGAAGGAAGCCGTGGGAGAAGAAAATTTTATTGATATGTATCCAAACCGTTCCAATAATTATTGTTGTGGCGGCGGCGGCGGCGCCATCCTGTCGGATTTTAAAGAAGAAAGGCTTTCCTATGGGAAGATTAAGCTTGCGCAGATCCTTGAGACCGAAGCCGCTTATTGCATTACGCCCTGCAACAATTGCCACGGTCAGATACTGGACTTGAGTCATTATTATCATGCAAGATTTAAGACCGTACATTTATGGACAATTTTATGTCTGTCAATGGGGGTTCTGGGGGAAAACGAACGCAAATACCTGGGAGATGATTTGGCCATGTTTGGTCTTAAATAAAGGGAAGGTTGGAAAAAGCTTTTCCGCAAAAAAGAAAAAACCCAGGTATCAAAGAAGAAATCTTCAGGCCAAATCAGTACAAGTCAAAGTATAATTTCGTGTTATTTGATGGAATACCCTTTGAGCTGTGCTTCACTGCTGCTTTGGGTGTTATTAATATAAAGATGGGTGTCCACATATCTTGCCAGAATTTCAGCAGCTTTGCCGGGCGGGGGAATGATCATATAATGGTCAATAATTGCATGGGCAAACTCATGGGCAAGCATGCCTTCGTGAAGATCATCCAATTGAATATAGACAGTGAGTTTTTCATGTACATACCATGCCCTTGCATTACATTCTTTTTTGTAAAGCTCAAAAAACGCATGGTTCAATTGTTGTTTGTTTTTGAATATTTTAATAATAATTTTATTTGTAAATCCCTGCATTTCAAGAATTTCCTGGGTTCGTCCGAACAGCGCGTCTATTTGTTTGGCAATGGTGTCGGCCAGGTTTGAAGCAACTTTCTGATCAATTATTCTCTCACTTTTTTGACAATTCAGATCATAGTTTATCCGGGTGTTAAACTGGTGTAAATCATCTATGCTCTGGAAATAAAGGATTGTTTTCTCCGTATGAATTTGCTGCCACTTGCCAGGGTCGGGTATATCAGCGTAAACATTTCCAAAAGCCAGAAGGATAATCAAACTGATTAACGATACAGCTTTTAATATTTTGATTTCAGTATGGCAGAGTTTTGTTTTCATGGTAACTTGGCCTAATTTTTATGCATTGTGCAAACTGTGCAAACTGCACTAAACAAAATAGACCATAATTCCCATTGATTTGTCAATATAAATATTGTGTCTGCCAGGTAAGAACTATTAGAGATAATTTTGTCGGACTATGGAGTTTTTTTGATTTTGTAATTGGGAATTAATTGCTGAAGGTTATAATACAAACAGCCTTGGTTCATATAGGGATATGAACCAAGGCTGTTTGTATCGTGAAGCAACCGCCCTGACTGGCGGGCGGTTCAAACAGGGGCAACAGTATTGACGTTTCTATTATTCTGTAGAATAAGCTTCCATGCTGGTTCTGATATTATGTATCTTGGTTCCTAAAAAGGAATCCATACTGGAGGTGTTAAGTTTTACATTTTTAGCAACCATATTACCTATAAGCTTTTGTCTGTAGGCTTTTAAAAATGCAATTTTCTTTACAGCATCCTTGCCAATGTCGGACAATATTTTAAATTCAGAATCAACCAGATAAATTCTTTTTTGATAAAAAGATGCTTTGCCGTCAATTGTTGCCCCATAAATTATGTTCTGCATTTTAACGGAATTTGACCTTGATAAATCTTCGGCAGCCCAAACACATGATGCTGCGGCTACCATCAATGCTATAGCGGCTAATATAAACCATTTTTTCATGATACCTCCTAAAAATTGGTTTTGTTTGCATGTCTTTTCGGCGAAATCCTAAAATGCCTGTTGTTAAAGGATAAAAGCCGATTTGACTACCCTATTCATGAACAAATTATATCAAGAATTATTATCAAATCAAATGTAAATACTAAAAAATAAGAGTGATTTTTTATTCTGAGTGTGCAATCCAAAATCAGTCCACACATGGCTGGATTCAATTGTTGTGCAAGGTTTATAAGAAAAATATATTAGTTCGCATATCTTTGTACGCGTATTGTACGGGATTTCACACCATGACAGATTTCATGGATTTCTTAAATTAAAATTCGGTATTTGTGCCCTTTCTATGAAAATGTATATTCAGCTGAGAAGTTCCTTAATATGTTTTCTGGTCACTTTCATGAATGACGGTAAGGCTTTGACAAGGGCAGGTGTCATTTCGGTTCCCCAGTCAATTTTTTCAGGTTCAATGCCAATTATTTTTAATTTAGGTCTGTGGCCTCTCATCCGGGCCATGTCAAGGGAGTCCAGAAGATCAACATCATGAAGGGACAATACCTGTTTCTCATTTTTCACCAGGTCGTCTTCATCAAGGCTGTAGATGGTGCCAGGCTCATGTCCGGCTCTGACAATATCTAATACCAGTACTTGCTCATATTCTTCAAACAAGTAGAAAATATCCTGGGTAAAGGTCCCTCCGTCAATGAAGTCAACCAGGGTTTCATCAAAGTCTTCTGTTTCCTTCCAGAACTCATGAACGGCATGAACCCCGGCACCTTCATCCATCATGAGGATATTGCCAACACCCAGTACCAAAAGTTTTTTCATTTGTTTAATTTTCCACTTTATTGCAATTGCTAAATTGAAGCTGATAAAACAAAATATCTTGATGTAAACATAAGAGGGGATGAAAAATCTCACCCCCTCTTATGTTTTATTAAAGAGTCGTTTAAATTATAATGGAATTTCCACTTTAATTTCTTTGCCGGTGTCTGCGTCCAGCACGTGGACGGCACAACCCAGTCAGGGGTCAAAGGAGCGGATCAAACGTCCCACATTAACCGGGTTTTCAGGATCAGGAACAGGTACACCAATAAGGGCCTGTTCCATTGGTCCTCTCTGTCCCATATCATCCATTGGGTTGGCATTCCAGATCGTTGCCGAAGTAATCTGGTAGTTGGCAATCACTTTGTTTTTAATGTTAACATAGTGAAGAAGAGCACCACGAGGTGCCTCAGTAAGCCCAAGTCCTTCTGCTGAATCAGGAATTGGAGCAGGAACAAAAGTCTCTTTACCAGGCACAGCTTCTGCTATCCATTGTTCAACAGCATCTGCAACCATGACGGTTTCTTCTGCTCTGGCAACATGTCTTCCAAGAATAGAGAATGCTGCATCACCGATATCACGCAGGTTTTTAACACCCAGTTTTTCCTGACCGATTTTTGACAGTTCAGGATTGGTGACCCACATTCTTGCAAGGGGGCCGGCTTCATGGGGTTTGCCATTGTATCTAGGCGCTTTGATAAAACTGTATGCACCTTCTTTGTATGGGTTAGGAAGGGTCCTTCCCTGGGTCGGAGTTAAGCCTGTAGTAGAATCCTCAAAATAAGAATATTTGACATATTCTTTGATGAGAGCCGTATCAACCGGATAATCCTTACCATCACTGTAAACACCTCTTTTTAGAAGTGTGTTGCCGGCATCATCCATTGGGAATACGCCCCAGGAAACACAGTTTTTATAGCCTCCGCCTGTTTTGAGAAGATCTCCATAGGGTCCTGCAAGCAGGTAAACTATAGGGACATATTTTTCCAGGATAAATTTTTTGACTTTTTTGAAACGTTCTGCATATAAATTCAGGGCTTCTCTGGTTGGAATCTCTGTGGTTCCACCAACAACGATACCCTGAACATGCGGCATTTTACCGCCAAGAAGTGCTACCATTTCATGGCAGATTTTTCTCATTTCAAGGGCTTCAAGATACTGGCCTACAGCAACGTCATTAATGTCTTTTGGAACGCGGACATCGTTCTTTGCGTATCTTGGGATAAATGGAGCAACATCAGGACCATTGACATAGTCCAATGCCGCAAGATGATAGAAATGAAGAATATGGGATTGAAGGAAATTGGCACCCAAAATCAGGTTTCTTGCAATCCTGCCATTTTTAGTCAGTTTAACTTTGAATGCATCATCAAGTGCAAGTGATGATGCCACTGCATGTGCAGTCGGGCATACACCGCAGATTCTCTGGGTAATCTGGGTGGCATCCCTTGGGTCTCTGCCGATCAATATTTGTTCAAAGCCGCGGTACATGCCGCCAAATACTCTGGCATCAACGACAACACCGTTTTTTACTTCGACTTCGACTTTAAGGTGACCCTCAATCCTGGTTACAGGATCAATGGCAATCTTAATTTTTTTCCCGGCAACGACCGGAACAGCTTGTGGTTTACAGCCTGCCATAATAAAACCTCCTCAAGTTTAAAAGTTTCGGATAATTGTGTTATGCGGGTTCATAGAAAGGCGATGATATATCCGGGAATCCGGGTTCAACACAACCAATGCAGACCGAATTGTCCACACACCAATTCATGCCACTGTTCCATTTGCGTTTGTAACAGTCAGCATATGTATCCGGACCTTTACAACCAAGTTCCATACGGCAGCCTTTTGCATCCGAGAGTTTTTCAGACATGTCACCTAGGTCATATGCCTCAACACGCGGGCAGTTATCATGGATATTCTCTCCAAAGAATAGAGTCGGACGTCCATCGTCATCTAATTCAGGAAGACCTTTTGTGAGTAGATGAACAATCGATCCGACAATCCAGTCAGGATGGGGAGGACAACCCGGGATATTGACAACTGGAGTTTTAATGCCATAAATATGAAAGAAATCCATTACTCCTGTTGCACCGGTTTCACCACCATTGGCAGCCGGAATCCCACCAAAAGCCGCACAGGTTCCTATAGATAGAACGCTTCCTGCTTTTGCGCCAAGATCTTTTACAAGGTCAACCATGGTGATCTCTTTATGATCCAGTTCTCCAACAATACAATATTTTCCATTTGCTGCCATTGGAATGGAACCTTCAACTGCCAAAGAGAATTTCCCTTTGTATTCTTCTGCAATTTTATAAAGATTTTCCATGGCAATCTCACCTTCACTGGCCATCACAGTGGGATGGAACTGAAGGCTGATAACTTTAAGAAGTACATCTGCGATGGATGGATCAACATTGTTCAAAAGGGAAACTGAACATCCTGAGCAGCCCTGGCCCTGGATCCAGAGGACCGGGTGGTGTTCAAGGGCCTTTTCCAATGCTGAAACAAGAGCTGGATTGAACACCTGAGAAATACCGATTCCGGCGGCTGCTCCAGTAACGGTTTTCAAAAAAGCTCTTCTGGAAATTCCTGTTTTCTTTTGTTGCTCGTCAAACAACATTTGTTTGTCTTTCACGGGCACCTCCTTGATGCTGTTAAAAACTAATAAGTCATTACTTATGTATAACTATTATGTCAGCTCCTACTATTATTGGGAGCATGTTTGTTTTTATGCAAAATCTGGATATTTGCCATAAGGTGAGAGCAAATCATAACAACCCTGTGGATGACATGAGTTATTGCAGCGTCGTTTAAATAAAAGTGGTGAGATATGAGTTGTGAGTTGGAGATATAAAATAAGGAGGCTGCTATTTTCAGAA
>NZ_JAUWQB010000149.1 GCF_030611305.1 Desulfobacula sp. | reverse complement strand
CAGTGGGTGAAAATTCATTACCCGGCCTCGGCCCGGTAATCTTGGTGAAACGCCCTGTGCGGACCCGCATGCAGGGTGTTGTGGGGGCTGGGGGATTAAAACCCCCGGCTACCCGATTAGATATCATTCTATCTCCTCAAGGAAATGCTTTGTTAATAAGTCAGAAACGAGTACTTCCAACGTGCCTACTACACTTCCTATCTCTTTAAAGGTAGGGTACGGAATGTTTCCATGAACCAAGTCGCTTCTTAGCTGATAGCATTTAGAAAAGAATTTTTCTGGGCTCATGCCATTGTATTTTTGTTCAGTTGGTATGCGGCTTGACACGAGACGCTTTCCAGCCTGGTTAATCGATTCTTTTCTTAGCCAATTAAGGCTGCCAACAATTGAGTCTTTCTCATTCTTTTCTATCTCGCTATATTTTGTTTGTTTTATTAGGTTGTCAACGAATAAAACTGCATCTGGGGAACGTTCAATTGGCTCAATGAGTGCTTCAATAGCCATAACTAACAAAACGAACCTACTATCAGACGTTGGGTGGAAGAAAGAAGCATTAAACAGAGTGAAAGCAACTAAATCACGTTCGCGTAATACAGGTTCTTTTTGAATCAACTTTGTGAATATTTCTACAAATGAGTCACAATTTGCTCCGTGAGCAAACTGACCACTTACTGATACAAATTTAGGCTTTGGATAGGTTTTATACACCATTAGCCCATGAGTATTATCAAGTAAGCGTACTCGTACTCCAGTCTTTTTTTCAGCCCACTTAAGGCCATACTTAGTCATAACACTTTTAGCAGCTCTATGACCATAATCCGCACCAATTCTTACCTTAGCTAGGGCCACCATTAAAGCTCTTTGAATTTTTACGCCTTCTGAGTTTGCTTCTTCCTCAGAAGGATAACCAGACCCAATTAAAGAAAATTGATCAGACTCTTTAATTGGCAACCCATTTTCAGATCGCAATGAAATTGCGTAATTCTCGTTTTCAGAAGGAATGGCTATTTCACTTTCTTCTGTTTGTATTGTGTTAGTAAGAGAGCTATTGATCCTAATTCTGAACGAATATGTCAATTGATACTCCTTTATTAAATCCAACAAGGAATTCACCATTTTTTTTCTGTTGAACATACAAAAAAAATAACAAACAGGATAACACCCAAATTGCTATCAGAGAGACATGGGAATTACAACAAGCTTTTTTAAGAAATTGTTATTTTCTAACAGTATAAACCCAAAAAATCATGATAAACAGAATTCCGTTTATCTCCGGCCTATAAAAATCAACTTTACAAAGAAATAAGCATAATCAAATTTGAAGGTAACTATTCAACTTATTTGGAGAATATCAGTATTAGAAATTGTATGACCCCATTCAACTTTATACATACTTAAGCTAATTTTTTTCGACCCTGTGAACCGAGGGTTCTTGGCAACCAGGTCCATTCAATTTGCTATATTATAAAAATTAGTACTGGGAAATGGTCCGGGATGACGCCATTGGCTCATATAATTGAATTAAAAACTCAAGACTGGAAAAGCCCTATAGACCATATGTGGGGGTGCCCAAATTTTGTCTGGACTGAGCCCTATGAATACTATGTGTCACCAGTTATCTCCCCTGGAATCGGGAATCAGGGCATTACCATACATCATGGCTTTGATTTCATCTCTGATATCATCTGCCTTTGATTCAAATTTATGACAGACAGAATCATCAATACAGGAATTCATAGCCTGTCTGAAATTATTCTGGGTCTGTTCCAAGGCACCCAGATAATCTTCAATCAATAATTCAATTCTGATTTGTTTTTTAAACAAAAGATTAAGCATTACTTTTACATACCTTTTTTACGACGAAAACCGGATAGACCAATGGATAGACTAATGGAAAAACCGATTGAACGTTTTACAGGTTTACTTCACCTCTTCCTCATACCAGCCGTATTCATTAACAGCTGATACGGCTGCCGCAATATTCTCGGGTGGTGTTGAAAAATTCAGGTTACACAGATAGAGCACCAGTTTCCGGTTCTGACCGCCAACCCTGACATACTCTTTTACCCGCTCTTCAATCTCACCCGGTGTTCCGTTGGCAAGAAGGGTCTGATCCACACCAAGGATGACCGGACAGTTTTGCTTTTTCGCATATGCCATGACCTTATCAGGTCCGATTTTGAAAAGATCCGGGTCCTGAACTTCAAGAACCTTATTGCCTACCTTCATCTTCATGTCCCAAAAAGCATCCAGATCTTTGGAAAATGAATCCCCCCACCAGTTGCGGACCACCACCCGGTCTCCACATAATTCTCTGAGCCGCAGGATATAGGGAACACTGAAATTTTCCAGCATCTCCTGGGTCAAAAAAGGAAGAGATGACAGAGCATCAGCTCCGTCTGCAGCAGGACAATCTTCAAACCGGTTAAAAACGGCATTAATATACGGGGCTATCACTTCTTCTGTGATCACGGTCAACACCTTGTGGACAAAATCAGGATTTGTATACGCCGCCATAACGATTTTTTCATAACCGATCAACAGAGTTGCAAGGCTCATTGGAGAACAAAAACTGTGGGGACTTGCCACACCGGTCAGTTTCCTGAAAATTTCCATGCAGTCCATGGCAAAGCCGTAACGCCCGGATGCCTCCGGATCCGGTATTTTTAAAGCAGCCAGATCTTTTTCATTTTCAATGATCGGGGTCTGGTCCAAGGCAGGAGATGCATTGTCTTCGAAAAAGACTTTTACCCCAAGAGCTTCGGCCTCAAGATTATATGCATCCCATACGATATCCGGGATATCCAGACTGATATTTTTTGAAGTATTTAATATGCCTTTTACAAAAATTTCAGGATTCTGATAGAATTTTTTCCCAGATTCTCCACTCTGCCGCAGGGCGAACTCATGGAGCTGGGCAAAGACAGGAGGACGATCTCCTTTTCCGGACCAGGCATTTGCCAGCCGTTCAAAACCCTGGTGAAAGTTATACTCAGTCATTAGAAACATTTATCCTTATATAATTAAAAATTAAGCTATCATCTACCGGCAAGTCGGCCTCAATTACAAAATCAGTTTAAAAATCCTTCAAAGATCAACCGGAAATCAGGTTCGGAAGAAGCGTTACTATATAGTCCACCCTGAAAGGGTAGGATCTGGCATCAAGTAGTCAATATATCAATCAGAAGCTCAATCCGCATTTCTTGTGCCATTTTGGAAATAGAATTAATTGGATTCTCAAAGAATATATCGAACGCTTCAGGGCTTTCTATTTGAGGCCCAAAGATATCAACGAAGTCATCATAGCTAAGGCCTGTTTCCATTAACATTTTTCGAGATTTGAGGACTGTGTTAATAATGAACTTGAAAAATCAGAATCCATGGTACGCTGTATGATGTTGATTCGACGATTGTACTCCAACAACATGCTGCTACTGATCGCAGGGGTCCTGGGCAATATAATCAGCCTGTCCTCACTGATAGTATTGGAATTGTCGTCCCCATGTACAAGAAATTGGACCCCGTGTTTATCAAGCACAGCTTCGGTGATAATGTAGGGCACCGAAACGACCTCTGTCACATACCTGATTGATTCCATTATCTCTTTTCTGAATCCCCATGTCAGAAGAGGTGTGTGCCCTTTATATTTCTTAATGTCTTGGTCGGTTGAAAGCCCAACCACTACCTCTCCATATTTTGCGGCTTTCCTGAGAAGTCTTATATGTCCATGATGCAGCAAAGTGACTGACATATCGACCATTACACGTATGTTCATTATTTAACTCCTTGTATCTTATTTAATTATTAATAATAAATTAACAATTCGGTCTATTCAAAATCCGTGAATCTGATCAGCTATGCAGTCGCGAACTTGTTCCTTCACCGTTATTAACGCAACACTGTACCCCCAGAGTGCTTCTTAAATGATCTCTCAGAATATGCGAGCTTAAGAATGTTACTGCCCGAACTTTAAGGCTCAAATAGATCCAGAGGAAATATGTACTGTGAAAGTTAAGACGTCTTCCGATTTGATACGAAAGTTTTTATGCTCTTTCCCGTTGTTAAGAAATGGAGCTATGGGAATAAATATTGCTTTGCGCCTTCAATCTTTTCCCCCATATTGCCTTCCGTTTTTGATAAGTCTTTTTCTTATTCAAAAAATATTGACGATCTATAATTCTAATGGATTTGAAAAAACCTCACCCACACAAAAGCAGCGAACAAATCTGTCGATTTTCGTTATATCGAGATTCAAGTGCCGAGAACATTGTTCCGGGCTTTTGCTTCAGATTTCAGTATCTATACCACCAAGAAGTATTTTGTGTCAAACAAGTTCAGGATGGTCTGGATATTTGCCATAAGGTGAGAGCAAATCATAACAACCCTGTGGATGACATGAGTTATTGCAGCGTCGTTTAAATAAAAGTGGTGAGATATGAGTTGTGAGTTGGAGATATAAAATAAGGAGGCTGCTATTTTCAGAA